>JBMTCD010000116.1:0-11492 GCA_049430545.1 Luteolibacter sp.
TCAGGAGAAACTCCAGTCCGGGCAGGCCATTGACGTTGCAGAACGCGAAATGAGGTCCAAAAACAGTGGTCCAGCCGTCCGGAGTCCAGCGCGCCATGGCGGCGTGTCCCGGAGAAGGAGCCCGCCGCGCCGGAATGCCGAAAGCGTAACACGACAGTTGGCCGACGAAGGCACGCGGGCCGCAGATGCCGCCCTCCAGAAAGAACTTCTGGATGTTGCTCAATTCTGCCGGCATACCACTTCGGTCAACTCCCATCACATAAGGCACGTCCGACTTCACAATCCTGCAATACCGCCAGTCGTAATCCAGCCGGGTCAGGTCGGGACGATAGTTCCGTATCACCTTTCTGATCCAATCGATATCCTCAAGCGTGTAGGAGTCAGGAAACACGAAACGATAGTCCCAACCGGTGCCACCCAACTCGGCGAAGGCGGGGTCAAGCACGCCGTCGTCGTATGCCTTCAGGTAATTCAGGTAGTATTTGACCAGGGAGTCGGCCGCGGGAACGTCGGGATAGACATAGGTTTCATCGGTGTATTGGAGTGATGCAGCCAGTGCCCAAACCTGTAAGAACCCTTCATGGGAACGCTCGGTGGCTTTATGAATGGCGGTGTAGTTCCGCATCGCCTGGCCGTAGTTTCCGCCGGTGGCCCCCTCCATCGTCATCACCTGCAAAACAAGCTTGTCGTCGTTGAGCAACTTGTCGATCAAAGCTTTTTCCTCCTCACCCTGTTGTGCAAACGCGGCCAACCGCTCCGGGGTGGCGTGAGACAACAGCGCGAACTTGGCCATGGCGGCCTGTTCTTTCTCGTTGGCGAGAAAGGTCTCGATATCCTTCAAGACGACGCGGGCGGCCGCAAGGACCTCCTTCTGTTTTTCAACAAACGCAGGGTTGTCGGGGCCGTGTTTCACGACGACTTCCTTGCCCATGACGGTCTTGGTCACAGGCGGGAGGTTCTCAAAGTCGCCCAGCAGCCCGGTGAATTCAGCCTTCTTCTTCTCATCCACCTTGGGTTCCAGGCGCTTGATCTGCTCCTGCAGATCAGCCAGCATTTTGCTGTAATGCGCCTCGAGTTTCTTCCCTTCTGGCGTCTGGCTGGCCGGTTCCGGGTTTTCCGCGGCAAAGGCCGGTGTCGATATGACCAAGGCCGCCGCGATCCATGCACTCTTGATGAAGTCGGAATTCTTCATGATGCGATTTTTTCTTTGTTGTTGATATGTTCTCAATATGGTCGGATTCGGCGGAATTCGCCGGTCATCGTACGTTTCTTCATGGCTTCGGAGTTTCCATTTGGTGCCGCTTCAACCATTCTTTCAGTCTCTCGTGGGTCGATTGATAGACGCCCGGACCAGACGTTGCGGCCGGCTCCGCGGCGCGCTTGCGCATTTCGGCCGCCTCGTCCTTGCGCCCGAGTTGGTCGAGAATCCCGGCCTTGGTGGCCCATAGTTCCACCAGAATGTCATCCGGCTTCGTAATTGTGACCGTGGCGGCCTGCTCCCGCCAGATGGCGGCCTCCTTGTCGTTGATTTTGGCCCGGTAGTAGTACAGTTTCTGGGCGTCGATCGCGATATCGATGGACTCAAGCGCGGCTTTCCAGTCCTTCATGCCGATGTATGCCAGGGCCTGCCCATGATATCTCGGGGCCCGCCAGCCGAAGCGGTCGGGCGGCCAGGGAAGATAAGGGCCGCCGAAGACGCGAGCAGCCTCCTTGAAATCGCCTTTCTCCAGGGCCTTGCACGCATGCTCCACCTCGCACGCCTCGATCTGCACCTTCATGGCAAGGAGCATCGTGAATTGAGTGCCTCCGTCGCCCTTGTACTCGAGGCCCCTGGCGTCCCATGCGATGGTGCCGTCACGGCGGAGCAGAAACGGGTTGGGAATGCGGTCGGCCGACAGGATCCCAAGCCGCCGCACCATCGGATTGGAGAGTCCGCCGGGAACCATCGCCGCCTGGCACGTCCATCCCTCCACCTTTATCATGGCCTCGACCTTGGCCGGGTCGTCGCACAGGAAGGCGGCGACAAGATTGACGTCCTTGTTGACATGACGCTCGGCCAGATCGAGGGCATCAGCCATGATGGCATACCTTTTCCTGGGGATAGGCTTGCCATTGGCATCGAGTTCCGGCTCCGTATCGATCACCGCGGGCGGCTCGACAAACACCAGCAGCGTCAATTTCCCGCGGGTGTCATCAGGAACCCGCAGCGTCTTGCCGTCGAGCGTCCTGAGTTCGATCGCAGGCATCGGAACATCCGGCGGCGTGCCCCCAAGATTGATGATGTATCCGCGCGGGGCGGGATTGCTTCGATTGTAGATGGTGTTCGCCTTGAGCAGGGCATGCCTGTGGCAGCGATCGCGGAGAAACGAGCCAACCGGCCAGAGCGCCGGATTGCCGTCGTATTTCGCCAGCGGGAACTTCTCGCGGTATTGGTCGTGCAGGTTCCTCGCCTGGGCGTCGAGGGCGAGGATTGCCGCCGCGGCATAAGCCGATGCCGGGGCCTGGGTGCCACCGGATTCGCTGATCAGTTGCGCCAGAAGTTCATCGGGCTTGGCCCCGCCCTGGCGGATGGCCTGCTTGGCGAGGCAGAAGCGGGCGACCACTCCCGCCGCGGGCGGAACCCCCTTGGCAAGCACTTCCCGCGCCTGCCCGGTGGCTTGGGCGAGGTATTCAGGCTCGCAGGCAAGATTCCACATCCCCAGCAAGGCAACGATCATGCGGTTGCGCACGATCCATGAATCCGGGTCGGCGGGATATTGCTTGAGCGCATCGAGACAGAGCCCGTGAGCCTTTTGGTAGTTCGCCAGAGCTTCGGCAGGAGCAAGTCGATAGCGGAAGGGCGGAAGCGTGAAACAGGCCTGGATGGCGGAGAGAGTTTCGTCCGGGGTGGAATCGGCCGTGCGGTTGAGTCTGCTTGCGGAGGGAGTGTCCGCATCGAATGAGATCATTTGCAGCTCCGGGGGAAAAGCCGGGTCGAGCTTGTTGTCCGCGCCCGTGACCAGGTAGTCACCGATGAACAGGGACTGCAATTGCACGAGTTGACGGTCCTCAGGAACCCTCTCCGGCGTGAGCTCGTAGCTCGCCCGCTTGCGGGGATCGTCGGATCCGATGGCAGCGGTGGACGGCACCAGCTGGGCATGCCCGAAGCCGTTGCAAAGAAGGCAGGAGGGATCGCCCTGTGCATAGGTGCGGCAGGTCTGGGCTTTCCTGCCGCCGGGCAAGCGCATGGCTACCCAGTCCACGCCGAGCTTGCTGAGTGTGGATTGTCCAAAATCCGGCAGTTCGTCGAGATTGAAGCTGTAAACCCGTAAAACATGGCGGAAGGATTGCTGCAGCTCGCCGATATGCTTCAGGTAGTCTTCGATACCGGGCGTTTCATTCGACCAGAACACGACGACATACGCCTGACCCATCGCATCGATGGGGAAGTTCAGCTCAACGCCGTCGGCGCGGGTGTAGGTGCCCGCGAAAATGACATCCATGCTGCTGATGCTGAGGTTCTGCCGGCACCACTCGATGATGGCGGGATCACCGGCAAAACGCCCGCTCAAGGTGTCAATGATCCGCCCCTTCAGATCGAGGGCGTCGAGTTTTCCGGCGATTTGAGCGGTCATGATGAGGCTTTTGGCTTCGGCCGGTGTGCCGCGATAGCGCGCGATCAACTCCTCCAGCGCACGGGCCCGCTCGTCGACATCCGCACCCTTTTGCGACAGGGCGCTTTCCGACAGCAGGAGGTCGGCCTCGAGACGCAGTTCGGCATATTCGTCGGGGGCCTCGGCGAGCTTGGCGCAGGTTTCCAGCAGCGCCGCGCGGTTCGGATCGGAATTCTCCATGCCAAGCAGACGCTTTTGGCCATCCAGCATGATGCCCATGACCAGCCAGCGGTTCGGCGCTGCCGGAGTGCCATCCAGGAGATCCCTGCCGTCGCGGACGACGTTCTTGTAGCCGCGGCGCTTGCCAGCCGATGAGGTGGCCTCGCCTGCCTCGGCCAGATCCTGCCGCAGGGATGCAATCTGATTTTCCGAGATTCCGGATGGCGGCGCCGCGGGTTCGGCGGCAGAACAGGGGAGAAGCCCGGCAAACCACAGGGCGAGGCATGCACGACGGAGAATACTCATATCATCTCTGGTAAATCGGGATGTAACGATGGGGGGTGGCCAGGATGATGATGGCCATCGGCGTTTCGTAGGAAATGGTGCCCGGATTGGTGGCCGGGCCCCAGGCACCCTGGGCATTTTGCTGACTGACCAGCGCGTCCCGGATCTGGGGATACCATTCGGAGTATTCCTGGTCGCCGGCCTGCACCATGGCCTGGATGGCATAGTAGTGGGCGTAGTGGTAATACATCACGCCCCCGGTGAAGATAGCCGGAGCCTGGCTCTTGAGATGGCGGATTGCGGCATTGACCATTTCGGTGTCCCGTTGTCCCGCGAGCTGGGCGATGTAGGCACCGCCCGCGGTGCAGGCAACGCCCTTTGTATTTCGGCCGGTGTAGCCAAATCCGCCGCTTTGCGGGTCTTGCACTCCCTGAAGATACTTCACCACTCTCGCGATCGTCGCGTTGGGCACCACGATACCCGCCTGGTGGGCCGAGGCGAGGGCATGGAAGACGGTCATGGTGCAGGAAGTGTCCTGGCCGGCATCGGCCTGGGGTTGGTAGCGCCATCCGCCGCCGGCATTCTGCGAACGAAGAATGACCTCCACAGCCTTCTCGAGGGCCTCCTTGATCGCATCATCATCCTCCGGGTCACGGACCATTCCCCACATCTCGGAGAGAGCGAGGGTCGCGAAGCCGTGTTCGTACATCACCGTGCCCAGATATCCGTCGGGCCGTTTCTTCGCCTCCTTCAGCAGCCACTTCATGCCCCGGTCGAGCGGCTCTGCATGCGGGCCGAAGCCCGGGAACTGCCCCTTGCCCATGAAAGCCATCAAGGCGAGCGAAGTGTTGGCAACCGCGTGGAGGCCATTGCCATCGCTGTCCCAGGAGCCGTCATTTTTCTGGGCCGCAAGCAGGTATTCGAGTCCCTTGTCAATCGCGCGGGATGCCTCGACGGTCAACTCAGGCGCGCCGTCAACTTCGGCCGTCTGGGCGTGGAGGTCGAGCGGTGACGCGATCAGGAGAGTCCCCAGCACACAAAGCGACAAAGACCTGCGGATTGGCGAATGAGCCACCGCTGCAGGAGCGGATGTCGGGATGCGTGGATATCCGGTCGGTTGAATGTTTGAATCGCTCATTTGGTCAGTTTTTCGTAATAATCCTTCAGGATGGCACGATACTCAAGCGGCAGTTCCCTGGCGAAGTTTTCGTTGAGAGCGGCGCGGTCGCGGCGGCCAAGCACTTCCCACTCGAGGCGCCCGCCCTTCGGCTTGGTGCCGGTCAGGGCACCGGGCTCGAACAATGGATTGTCCTGTTCCTTGAGTTCATCGACCTCGGTCGGCGCCGGGGGCTGCGGCGGCCCCGGCGGAGGTATCATCACATACTTCAGAGTGTATTCGACAATGAAGTGGCGCAGCGCGTCGTTCGCCTGATGCAGGCTGGTCATGGCCGACGGAGCGTCGCCCTTTTCAAAGGCTGCCGCGGTGGCAGACATGTGAATGTGTGCAGCAGCCAATTTCGGATGAGGTGCCGGAGCGGGTTGGACCGGAACAGGTTCGACCGGCGCGGGTTCGACCGGCGCGGGTTCGACCGGAGCAGGTTCGACCGGAGCAGGTTCGACCGGAGCAGGTTCGACCGGAGCAGGTTCGACCGGAGCAGGTTGGGCCGCGACAGGTTGGAGTGCGGCGGGCGGCGCCGGGGCGGGCGGCACTGGGGCAGGTTTGGGGAAGAGTGCCATGCATTGGTCTGCGAGTTCGCGCTGGCGCGCGGCGGCAGCCGCCAAATCCGCTTGCGCGGCGGTTTGGGTATCCCGCCCGAGGTCCTGCTGATAGGCCGCGAGGTCCATCACTTTCTCGAGCAAGGCGATTCTGGGTGGCGGGGCCGTGACATATCCCGGGGTTGCTGGCGGGGCGATGAGATAAGCCAGATTCTTGATCAGGGTTTGCAGGTTGGAGGCCTCGTCGCGCAGAGCGTCGAGCGACTCCTTGAGAGCGGTTTCCGCGCCTTGGTTCCCGATCGCCTGCGCCAATCGGCCAGCATCGGCGGCGTGACGGTCCTCTCCGGTCAGTTTCTGCAACAGGCTGCCAAACTCCCCGGCCTTGCCTTTCAGCGCAGCCGCATCAGGCGCGCCCTCCAGCTGGTCCTGCATTTGCCGGATGCCGACCAAAATTGCGGCGCTTTCAGGCATGATTTCATACACGAACTCCGAAAGTTCGCGGACATAGCGGTAGCGAGGGGTGATTTCGTCGATCTTCGCCCGCATTTCCTGGAGTGATTCCAAGATGGCCGACTGGGCGTCGAGGGCCTCATCGACATCTCCGGTTTCCAGGCCGATCGCGGCGGCATCCATATCCTCCTTGGCAAACAGCATCACAGTGCCGGAATCGAGCCTGTGGTTGAGCGTGTCAAGTGAGTTGAGCATGGCGTTGACGGCATGGACCAGGTTCTTCTGGGGGATCACGAGGGCGGCCTGCCCCGCCGGCTGGGCCTTGGTCTTTTCCGTCGCTGTCGACAGGATGGCCTGCTCGGATTGGATCTCGGCGAGGAGCGGACTCGGGGCCAGGGCAGCATCGGCGGTTTTAAGAACCCCTGAATAGGCCCTCCGTGTTTCCGAGAGCCCCTCGATCACGACACCCGCCTGCTTGAGCGCGTCGCTTGCCTGCTCTTGGAATTCGATCGCCTCGGCGGGTTTGTTGTCCTTGAGCAAGGGTGTGGCCTTGTTCAAGGCGCGCGCCGCCCGGGCGATGCAATCGACCAGCGGCAGGACATCGCTGCGGGCGGGTGTTCCGGTTTTATCGTCCGGCACAATATTCCGAAGGCAAATCTCCACATCATTGGCAATCGCCTGGCATCGATCGGCAAGGAAAGCGGTATTGACCTCATCATCCGCGGCATCCTCGGTCTGTTCAAGCATGGCAAGCAGGCGTTCTTCCAACGCGAGAACCTGCGACGCCTGTTTGGTGGACGTGGTGACTTCAGCCGCCATCCGCGCCTGTTCCGTCATGGATTCCATCCTTCGGGCGGTGATCCCTGCCAGTTCCACGAGTGCCGTTTCCGCTTGTTGTTGGCTGGCGGAGGCCGTCTCCCGGTCACCCTCCTTGAGTCCGGCGATGGCGGCCTTCAAATCGTTTCCCGCCTTGGCGAGCAAGTCATTGACCGGCGGTGCCACCGGAAACGCGGCATCAAACAGTCTGGGCCGTTTCGCGGGTATCTCCGGCATCAGGAGCAGTTGGAGCTGCTGATGGAGGGCGGCCTGGGATGCGGCGATCACCGCCTGGTTGCCGCTGAATTGTTCCTGGGTCAGGGCGGAGTTTTCCTCACGCAGCTGCTTCTGTCCGGCGGCCTGGGCGGCCAGCGAGTCGCGGGCTTTGCTCAATGCCTCGTATTCCGCACCGAGCCGCAGACGGAACTCCGCGCGGAGCAGGGCCGCGATGACCCCGGCCTGCAGGCGGGCGGCCTGATCAGCCCCGGCCTTGGGAATGAGGGCGGCGGCTTCATTCATCTTCTCGACGGTTCCCATGCGGATGAGCTGGTTGACCATGCGCGAGAGATTGAAGGCGACCAGCGCGTCGGAGCTGGTGCTCTCCTTGTTTTGCGGTGTGGCGGCCAAGAGGCGCGCCGTCTCCGCCGCAAGCCGGGACTGCGCCTTGGCCGGTTCCCCATCGCCGGCAGTCTCCCCTCCCTTGCCAATGAGGGTGCGCTGGCGCAAGCCGGCCTGTGTCTGGGCGGTGGCATGCAGTTCACGCGCCATGACGTCCGCGGCTTCCGCGAAACCAAGTTGCAGGACCACGAGACCGAGTTCGCGCGCCGAACTGTTGACCATATCGATCGCGGCCACCGGATTCCGGGTCTGAGATTCCCCACTCGTGACTTCTGCCAGTTCGCGCAGCAGGGAGGCGGCGCGGCCGACGTGCTCGTCCGCGATGGCCTGCAGATCGTTGCCAAGCTTGACCAACTCCGCGCTCCCGGCCACATCCGCAACGTTGTTGGCCACCATGTCTTCCACCAGCGAGTCGATTCCTTTGCGCACCGCGCCCAGGCGCTCGCGTATCAAGTCCTGCCTCACCGCTTCCAACTGGCAGGTCTGGAGGAAAATGTCCGCCGCCGGATCGAGCTTGCGGATGAGTTCATGAACGCCGCGCTCCTCGCGGTAGATTCCCCTGACTTGGGACATCAGCCTGCGCTTCTCCTTATCGATCTGCGCCAGATAATCCTCCTTGGACACAAACTGCACGCGCCGTGCCTCCGATCGCGCGCGGTGGGGCCCTTGCGGCCCCGGATAGCGGTCTGCCAATTCGATCGCGATCGATACGGTATCGCCCACCGCGAGGTCCGGCAGGGCGTCGCTGTAGCTCCACTCGACATTGACCTCGCTGCCATCGCTCACTTTGGGGGCGGGGATTGGCACTTTCACCTCGCCGGTCTTGTTGACGCGGTAGGCGATCACGGCCTCACCGATTCCGTGATCGTCCTGGCAGCGGTAGGCGAGGTCGAACTTGCGACCCAGCGTCGCATACAGGTTGCGGTCGGGCGAGGTGAGATCGACGACCGGCGGCTGGTCGGGGGATACCTGGAGATAGTGGCTCGGGCTGGAAAAGGCGAACTGGTGTTCCTTGTCCACCCAACCGAAGTGATAGGAGCGGGATCCGGCGGCCACCCGCTCCATCGTCACCGAGCGGCCGTCCGGGCTGATCTGCATCATTTGCACCTCATCGCCGGCGGGACGGAACTCCGCACGGCTCACGGCACGGTCGAGCGCAAGCTTCCAAGTGATGCGGGTGCCCTCGGGGACGGTCATCGTCAGCGCATCGACGGTCTCCGCCGGGCGTTGCGTGTATTCCGGAAACACCAGACTGACCTCCGCCCGTTCGATTCGGGGTGAGGATATGACGCGCACCGAATGCCAGGCGCTTTTGGCATCGCCTGCGGAGATGCGGTAATCGAAGCTGCGAAAGACCGCTTCGATCGCGTATTCGCAGGTCCGGTTGGTGACGGGGAGGCTGCGTTCCCGCGGTTCGCCCTTGCCGGTGCGAAGAATGAGCTTGGCGTTCTCGGGGATCTCGCCCGAGAGAGTGGCGAGGAGAAGGAGGCTTTCGCCTTCCTTGACGACACGGTCGCCCCCCTCGATAGCGAGCTGCGTGTTGGTTGGGTATTCGAACGCGAGCCACGGCGTGAAAATACGGCCGAATCCCGCCGCGAGGAACGGGCCGTTGATGAGCGCGAAGACGGCGAGGGCCAGCACAGGGGCAAGGGCCAGCAATGCCGGCCTGCGCAGCCCGCGGTAGGGCACGGTTTCCTGAGGCTGCACGGAGCCGGCGGTTTCCTCGGCGGCGCGGCATGTCTTTTCACGCATCGCCTCGGAGGCCCCGGTGGCCGAGCCGGGTTTTGCGAGCTGAACCGCAGTCACCAGCAGGCTTTCCAGCCCGCCATGGTGTTTCTCCACCTGCAGCGCGGCGCGCGAGGCGTCGAACGCGCGGAGCTGGCCCCAACCGGCTCGCCATGCCCTGTGAAGTGCAACGCCGAGCAGCACCCCGAGGAGGATGACGCGTCCCGCAACCGGGAGGCCCAGCAACCAATCGGCCGCCATGCCAATCAGGAACAGCACCAAGCCCCAGCGGCAGAAGGCCAGCAGCCCAGCGCTCTGGTGCAGCAGTTGTTGACGACGCCACACCGCCTTCAGGCGTGCGGCGAGGACTTTATTTGTCGTGGAATCGGTCATGGCAGGTCGTATTTTCTTCGCATAATCCATTCAAATCCGGCCAGGCCGGCCAGCAGCCAGACAATCAGGCCCAAGTCCCACAGCGGTTTTTGGGTGCGGATCGTGACGGCATGCGGTTCACGTTTGAGCAGGCTGGGAAGTTTCTGAAGTTCAAGGGTGCTGAGGCAGGCCCCGCCGGACAAATCCGCGATCCGCCGCAAGTGGTCGAGTTGCAAGTCGGTGTTCGCCAGTTCCGGTTTGATATCCGCCACTTGGAACTCGGTGGTATTGGAAAGAGCACGGTCGTTCGCGTTGGCAGACACGAGGTAATCGCCGGCACGCGACGGCGAGAAATAGCCCTCGTAAAGCCCGGGAATGGACACATCCGGCCGCAGTGTGACCCGCTGAGCCGTGGAATCCGGGCCATCGCCACCCAGTGTGCTGACCTCGACCTCGAAGCCGGGCTGGCTGAGAGGCTCGAAGCTATCGTCGAGGAGGTTTGCATAGAGCATCACCTGCCCGCCCACCGGGTAGGTGGTCCGGTCCGTCTCGATGCGGATCCTCTTGTGCTCGCCCATCAGGCGGGACAGGGTGAGGAACTGGATGCATTGGGACCAGACACGCCAGTGGTATTTGTCGCCGGTTTTGAAGCGGAGCAGCCAGAAACGGTCGCTGGCCATCATCATGCACTTGCCGGCCCCGTAGCGCTGCCATGCCACCAGCGGGTAGCGCTCGGTGCGGGCCTGCGAGTCGGAAAGCTCGGCCAGCACGGTGGCCCCGGGGCGCGGAGCGAGCAACGGCGGGATGCGGTCGAGCGGCGCGACGCGGCTCCAGACCAAGTCGTTCTGATCCCGGTCGTTCTCCAGCGTCATGACCAGACTGCTGCGTCCTTCGGGAGTGAGCACGGGATAGACATCGTCGCTCACATCCTGCCAGGTGCCAGCGGGGTCGAACGCAACCGGCAGCATCCGCTCCAGCGGCGTGCCGCCATAACTCACGGGCGCGTGTCTGGCACCGCACAGCATCAGCAGCGAACCACCGCGTTCCCGCACCAGTTCCTCGAGCCGCTGGAAGGACTCGCGCGAGAAGAAGGACGGATCGACATCCCCGAGGATCACAAGGTCGTAGGCAAAGGCCTCTTCGGGATCTTCCGGAAACTTCGCGATGTATTCGGACGAGTTCTGTGCCAACTCGGGCTGGGCGCGGGTGGCGATGAAGGTGACGTTGATCCGCGGGTCCCGCTTCAGCATGGCGCTCAGATAGCGATACTCCCAGCGGGCACTGCCCTCGATGCACAGCACGTTGATTTTCTCGTTGACCACCCGGATGCTGCGTTTCACCCGGTTGTTTGCAGCGGTGGACTCGTCGCCAAACGGCTCGATGGCCACCTCGATGCGAACCGCGCCCTTCTCGGTGACATCGACGTTGAAGAAAACCTCCTCGAACTGCAGGCCACCGCCGAGCGTGACACTCTTGCGCGCCACCCCGCGGCCATCGAGAAAGACCGTCAGGTCCGTCATGCGCTTTTCATATCCCTTTGACTGGATTTGCACGCGGACAGGCACCTTGTCGCCCGTGAAGGCGACTTCCTGCATGATGACGTTGCGAATCGAGACGTCATCGGGATCGGCAATGCCGAGCGGCACGGTATAAACCGGAATGCCACGCGCACCCAGGTCATGCGTCGCTTCCTCGACG
>JBMTCD010000117.1:0-11457 GCA_049430545.1 Luteolibacter sp.
TGATAGGTATCCCACTCCCGGCGGGTGCCGAGGATTCTAACGGCAGATTCCGCATCGGGAATCATGGCGGCGCAGGGCATCTGGTTTTCGCCAAAGAGCCGGTGGGAAAACGCGCGCCACTCGATTGAAATCGCCTTCTGGTCGCTCCACTCGGCGATCCAATCCCTCGCCGCGCTGAAATCGGCGGAAATTTGGGCGGATGTCGGTCCTTTGATTGGAAGGCGCAGCGGAAACAAAGGGTCTTCAGTGAGCGAGGAGGCAAGAATCTCTCCGCGCTGCCAACGCCGACGCAGCCGCTCCCTGACATCGGCGGGGGTGGTCCAGCCGTTGGCCTTGGATCGGGCCATGATTGATTCCGCGTCTTTTGCTCGCGGTATTCCTCGATGGTGAGGTTGCGGAGTTGGGAGTCGCGGCCCTCGATGTTGTGAACGAAGCCGACGGAGGAAACGTGTGGCTCGATGATGTGGATTTTCTGCAGCGGGGTGACAATGAGGAGCTGGAGATTGAGCTTCGCGAAAAGGCGCAGGCCGAAATGGGCGGACTCGTCGGAACCGCGGCCGAAGGCTTCATCGATGACAACGAAGCGGAACGTGCGCGAGCGGACGCGCCCCCATTCGAGGCCGAACTGATAGGCGAGGCTGGCGGCGAGGATGGTGTAGGCGAGTTTCTCCTTCTGGCCGCCGGATTTGCCGCCGGAATCGGAGTAGTGCTCGTGCTCGGTGTGGTCTTCCTTCCAACGCTCGCTGGCGGCGAAGGAGAACCAGTTGCGGACATCGGTGACCTTGCGGGTCCAGCGGCGGTCGAGTTCGGTGGTTCCTTCGCGGCCGCGGAAGCGTTCGATGATGGCTTTGACTTGGAGGAATTTGGCCTCGGAGTATTGATCGTCCTCGCTGCCTGTCAGGGCGCCCTCGGTGCAGGAGCGGAGTTCCGTCTGGAAGGCGCGGATGTCCTGGTCGGGCACGGGAGTCGCTTCGAGCACGATGTAGCGGCCGGGGTTGTAGTCGATCTCGACGAGCGACTGGTTGATGCGTGCCACCCGGTCGCGGATGATTTCGCGTTGCTGGTTGAGATGGGCGTTGAAGTTGGCGATTTCGCGGATGGTGTTCTGATTTAGCAGTTCCTTGAATTTCTGCTCGAAGCGCGGGAGGTCATCGCCCTGCAGGCGGTCCAACAATCTGCGGAACTCGCCGGCGGATTCCACGGCGGCGTCCATCTCGCGGCTCTCCGCCTCGAACTCGCGGCGAAAGTCGCCCATCCGGTGGATGAGGCGGTCGCGGACGGTGGCGGCGGCTTTTTCGCGCGAGTCGATGCGGGCTTGCAGCCATTCGCGGGTTTCCTTTTCGCGGGTGTCGCAGCCTTCGATGGTGATGGCCTTGTCGCCGAGGGCCTCCTTGCGGATCGCGCCGAGGCGGTCGTGCCATTCCGTCAGGGTGGCACCATCGGTGCGGGATAGCAGATCGCGCGTGGCGGCGAGTGACGCATGGTTGTTCTCGATGCGGTTGTTGATACCGCCGAGTTTTTCGGTTTCCGCGGTGAGTTTTTCGCCGCCATCGGCGATGGCCTTTTCGACGGCATGGAGTTTCCCGTTGAGCTGGCGCAGGACATCGGAGGCGTTTTCGAGCTGGTGGCGCTCGTCCTCCAGCGCGGCGATCTCGCTGGCGATGCTTGACCAATCGATCTCGCGGAAATCGCGGTATTCTTCGAGTTTCGAGAGCAGGCTGATCCGCTCGCGCAGGGTGCGGCGCTCGGCATCGGCCTTGGCGAGGCGCGTGGCGACGGCGGATCCCTGGGATTCGATCCGCGCTTTCTGGTGTTCGAGGGTGGCGATTTTCGCCTCGTTGCTCCAACCGAGGATGAAGCGCGAGCGGTCGTCGATGCGGTGGCGGTCGTCCTTTTCGTGGCGCTCACCCGGCATTTTCATCTGTCCGGTTAGAGTGATGCCGCGGGTTTCGCGGCGGAACTGCTCGGTGGTCGCGCAGCAGGCGACATCGAAACGCTGGGCGAGTTCGCGTTCCATCCAGTCATGGAATGCCGAGTCCGGACGGATCTGGAGCTTGCGGACGATGGAGTCCGGGTGGAGATCGGGCGCTTCCTTGGCAGCACGATTGCGAATGCGGAAATAGACCAGCCGCCCGCGGAGGTGGGTGCGGTCCACCCACTCGACGACCTGCGGGTAATGGCTGTCCGGTACGAGCAGCGAGAGTCCGAAGTTGTGGAGCAGGCGTTCCGCAGCTCCTTCCCACGCGGATTCCTTCGGTTGCACTTGCAGCAGTTCACCGGCGAAGGGCATGTCTTCCGGCGCGAGATCGAGGGCTTGGCAAAGTGCCTCGCGAATTGCGATCTGCCGGGACGGGATGTTGCTGCGGCGTGCCTTGAGGCTTTCGACTTCGGCGGAAACAGCGGCGAGTTCCTCACGCAAGGCGCGCATGGCGACGGCGTCGTCGGTGATGCGGTTCTCGAGGTCGGCCTCGTCGGCTTCTCCCCTGGCTTTGAGCGTGGCGATGCGGTCGTGTTGCGCATTGAAGGAGGCGGCATCGCGGGCGGCGGGTTCGTCGAGCATGGAGACGAGCTCGGCGTAGCGGTCGGACTTGGTTTTGCGGCGGTCTCGAGCCGCGGCAAGCTCCGCGATGCGGGCGGTCAGAGTGGCGATGCGGTCGCCGCCATTCTCGGCAATCTGGCGGTTGAGGTCGGCTGCGTCGCGGCGGAGGGCGGCGAGGGTTTCCGCGAGGTCCTGGATGCGGGAAGTCTGGCGTTGATGCTCGGCTTGGAGTGTGGCCGCACGTTTTTCCAACAAATCCAGCTTGAGCGTGGCGAAGTGGGCTTCGAGCAATTCGCGGGCGTCGCGCGATTCCTCGACCTCGGCGCGCAGTGCCTCGTGCCGGGCGCAATCGGCCACGATGGGTTCCAGCATGGCGACCTGCCGCTTGGCGCGGATGACTGCGGCATGGGCGCGGTCGAGGTCGTCGAAGTGTGAAATGAGATGCGCGATGCGTTCTTCCACATCGAAGGGTTCGAGCATGTGGCCGCGGACGAAATCGGTGAGGTTGCCCACGGATTTCATTGAAACCGTCTGGTGGAAGAGATCGAGCGCCTGTTCGTTTTCGATGCCGAAGCGGCGGCGGAACCACGAGCTGTATTCCGGGAAGGTGTCGAAGGTCTGGGCGTCGGTTTGGCGCAGCCTGCGGCGGAGCTTGGTGATGTCCGCATCGAAGTCGGAGAAATCGGCGGTGATGGACATTGCCTTTTCCGCGCCCACATAGAAGCGCGCGGGTTGTCCGGCGGGGTCCTTCATCCAGAGGACGCAGGCGAGGGTGATGGTTTGATCGTAGCCGCTATTGTGGAAGACGGCGAGGATGACGGAAAACGAGTTGGCATCGCGGAGGCCGACCGGTTTGGCCGCGCCGACACCGCTTTCCGGGCGTTCGGTGCGGTGATAGCCGAGGACGTAGGAGCGCAGGCTGCGTTCCTTGAATTCCGCGCCGGCGGCCTTGTTGTAGGCGATGCGGTTGGCGGGCACGAGTAGCGTGGTGATGGCATCGACGAGGGTGGATTTCCCGGAACCGATGTCGCCTGTTAGAAGGCAGTTGCGGCCGCCGGGATGAAGGCTCCAGACGCGCCTGTCGAAGGTGCCCCAGTTGAACACCTCGAGCCGCTGCAAACGGAACCCGGTGAGTGCGTCGTCGGCCGCGAATTCGAGCATCGGCGGGTCGGAATCAGTCATCGGAATTTTTCCCGTCGGGGTTGTCGAGATGGCGGCGGTAGGCATCGAGGCGGGCATCGAAATCTGCCAGCCATTGGGCATCGACGAAGGCCTTCAAGATACGGCGAACCTCGTAGCTGGCGGGTGCGGCCGCGGAGCTTGCCTTGAGTTTGCGAATGAATCCGAGTTCGGCGATTTTGTTCAAGTGAGTTTCGATCTGATCGGTCAGGCGCGCCTCGTTGCTGTGGGTTGGCAGGAAGACCCGGATCATTTCTGTGATTTCATCGCGGGAGAGAACGAGCCTGGCCTCGCCACCGGAGGCGTCGGATTCCGCGAGCTTTTTGCGCAGCAGCGCCAGCAGCAGACTGACGGGAAATGACAACTGGCGGCGAGGAAACAGGCGTGGCGTGGCGGCGGGTTTTACGGATGCGCCCTCATCCATCTCCCGCGAGCGCAGGAAGGCATATCCCTCCGCCTCGTCCAGCACCAGTTCGAGGTCCAGCACGCGGAGGTAGTCGCGCACGATGGCATCGAGGGCGATGAGGCGGCTCCACAGCGGTGGATCGTTTTCCTGATAGATGACACCCTTGAGCAACGGAATGACCACGGCGGACAGCGCGGGTTCCTGCGGGGATTCGGGGGCAGATTCGGGAGTGTTCATCGGACGAAAATCACACGAGGCAGACGAGCGGACTTGTGGATGGCTGAACCATCCTCCTTGATGGCGGACCATTCCAGCACGTCTTCGGTGGATTCGTCCACCGTGACGGTGAACGAGGCATGGGCGAGTTCAAGGTAAGCGACGATTTCCGCGAGGCCATGCTCGGGCGGGCGGGATTGGACGAGCTGGCGGAGCGTGACCTGGCTGGCATTCCTGAGGCTGTGGCGGATGTGTGAGGCGAGCGCAGCCTTGTCGACCCGACGCACGGAGAACAGGGCTGAGGCGTCGATTTCCTCGCCGGATGCGCTGAGGATGGCAGAGGCGAGCGAGGGCTTGAAGGGTGGCGAGAACAACGGGCGCTCGAAGGGCAGCGTGATGGCGGCGGATGTCTCGCACATATCCATGAAGGCGGGACTGGATGGCGGCGCATCGCGCACAGCCAGCGATTTCGCTTCGATGCCGCGCAGCAGGTCCATGATGCGGCGGTTTTCCAACCATGCCTGATCGTCAAGGAAACGACGGAGTTGTTTTGATAGATCGGCGACGGTGCGCTGGGTGTGGTCGCCGGCTTCCAGCCAATCGTAATGCACGCGCCGCAGCCGCGGGTCGGGTTCGGCGGATGCCACGGCGGGATGATCAAGGATGGTATCGAGCAGGTGGGTGAGTTCCTGCTGGCGGCTGTCGGACATCAGGAAATCCCAGAACGCGCGGAAACTGCGGCCTTGATCCGAGTCGTCGATCGAGTCCTTGCGGCCCATGATTTCATCGAGCAACGCCGCCTTGCCGCCTTCCCAGAGGGCGATGCGTTCGCGCACCGAGCGGTCGAGCAGCCGGAAGTTCTGTTCCACCTCGCGGAAGTCGGATAGCAGGTCGCGGGCGAGGTGGGTGAATTGCTGGAAGCGGTCGCGCAGGGCCGTGTCATCGAGCACGGCGACATCGCCGGCCAGCGTGCGGGCGATTTCGGTGTCGATTTCGTCGCGGCGTTTCCGCAGCTCGGCCAAGCGGGCTTCCGGATCGGTTTGGGAACCGGTGGCCATCTGGCGGAGCAGGTCGAACAACAGCAGCAGCCGCGACTCGGTGCCGACGAAGCTGCGCGCCTCCAGCTCGCCCAGCCAGGTGATGACGCGCTCCACAGCGGGCACCAGATCATAGCTGGGCTCATCGGTGCCGCGCGGATAGAATTTCCGCAACCAGCCTTTCGCGGGCGACGACCAATCGCTCAGGTAATCGCGGGCGGATCTGGGAAACGCATCGTCGCCCAGGCGCTCGCGCAGGGCGAACAGATCGTCCTCAAGCGCCTCGGCAAGATCGGCCTCGGGCATCAGGCGGACGTTCGGCCGGATGAAAACGCGGTGAAGGAAGGAAACGACCAGCGGCGCGTGATCCGAGCGCAACAAGCGCCAGGATGGATGCTCCTTTTGCAGGACTTGGAGCGTGTCGAAGTCGAGAGCTGCCATGGCTGGTGCACGCTATGATCTCCGTATCCCCGGGGTCAACATCCGGCCGGTGCATTGCCGTGCTCCGGCACTGGGGGATTGGCGCAGTCAGAAGCCCTTCCCCTCCTCGCCCGCGGGGTGCTTGCCCGCTGTCGCGAAGAGGAAACATTCATGAAGCTGGCGGCCATAGAGTTGCATCAATACGTGGCGGCGTTCCAGTCTTCGGCTGTTCCGGGTTGCGGGATGCCGCAGATTGTGGAGATTGGTGGCACCACCCATGGCCAGCCAGACCTCCACTGCCGCCCGTCCGGAGTTGTTTCCCTTCGAACTCGTTCGCCCGGAACTCGAACGAGTGGAAATCGCGATCCGCGAGCAAGTGCGCGGCTTCGATCCCGCCATCGAGCCCTACGTTGCCTACGTCTGCAACACGTCCGGCAAGCGGATCCGGCCCGCGCTGGCGGTTCTTGTCGGTGGCGCGGCCGGCGGCGTGCGGGAGGATCACCTGAAGCTCGGCGTGATCATGGAGCTTATCCACATGGCCACGCTGGTGCATGACGACATCATCGACGGCGCCAACACCCGCCGGATGGTGGCCACCGCGAATGCCAAGTGGGGAAACTCGCTCTCGGTGTTGCTCGGCGACGCCTTGTTCTCGCATGCGCTCACCCTGGCCACGGATTTCGACAGCATCGACATCTGCCGCAAGGTGGGCAAGGCGGCGCGCGAGGTTTGCCAGGGCGAAATCATCCAAACCCAGCGGCGCTTCGACCTCACTTTCACCAAGGCGGAGTATTTCCAGGTGATCGGCATGAAAACCGGCGCGCTGTTCGCCGCTGCCACCGGGCTCGCCGCCAAATTGTCCGGTCTCGATGAGGAAACCGAGTCCACCCTCCACGACTACGGCATGAAACTCGGCACGGCCTATCAGATTTACGACGACTGCCTCGATCTGGTCGGCTCCGAGGAAGTGGTGGGCAAGACCCTGCGCACCGACCTGATCAAGGGCAAGCTCACCCTGCCGATCCTCAACCTGCTTGAAAGCGCCACCGAGGCCCAGCGCATCAAGCTCAACAAGCGGATCCTCGACCAGGAGCCGCTCGACCTGCCGGTGCTCTTGGGGATCGCGGAATACGAGGGCGCGATCGAAAACGCCGTCGACACCGCGCTGGGGATGCTCGCGGAATGCCGCGAGGATCTTGCTCCGCTGGGAGATTCCGTGCATGCCGCGGCGCTCGCGCAGATCACGCGCTTCCTTGCGGGATTGCTGGAAAAATGCCGCCGCTGAAATCCGCGGCTCAGTTTTCCGCAGGTGTGGCGGTGGGGATTTCCGCGGCGGTTTTTTCCGGCGTATCGGTCACTTCCGTGGCACTTTCATCGGTGACTTCGCCGGGTATTTCCTCCTGAGGCTGCTCCGGAGTGGGCATGCGGCCGTTGTTTTCCAGCAATACGGCCACCTCGGTCTGTACCGCCTCCACTTGATCGAGCGGGATGTCCGGGTCGCGGACCAGGAAGACCTCGCCGGTCTTGCGGTGCTCATAGACGCGCAGGATGCCGCTGGGCGTGCGCTGGCTATCGGTTTCACGCAGCAGTTTCTGGCGCTCCAGCATCACGGCCAGGATGTAGCGCGTGTTCTCCGTGTGTTCCTCGTCCTCATCTACCAAGCGGCGCAGCAACTCCTCGGCGCTGAGTTTTTCCATCGGGTCTTCACCGCCATCCGTGCCCGGCGCGCGATAGCTGGTTTTCCAGAATGAAAACGGCTGGTCTGCATCATCGGGCAGGCCGCCCCATGCCTCGACCGTGTAATCGCGGCGCAGGTAGCCGGACGATTCGGGATCGGGGTAAAGCGCGGTGACGATGGTCTCGCCATCCGAGAACGGTTTCTCGGTGGCGGCGCATGCGCGCGAGCGGGAACGGACGTGCCAGGATTCTGCGTAAGCCATGAGTGGTGGGATGCGGAAGGGGAAAAAAATCGGCGCTCAACTGCCTGCGGGCAAGACTTTGCGCAGCGCACGACAGATCGGCCGCCCGCTGAGCCGGCGCTGGAACAAATACATGGCAAGCAGCGCGAAGGCGGTGTTGGGCAGCCATGCCGCCACCGCCGGCCGGATCAGCCCCGCGTCGCCAAGGGCCAGGACGATGCTGCTCGCAAGGAGCATCAACGCGGACAACACCACCGCCATGAACACACTGCCACCCGCGCCGCGGCGCGAGAAATGAATGGCGAGCGGAGTGGCCAGCAGCACCGTGACCAGACACGCGAAGGGCAGAGCCCAACGATAATGCCATTGCGTCAGGTAGGGCTTGGGATCGGCCGAGGAAGGGTGCTCGCGGTGGGTGGCCAGCCAGCTGGTCAAGTCTGGAACCCCGAGTTCCGCCGGGCTGAGCCCCGGTTTGATCAGTTGCCACGGCGTCTCGGGCCAGCCGTCGATCACCAGCGGAACCTGCGATCGCTCGAAAACCGGCGGCTCGCCGGGCTTGAATGCCGCGGTCACGGCATTCTCGAAAATCCACCTCCGCGATTCCCTTTCCCAGCGCGCATGACTGGCGTAATGCCGCGAAACAATCCGGTGGCCGGCATCCGTCGTGGTCACCTCCACATCGCGCAGCGCGGCGCCTCGCTCGTAGTCCGGCGGAAACGCGCCAATCACCCACAACCTCCCGTAGGCCGGATTCCGATAGATCACGTGCCGCGCCTCGCTCGCCTCCTCGGCGCGCACCGCATCCAACAACCGGTCCTTGCCGCCCTCCGCGTAAGGTGCCCAATGGTAGTTCAGCCCAAGGCAAAAAAGGGTGAACAGCAATCCCATCGCGACCAGCGGCATCGTCAGTCGCAGAATCCCGCGTCCGGACTGGATGCAGGCCACTATCTCGCGGTTGCCCGAGAGTTTTCCCAGAACGTAGAGCACCGACAGCAACAGGCTGTAAGGCAGCAGCAACATCAACACCGCCGGCAGCGAATCGAGATAGTAGCCCCCCATGGTCGCAAAGGCGTTCCTAGAGTCGCGGAAGTCCCCGATGTTGTCGCTGAGGTCGAGCAACAGCCAGATCAACAACAACGCGCTGAGGCAAATGCCGAAAATGCCGAAGAACTGCCGCAACAGGTAGCGGTCGAAAATATTGCCCAGCGAATAGACTGCCGCCATCAGCGCCGGGATGAAACACAGCGCTCCCAGCACCAGCGGCCGCGCCATGTGCGAAGGCGCGTCGGAATCCGGGAAACCCGTCAACTGCTCCGTCACCGCACGCGCTTCCGCCGGCACCATCGCCGCCGCCAGCAACCCACCCATGGCGGCAAGCGCCAGTATGGGCAGGATGCGCGGGGCGTGGCTGCGGAGAATCTGCATGGGTGGCCGTGTGCCGCGGAAATTGAGCGCGCCTGGCCAAAGGTGTCGAGCGCGATGCTTCCCAACGGCGAATTTGAGCTGCCGGTCCCATCAGCATTCGGGAGAAGCTCCGGATTTTTTTCCTGTGGATGGCATGCCGCCCGCCGGGCTCACGGCAGCCAGCGGGCACTGGCCCCGGCCGCCAGGCGCGTCAGTTGGCGGCACAGGCCGTCGCCCCACGTCGCCGCGTGGCGCAGCCATTCGCGCCCGAACTCGCGGGTATCCTCCAAGGGCGATCCGGAGGCCGTGCAGAACAAGGCCACCAGCACCAGCACGTTCGCCAGATAGATGATGACCAGCGAGAGAACGGTCCCGTTCTGTCGCAAGTCCGGCTGGTCGCGCGGGATCATCCACAGCGTCCAGACCATGTGGAAGGTCCAGGTCACGCCCATCAGCGCGTAAAACGCCAGATCCCACCCCGGTCCCGGCGCGAAGGCCAGCCGCAGCGCGATGTAAATCACCGCGCATACCACCGACCAGAACGGCACGAAGTAGGGTGACAGCGCGATGAGCAGGTTGGTCTTGTTCGTCGTGATGTATCCACCCTCCGTGCTCACGTGGATTTCCGTCACCTTGCCACGGAAACAGAGCACGAAGGCCGCGTGCGTCAGCTCGTGTCCCAACACGTAGAGATACAGGAAAAACGACTTCAGCAGCCCGGACCAGAACCACCCGGCCATCGTCATCGCTCCCAGCGCGAAATACCAGAACTCCGCCGTCTGCCAGAAACCGCGCTCGACCGTCGCATGCGAGAAGCGCGAGAGAAAGGTCCACGTCGTCACCCAGCAGAACGGCAGCAACAACAGCGCGATCAACCAACGCAGCGGACGCTTCAACCAGTCGCCATGGCTGCGCTCGCCATCCCCTTCCGCCATCGCGATCGCCGCGTGCACCGATTGCATCCCGCGCCGGCCGCTCCGCCGGTTCGCCTGCTCGTGCGCCCGCCGGTTCGCCCGCGAGATCGTCTCGGAAAACGAAGCACGCCCGGCCACGCGCGCGGTCGTCCGCCGCACCGTGGTTTTTTTGACTCTCGTCCGCTTCGACATGGGAATTGGCGCGCGCCAGATTATCAGGCGATCTTAACAAATCAAGCCGATCCTGAAACCCATGTCCCGCCGTGATCGCAGAAACCCATGCTTGCCGCCCGCCCCGCGGCTATTATCCTGCCACCCGCAGCCGGGATGGCGGAATTGGCAGACGCGCCAGACTTAGGATCTGGTTCCGCAAGGAGTGCAGGTTCGATCCCTGTTCCCGGCATTTGAGTCAACAGAGTCCGAGAATCCATCCTTCGATGCGGGCGGCGCTGCGATCGGCGGGGGTGAGGGCCGGGGCGAAGTGTTCTGGGAGGTTTCCGGACGCGTCGCTCTCCCGCATCCAGCGGGCGACGCTGTAGGCATCGTGCTGGTCCGGAGTGCGGTCCTCGCGTGGGAATGAGCGGCTCCAGAGGGAGGGATAGACCTCGGCGATCACCGACCGGCCGGCCGGTGGCACCCAGCCATCGAAGGGCCAGAAATGAAGGCGCGGGCCAAGCTCCCGCCGCAGGTGGCGCAGCCATGGAATGCCGGCGTGGGTGGACTTGGCGACGCTGCCCGGCACATCGAAATGGAAGACCGACTTGGCGGTGCGGCTGCGTTCCTCAGCGAGACGCCGCCAGCGGGTATTCCCTCCACGGGCCGCCCCCTTGCCGCAGGAGCCGTTTCTGACGAAGTCCACATAGGTCAGATCGTCATCGGTGGGCCAGTGGTGGCAGAAGTCGTCGAGAAAGGCATTCCAGTCCGGCGGCAGGTGGTGGACCTCGAAGTAGCGGGTGGGAAATGAGAAGGCGTGGTCGATGCCGACCAGCGTGGGCGGAGCGTCGCGGAGTTCCGTTGCCAGCCACTCGGCGATACCGCGGCGAGTCCAGTGCTTGCGCGGGCTGGGAGGTGGCAGCACCGGGCTGGGCGGCAGGTCCGGCGTGGCCTCGTAGATCCGCAAGCCGGGCAGGCTGCTTCTCGGCGTCTCCGCGCCGGAGTAGTCGATGCCGATGTAGCGGGTGAAGAGGGGCATGGAGTTGAGCGGGAAAGGATGCGTTGGAAATCTTCGGAGAGTCTAGATGATGCTGGATGTCCGTTTCTAGCAGGGCCAACGGCCCGTTTGTATCCCAGCCTGGGGCAACGCCCCAGGTGACGAATCGTCCATACATGTGGAGCTGAAGGACCGGCCCATCCGGTCAGTCCCAGACATATCGTTCATCGTATTCGATTCCATATTTTACCAGAAAAGCGCGATACTCCTCTT
>JBMTCD010000118.1:0-11326 GCA_049430545.1 Luteolibacter sp.
CCTCAGCGAGGTGCCCTCCTCGGTGATCGGTGCCAAGGTGATGGACAAGCTCCACCAGATCGACCCGGTCGCCTACGTCCGCTACGTGTCGGTTTACCGCCAGTTCGAGGACGTCAACGAGTTCATCCGGGAAATCCAGTCCCTTTCCCGTCGTGCCGCGCGCGATCCCTTCCAGCGGCGCCTGTTCAAGGATTGATCTCCAAACGCCATTTTCTTCCTCCCCATCCGTGATTTCGCTCATCGGCAATCGCCCCGCCCTGCAAATCGGCCGCCATCAGGTGATCGATTACGACACCGGCTGGATCGATGACGCGCTGCGCCGCGCCGCCCGTGCCGCGGATCAGTCGGACTTCCCGTTCGTGGACGAGATCCGCCGCGGCGTGGTGCAATACCTCGAAACCCGCTGTCCGCTCAAGATGATGCGGCTCGAGGAACTCTACGACCGCATGCGCCGCATGCTGGAAAAAATCGGCTGTCACGGCATCGCCGCAAAACTCCAGCCGCTTGCCCCGCCGGTCACCTTCTCACTGGTCCGCGCGGCGATGGACGCCGGCAATGGTTTCGAACTCGCCTTCTTCGAAACCCTGCGCACCGAACTCTCCAACCTGCGCGCCGCGGGGGTCGAGGAAATCCGTTTTTCCGGCCTCCAGGAAAGCGCCATGATCCTGCGCGGCACCACCAAGTGGAACAAGCACTGCCAGGCGATGCTCGCGGAGATCGAAGCATTCCTGCGCACTTGCGCCCGCGAGGAATCCACCACCGGCATCTGCGCCGGCGGCAATCCTTGAGGCGGTTGCATGCCGGGGAAGGGCAAAGGTGCATCCATGGAAGCTCCAGACAGGCTGTCGCGCTGCGTCTCAATCCGGCCTTCGAACGTTTCCTCGAAACGCTGCTCGGCGAGGTCATCGCCATGAAAATCAGCGAGGATGTCGTGGCGGGAAAACTCGTGCCAAGCGACTTTCGAGGCTACCGCAGGGAGCTGGTTCAGGACAACACGGTCATCAAGCTGCCAACCGCGCTCTTCGAGTCCTTCTCGGGCGTCGCCAACGCGCACTCGACGGTTTGCAACGCACGGATCCAAGCCGTTTACGATCTGATCGGTGGCAGGCTCGTCTCCTTTTCCATCGATCCCTACAGCAAAAACGATGTCTCCGCCGCACCCGAACTCGAACTCTTGGACGGCGACCTCGTGCTGCGCGACCGCGGCTATCTCACCGCCACGGAAATACAGCGGCATTGCGATGCCGGCGCGCATTTCATCTATCGGCACAAGACCGGCATGATCTATCTGGATACCCAAACCCTCCAACCCATCGATCTCGCCGCACTGCTCAAAGAGCGCGGGACATTGGACATGGAAGTGCTTCTCAACAACCGCGAGCGGACGCGCGTGCGCCTGCTGGCCGCGCCCGTCAGCAAGGAAACCGCCAATCTGCGGCGGATGCGCGCCAAGAAGGAAACCAAGGGACACAACCCATCCAAGGCGATGTTGGAGCTGATGGACTGGACCATCTTTCTGACCAACATCCCCGCCGCCAAGGCGACGTTTGCGGAGATCCTTGGCATTTACGGACTGCGGTGGCGCATCGAGGTGATCTTCAAGGCTTGGAAAAGCCATTTGAAATTCGACGCGCTGCACCAAGTCTCGAAACGCCAAATGCACATTCTTCTCAAGACAAGGCTGATGGTCATCGCAGCCGCCTCGACACTTTACCGCCCGCTGGAGCGCATGCTGTGGCGGAAACACCGCCGCCGATTGAGCCTGCTGAAATTCATGACATACCTCGCGGCAAGCCCGTTGAATCTGCAGCGAGTCATCGACTCCGCAAGTGCAAGCGCCGCCGCTACAGACAAGATCGAGAGGGCTCTGGTCAAATACTGCTGCTGCGACAAACGGAAAAAACGCCGGAACTTCAACGAAACATGGGAATCGCTCGCTTAACTTGACGCGCATGCCCACCGGGGCACCGTCGGGGACTTTCTCAAAACCGAGGTCCAGCCGGGCAGCTAGCTTTCGTTCGTTTCTGCTTGCTTCACGGTTCACGCCTACGAGGCACTCGCGGAAAACACTGCCCTCGGAGAGGATGTCGCCTTGGATCCTGAGCTTCTCGGCCTCGTCTTCGAAAACCTCCTTGCCGAGATCAAACCCGAGACGACCCGCACCGTGCCAATCCAGGACAGGTTGGAGCGCATCACGACCACCCCGCGCACTCCGATCTGTGGCACATCACTCCGAATCCGCACCGCCGAAACATCCGCCGATTGGCAAATCGCCCATACCTTGCTCGATGACGAGCACCTGCTCGGTGCCGGACGTGAGGCAGGAGACCGCCTCTGCCAGTTCGTTCTTGAAGATAATCAGTTCGCCGCCAAGCGCATCAGGAACGGACGCGATGCCCGTCTGGCGCTCATCAGCGATGCCTTGCACGGTGACGCCGCGCTCGAAATCTATCGGATGCGTTGGGGCATCGAGACACTTTTCAGTCATCTGAAACGGCGCGCCGCCAATTCGAGGACACCCACATGACCAAAGGCAGCCGCATCAGCAAACTCATGGGCGTGCTGGCCGTGGCCTTCGCGCTGAGTTATCAATGGGGCCGCAAGCTGGAGCAAGAGAACGGAATCAAACCCAAGTCGCACGGCCACCGAGCCAAGAGTGTGTTCCGCCAGGGATTCGAAAGCCTCAATCGGATGCTGCACGCTCCTGTCAGTCTCGCAAATCGCCTGTCCGATTTCCTGAATCATGTTGTTGGATGGCCGTTGGCTCGAAAAATTGTCGTGTAGTGTGATATGCCGTGAAATCCACCAACAGTAAGGGATCGTCCGCCGGCGCGTTCGCGTCCAGCCACCCAGCCCAATCGAGCACCACGGTTCCGTTACCGACGCAGATGCCTCAATAGACAACGCTGGAAATTCTGTCAGGAATTTCCAGCGTGGTTTCCGCAAAGGGCTTGGACACAATGCCCGAATGATCCGGGCGAGACCAGGGCCGTTGTTATTTGAGTTCCTGGGCGTGGAAGGAGGCCCAGTCGTCGAGGTTGTTGAGATTGATCGCGTCCTTGATCGTGCCGTCGTCGCTGCGGCCGGCCGCAGAGAGGATGGCGGCGCGGGTTTCGTCGGTGTGAATGTAGCCTGTGATGGCGGCGTTGAGCTTGGCAACGGCGTCGGCGTCGAGAGATCCGCCATTCTGCGCGAGAATCCAGTTTTCGCATTCGACGTAGCTGGGTTTCTCGTCGGCGATGAAGGACTCGAAGGCGGCCTTGTCGATGCCGAGTCCATCGAGGACCATTTGGTCATATCCGGCGCCGATGGCGGGGTAGTCGGGATGGAGTTTGCCGGCTGCGCCGAGCGAGGCTTTGAGCCACAGGCGTGGCAGGTGAAGGACGCCGAGCGGACCGGCGACGCCGGAACTGATGAGTGGGATGATTTGGCTCATGTGATGTATGGTTGTGATGTGTTGGATTCCGGACGCTGGTGTCGATTCCGGGATGAGGAGGTGAACCTATGCAGGCCGCCCTGAAGGTCAACGCGGGAATTTTCACACACATGCCGCTTGAATCCGGGGCAAGCCAACTTCGGGCCGGGCATGGAATCATGCGACATGGGGGTGCCGGTGACCGGGCTTTTGAGGATTTGCACGGGCGCGGCGGGTTTTCGGCATTGCCATTGCGGACTGAAGTCCGCGCTCCATGCATCACTCCAGAATCTGCGTGAGCACGTAGGGCAGAATACCGCCGGCGCGGTAGTAGTCCTTTTCCACCGGGGTATCGATGCGAACCACGATGGGGACGTCAAAACTCCCGCCCGCAGCGGGATGGACGCGAAGCGTGGCCTGCTGGCCGGGCTTGAGGTCGTTGTCGATGCCGAGGATATCGAGGGTGGCATCGGGGAGTTCCCGGACCTTGTCGTAGTCCGCCTTGTTGGCGAAGTTGCAGGGCAGCACGCCCATGCCGACGAGGTTCGAGCGGTGGATGCGCTCGAAGGACTTGGTGACGACGGCCTTCACGCCCAGCAGATTGGTTCCCTTGGCGGCCCAGTCGCGGCTACTGCCCATCCCGTAGTCCTCGCCGCCGATGACGATGGTGGGGGTGCCGCCGTTCAGATAGGCGACCGCAGCGTCGTGGATCGGCAGGGTGTCGCTGTCGCCGTTGGAGGGATTTGGACCGGTGACGGTGCCGTTGGGCAGCTCGTGGCTTTCCTCCATCAGGTTCGAGCGGCGCTCGGCGTCCGCGGCGGCGAAACAGCGGGTCACGCCGCCTTCCGTGCCGGGGACCATCAGGTTCTTGATGCGCACGTTGGCGAAGGTGCCGCGGGTCATCACGCGGTCGTTGCCGCGGCGCGAGCCGTAGGAGTTGAAATCGGCGAAGGCGACGCCGTTTCCGATCAGATAACGGCCGGCCGGGCTGTCTTTCTTGATAGCGCCGGCGGGCGAGATGTGGTCGGTGGTGACCGAGTCGCCGAAGATGCCGAGCGGGCGCGCGCCCTTGATTTCCTCGATGTCGCGCGGGGTGGGGGAGAAGCCGTCGAAGAACGGCGGCTCTTGGATGTAGGTGGACTCGCGGTTCCACTCGTAGACGTCTCCGGTGGAGGATTGGATCTCGTTCCACTTCGGATTCTGGTCGGCGAAACCGGTGTAGAGGCGCTGGAAAACATCGGGTTTGAGCGAGGAATTCATCGCTTCCTCGATTTCCGCGGAGGACGGCCAGATATCCTTGAGATAGACCGGTTGTCCGTCGCTGCCGAAACCGAGTGGTTCATTTTCCATGTCGATGTCCACCGTGCCGGCGATGGCGAAGGCGACGACGAGCGGGGGCGACATGAGGAAGTTCGCCTTGATCGATTGGTGGACGCGGGCTTCGAAGTTGCGGTTTCCGGAGAGGACGGAGGCGGCGATGATGTCTTCCGATTTCACCACGTCTTCGATGCCGGGGTCGAGCGGGCCGGAGTTGCCGATGCAGGTGGTGCAGCCGTAGCCGACGGTTTGGAAACCGAGCTTGTCGAGTTCCGCCTGGAGGCCGGTCTTGTTGAGGTAATCGGTGACGACGCGCGAACCGGGGCCGAGCGAGGTTTTCACCGAGGGCTTCACGCTGAGGCCTTTTTCATTGGCCTTCTTGGCCAGCAGGCCGGCGGCGAGCATCACGCTCGGGTTCGAGGTGTTGGTGCACGAGGTGATGGCCGCGATCAGCACCGAGCCGTGGGTGATGGTGTCCTTGACGCCGTCCTTGGAATCGACGCTGACTTCCCACAGCGGGTAGCTGGGATCGTTGTTGGGAGTGGAGACCACACCGACGTTCGCGCCCAGCGCCTGATCCACGTCGTTGATGTCGTCCGGCACGCCATCGAGGCCCGGCGGCAGGTTTTCCGGGGTTTCGGTGTTGACGACCGGCTGCTTGTTGTAGCCATCGGGCGCGGGGCCGGTGAGCAGCGAGGCCCACTTCGATTTGAGGTTGTGAATTTCGATCCGGTCCTGCGGGCGCTTCGGTCCGGCGACGCCGGGTTTGACGGTCGAGATGTCGAGGTCGACGATCTGCGAGAATTCGAGCGTGTCGCGATCGGCGGGGATGCCCCACAGGCCCTGGGCCTTGTAATAGTTCTCGACCGTCTTGCAGAGTTCCGGCGGGCGGCCGGTGCCGGCGAGGTAGCCGGTGGTGATTTCGTCGATACCGAAGAAGCCCATGGTCGCGCCGTATTCCGGGGCCATGTTGGCGATGGTCGCGCGGTCCGGCAGCGAGAGGGCTTTTGCTCCCGGGCCGTAGAACTCGACGAACTTGCCGACGACCTTCGTCTGGCGGAGCAACTCGGTGACGCGCAGCACGAGGTCGGTGGCGGTGACGCCGGTGGCGAGTTCGCCGCTCAGGTAAACGCCGACGACTTCCGGCACGAGGAAGGTGACCGGCTGGCCGAGCATGCCGGCCTCCGCCTCGATGCCGCCCACGCCCCAGCCGACAACGCCGAGGCCGTTGATCATGGTGGTGTGCGAGTCGGTGCCGACCAAGGTGTCCGGGTAAAACACCCCGTCTTTTTCCAGCACACACTTGGCGAGGTATTCGAGGTTCACCTGGTGGACGATGCCGATGCCCGGCGGCACGACCTTGAAGGTGTCGAAAGCCTGTTCGCCCCACTTCAGGAACTCGTAACGCTCGCGGTTGCGGTGGAATTCGAGGTCGAGGTTGCGGGCGAGCGAGTCGCCGGTGCCGGCGAAATCGACCTGCACCGAGTGGTCCACGACGAGGTCCACGGGCACGAGCGGCTCGATCATTTTCGCGTCCCTGCCCATGGCGTGCACGGCGGAGCGCATTGCGGCGAGATCGACCAGCAATGGCACGCCGGTGAAGTCCTGCAGCACGATGCGCGCGACGACGAATGGGATTTCATAATCGCCGGGCGACTTCGCGTTGTAGTTGGCGAGGTTTTTCACGTCGGCATCGGTCACCTTGAGGCCGTCGTTGTTGCGGAGCAGTGATTCGAGCACGATCCGGATCGAGACCGGGAGCTTGGAGACGTTGGGAAATCCTTGCTCGGCGAGCGCGGGGAGCGAGTGGAATTTGCCTTCGGTGCCGGAGCCGGTGGTGAATGTGCGGAGCGTGTTCATGGTCGGGATGCAGTGAGCGGGTTGCGGCAGGCGATGCATGCCGCGGGAAGAAGCCGCGCGGAGGCTGGAGGCCGTGGCGGGATTTGTCAAAATCGTTCCTCGCCGGGTCTCCCGGACCAGGGCTCCATCACTGGAGCAGGGGTGGGTGAAACGGCGGCGGCTTCGTGGAAAGCGGCCCATGTGGAAGAGGTTGCCGGTCTTGCTTCCCCGCGCCACACTGCAGCCGCGCATGGCTCGTCAATACACCCTCCACCGCACCGCAAGCCCGCCGCCATCCGGTATCGATTACCGTGCGGCCCTCAATTCCGAGCAATACGCCGCCGTTTCCTCGCCGCCAGGCCGCGCACTGGTCATCGCCGGGGCCGGATCGGGAAAAACCCGCACGCTCACCTACCGCGTCGCCTGGCTGCTGGATCACGGCATCGACGCCCGCCACATTCTGCTTCTCACCTTCACCAACAAGGCCGCCCGCGAAATGACCGGGCGCGTCCGCGAACTCGCCACACACGACACCTCCGCCCTCTGGGCCGGCACGTTCCACTCCATCGGCGCGCGAATCCTCCGCCGCCACGCCGAGGACATCGGCTTCACCCGCTCGTTTTCCATCCTCGACCGCGATGACCAGAAGTCGCTGCTCAAGGCCGTCATCGCCGATTGCGACATCGACACGAAACAACGCCGCTTCCCCAAGCCCGACGTCCTCGCCTCGATGTTTTCGCTCATCGATAACACCGGCTCCACACTCGAGGAGACCATCGCCGACCGCTACGACCACCTTTACGAATGGTCCGGGGAAATCGAGCGCGTCCGCTCCGGCTACATCGCGAGGAAAATCGACACCAACTCGATGGACTTCGACGACCTGCTTTGCCAGACCGTCCGCCTCTTCGAACAACGGCCCGATCTGCTCGATCTCTATCAGAAACGCTTCAGCCACATCCTCGTCGATGAATACCAGGACACCAACCAGGTCCAGGCCCGCATGATCGACCTGCTGGCGGGGGATTCCAACAGCCTGATGTGCGTCGGCGATGACGCGCAGTCGATCTACTCATGGCGCGGCGCGGACATGTCGCTCATCCTCGGGTTTCCGGAAAAATACCCCGGCTCCACCGTCCACACCATCGAGACGAATTACCGCAGTGTCCCCGAGATCCTCGATCTCTCGAACGCCGCCATCCGCGCCAATACGGGACGCTTCGAAAAAGACCTCCGTTCATCCCGCGAGGCACTCGGCGTGAAACCCGGCCTCATTGCCCTGCCCGATCCCAACACCCAGGCCGCCTTCGTCGCCCAGCGCATCCAGGAACTCCACGAAACCGGCGTCCCTTTTTCCGAAATGGCCGTGCTCTACCGCGCCCACTTCCAGAGCCTGGAAATCCAGATGGAACTCACGTCCCGCGGCCTCCCGTTCCTGATCACCAGCGGGCTGCGCTTTTTCGAGCAGGCCCACATCAAGGACGTCTCCGCCTTCATGCGCTTCGTCGTCAACCGCCGCGACGAGGTCTCCTTCCTGCGCATGGTCTCCCTGCTGCCCGGCTGTGGCCCGAGCACCGCCGCCAAGCTCTGGAACGAGTGGGAAAAAACCGGCCTCGCCGGAAATGAAAACCCACCCGCAAGCTGGTCCGAGATCCTGCTCGGATTCAAGGTCCCGAAAAAGTCCGCCAAACACTGGGAGCAACTCTGCCACACCCTCGACGAACTCACGCCCGACGGCCAATTCGCCACGCCGTCCGCGATGATCTTCTCCATCCTCGAGGGCGTTTATGACGACTATCTCGGCGCCACCTTCGACAATGCCGAATCCCGCCGCGCCGATCTCGAGAAACTCTCCGAATACGCCGCCAACTTCACCGATATCCTCGAGTTCCTCCAGCAGCTCTCGCTGATGTCGTCCACCGACGGCGACCCCGCCGCCGCCTCCAAAGAGCCCGAATCCGCGGCCCATGAACGCGACGAAGTCACCTTGTCCTCCATTCACCAAGCCAAAGGCCTCGAATGGCGCGCCGTCTTCCTCATATGGCTCGTCAACGGCCAATTCCCCAACGGCCGCATCCTCGATGCCGACGACACCGACATGCTCGAGGAAGAACGCCGCCTGTTCTACGTCGCCCTCACCCGTGCCAAGGATGAGCTTTACCTCACCTATCCGATGATGAACCCCAAATCCTACTCGGGGGATGTTTTCTGCACGCCCTCGCAATTTCTCGACGAATACCCGCAGCACCTGGTGGAGGAATGGAACGTGGGAAACGACGACCCTTGGTCCGCGGACGAGCCGTTCTAACAGGAATTCCCCGCGCCTTGCATCCGGGCGAGGGCTTGCTGTTTTGGATGCATGAAGCGATGGACTGGCTTGATCGCATCTTGCGCGCTGGTGGCAGGATGATGCCCGCGCCGATATCCTCACGCCTTACCAATCGGAGCAGCGTTTGTGGTTCGTTCCGCAAATGGGCCCGATGTCCGGCGGCCATTGGGAATTCCCTCAGCGGCAAGCAAAACGGACCCACAACGAAAATGGCACTTACGGGGGCCTTGAGACGGATTGGGAGAGTGCGCCGCCCCCGATCCACAGCAATCTCAGCCCGTTGAGGCACACCAGCACGGTGCTGCCCTCGTGGCCGACCACGCCAAGCGGCAGGGCCAGCGAAAAACCGAGCGCGGCTGCCACCAGCACCAGGATGACCGTAGTGGCGAAAACCAGGTTTTGCAGCAGCACCTTCCGCGCCCGCCGTGTGTGGCTGAGCAAAAGCGGGATGTTTTCCAGGCGGTCGGCCATCAGAACGATGTCGGCGGTTTCCATCGCCACGTCGGTGCCGGCAGCGCCCATGGCCACACCGATGTCGGCCACTGCCAGCGCGGGCGCGTCGTTCACGCCATCGCCCACCATCATGACGCAACCTTCCTGTTTGAGCATGCGGATGATGGCCAGCTTGTCCTCCGGCAGCAGCCCGGCGTGGATTTCATCGATACCGGTTTCCCGCGCGATCGCCTCGGCCACCGGTTTTTGGTCGCCGGTGAGCATGACCACCTTGCGCACGCCAAGGCGGTGGAGATCCGCGGCAAGCGAGCGGGCCGCAGGGCGGACGGTATCGGCCACGGCGAGCACGGCGCGTGCGGTGATGGCATCGCCCTCGCGCGTGCCGAACCACACGCAGGTCTTTCCGGCAGCCTGCAACGGGCTGGCTTGGCCCGCCAGCGGTTCGATGTTCCGGGCACCGGCTTCGCGGAACATGCGCTCGCTGCCGATCAGGTGGCGCACGCCATCGATGGTCGCCTCGGCCCCTTTGCCCGCGGTGGATTGGAACGCCGTGGCGGCGGGCGGATCGATGCCGAGAACGGCCGCGCCGCGCACGATGGCATGGGCGAGCGGATGCTCGGACCTCGCCTCCAACGCGGCGGCGGCACGCAGCAATTCCAGCGCCGCGGGCGGCAGTGATTGGTTCACGGCATACGCGCCACTCTCGGTCAGGACGTCGGTGAGCTCGGGCTTGCCGTGGGTGAGGGTGCCGGTCTTGTCCACGGCCACGATGTCGATGTGCGCCGCGCGTTCGAGATGCGAGCCGCCCTTGATCAGGATGCCGCGCCGGGCCGCGCCGCCGATGGCGGAAAGCACGGTGGCGGGAGTGCTGATGATCAGCGCGCAGGGCGAAGCCACCACCATCACGGTCATTGCACGGTAGAAGGCCGCGGCAAACGTTTCCCCCATCGCGAGATAGGGCACGAGAAGCACCGCGATGGTGAAGGCGATGACGCCCATGGCATAGTATTGCTCGGCGCGTTCGAGAAAACGCTGGGTGCGCGATTTCTCCGCCTGGGCTTCGGCCACCAGCTTGACCATGCGGGCGAGCGTGGAGTCTTCCGCGCGCCTGGCCACCCGCAGCTCGATGCCGCCGCTTTGGTTGATGGTGCCGGCGAAGAGTTGGCTGCCGGCGGTTTTCGAAACCGGCATTGACTCGCCGGTGAGCGAGGATTCATCCACCTGCGTGCTGCCTTCCACCAACACTCCGTCCACCGCAATCTGCTCGCCGGGGCGGACGATCACGGTCTCGCCGATTTCGATTTCCTCCACCGCCACCCGTGCGGTGCCGCCGTTGCGGCGGACGAGCGCCTCGCTGGGACGCAATGTCAGCAGCGATTCGATGGCCTTCTGTGTGCGGTTCATCGCGTGCCGCTGCAGCACGTTGGAGAAGCTGAAGAGAAACAGCAGCAGCGCACCCTCGAACGGCGCACCGATCGATGCCGCGCCGAGCGCGGCCAGCACCATCAGCACATCCACATCGAGCACCTTGACGCGCAGCGAGGCGATCGCCGAGCGCACGCCCTGTTGTCCCGCGAAGAGATAGGCCCCGAGATACAACAAGTGGCTCGTCATCGAAACTCCGCCCGATTTTTCCACCACCACGGCCGCGATGAGAAACAACAACCCGAGTCCGCAGGAAATCTCCTCATTGAGTTCGCCGGCGCGGATTTTCCTCCACCGCGGGCGAGCTCCTCCGGCGCTCGGAAGCAGCGGGCGGATGTCTGCTCCCGTGTGCCGGATGTCATCGGCGATGCGTTCCTCGGGTTCGATCGCGGGATCGAAGGTGACCACCAACACGCGGCCGAGATAGGTGGCGATCGCGTGCCGCACGCCGGGGATGTGTTTCACGCGGTTTTCCAGCTTCTGGGCGCAGGCCTCGCAGGCATTGCCCTCCAGCCGGAAGGCGGATTTGCGTGACTCCGATTCGATCC
>JBMTCD010000119.1:0-11307 GCA_049430545.1 Luteolibacter sp.
CTTCGGGCTCGATGCGCTGCTGGATGATCCCAAACCGGCGGAAAAGGCGGTCACGCTGCGCACGGCCAACCTGCTCCCCAGACAGGCAGCCGCCACGACCAGGGTTGGCGAGCATTTTCACGACCTCTCGGCTGCCTCGGTCGGCCTGCTCACCAACACCGCGACCGGCGGATGGCGCAAGGATCTTTCGCTCCTTACCGAGAGCTGGGACCGGCAGCCAACCTCGCGGCTGCCATTCTTCCAGATCAATTCAACCACCAGCACAAATGCGACCCGCCCTGCTCCCGGCAATGCCGTGCCGGCCGGATCGATGCTCTATCCCTGGGCAACCTACCGCAGCCCCAACCATATCCCGATCTATCAGCACGGGCCGGTGACGAGTTGGGCGAACCTCGTCGACTGGGCCACTCACTACAAGCGGATGAGTGTCTCGAGAGAGGGGCGGGTCACCTCGCCGATCCACTCGGTTGCCATCGATACCCGTTCGGAAAACTTCGAGTTCCTGCACAAGGTGCGCGTGCTGCCCGTGATTGCGCGGATGCAGTGGGTCTTTTCGCACAGCGCGGTCCAGCCGGCAAACAGCCGCGGGCAATATGAGCCGAGGTTGCTGCTGACGCCGGCGATCACGATGTGGAATCCCTACAACGTTGAGATCACCTCGCCGCCGAGGATCGACTTCATCATTCCGAAAGCGATGCCCGCGGCGCTGAAATACACCATCAACGGCCGCGAGAACGTCAACTACAACGCGGTGATGGCGGGAGTGACGAATCAGCCGTCGCTCGGTGGCGGAACGCTGCGCTTCCAGATCGATTCACCATTCACACTGATGCCCGGCGAGACCCGCCTTTTCAGCCCGGCGTCCGGCACGCCGGTGGCGGACAACGCGAACGTGGTTCTCCAGCCCGGCTACCGCAGCGGTGGAGGCCACCACTTTCCGGTCAAGGACATCAACGGCCAGAACCTGCTGCTGCCGGGATCGGCCACTCTCAAGGCGGAAGCGAAATTCGACACCATCGAGGAAGATCGCGCGCAGGGCGTGGGCATCTACCTCGACATGATTGTGCCGCGCAACGGCGAAAGTCGCCGGCATCTGGTTTACCGGATGGTTTACACCGCGGATGTCGCCGGCATGGTGTATCCGCCTTTGCGCAACCTCGCCGAGGGAACGCTCAGCCAGTGCGCGTCCAATCCCCAGCCGTTCCTCTCAACGATTTTCGGCGCACGCACCGCCAGCAACACCCACCTCGCCGCCAAGGGGTTCGTCCAGTCGAGTCCGCTGGTCAACTACACGGCCATGGGCCGCAAGGACGAGGTGGAGGACACCATCCGCAGGCATTATGGCGGCACCGCCCACCCGGTGAATTCGCCATTCGACTACAGTTTCGTCAAACACGCCCCGGGCGGCGACAGCCATCTGCCCAATGCCAGCGACAGAACCGCGCGCGGCTACATCGTCACCGGATTCAACAAGGCCGACGGGCTCTCGCGCTGCGTCATTGCCGAACTTCCCGTCCGCCCCCTCGCTTCGCTCGGCGAACTCGTCAACTGGGACCTGCGCTACGAAAACCCCATTCCGCCTTACGCCATCAACCTGATCGGCAATTCGGACGCATCACCGCTGTTGCCATCAAACGCGGTCTGCAACACGCGCGACACCTCGCTCGCCGAGAACCTGCAATACGACGACTCCTACTGCGCCAATCATCTGCTTTTTGATGACTGGTTCGTCTCATCCATCACGCCGGACCCCGGCACCTTGGGCGCTGCCGTGCGCAGCCAGAAGGAAACCTACGGCGGCTTTCTCACAGGAGAAAAACCGCTTTCCAACCGCGCCTACCGCCCGATCCCGGAGGACCGGATCGCGTCGCAACAGAACAGTGACGCGATCTATCAGAAAAACGTGGCGCCGCTGAATGCATGGCAGACGATCGCCTCTCGTATCGAGGTCGAGGGCATGTTCAACGTCAACTCCACCTCCGTCACGGCCTGGCGGGCCCTGCTCGGCCACGCCCGCGGCCAGCGCATCCCCCACATTCGCGAATCCGGCGGACGTTGGAGTGCCGCCCTCTCCGAGGAGCTTGACCACGTCTGGAGCCGCTTCAGCATCGCGGGCGATGCCATGGCGGGCACACCCGGATCCTTCGGGGCTTTCCCAGAGGCCACCGAATTCGCCGGTTACCGCACGGTGGATGGCGATTTTCTCGATGCCCTCTCGAAGGAAGTGGTCGAGCAGGTCCGCCGCCGCGGCCCCTTTCTCTCGTTGTCCGAATTCGTCAACCGCCAGCTTTCCGCCGGAGATCTCGCCCTTGCAGGCACGATTCAAGCCGCCCTGAACAAGCTCGCCGAAAACAATCCCCAAGACCCCTTCCGCGAAATCAAGGCGCTCTCAACCGTGGCCCCGGCCGATCCCCCAAGCCCGCCAAGAGCGGTCTATGATGAGGAATACAAGTTCCGCGAGGCGGGGGCGGGACACAGCGCCTACGGTCTGCCCGGCTGGACGCGCCAAGCCGACATCCTGCGGCCGCTTGCACCCATACTTTCGGCCCGGGACGACACGTTCACCATCCGCAGCTATGGCGACGCACGCGACGCAAATGGAAACATCGTCGCCCGCGCATGGTGTGAAGCCACCGTGCGGCGGGTCCGTGATTTCATTGATCCCTCCGAGGTTGCGGATCTGAGGAACGCTCCCACGAAACCCGCCAACCGGATTTTTGGCCGCCGCATCGAGTTCGTCTCATTTCGCTGGCTGGCGCAGGAAGAAGTGTGACAGTTGTTTTCCATCTATCCGCCACGTATGATTCCGCTGTTCCGATCCATCATCATATCATTGCCTCTCATTCCCATGCTGTGTGGAATCGCGACGGCCCGGGAGACGGCCAAGGAACGCACCTGCCGCATTCTTTTCCTCGAAGGTCCGGACAGCGCGCCAGGCGTCCTCCATCTGTTCGACGGGACCCAGGCGCAGGAAGTCGAACTGCCGCGCATGAATCTTTCCCCGGTCTATCAGTTGCCTGCCGGAAAGCTGACGCTCACCCTGTTGCCCGCCGCTCCCGCCGATCCGGCGAACCTTCCCGCCGGGGCACCCAGCGTGAACATTCCCGATTCCGTCCCCGATTTCTACCTGCTGCTCACCAGCGATCCATCCAACGCAATCGCACCCGTACGCATGCAGGTCATCAATGCCGCCGCGGACCGGCTCAAGCGCGGCCAGATGCTCTGGTTCAACCTCACCAATCTCGAGGTTGGCGGCCGCGTCGGCTCCGAAAAGCTCCTCGCCCCACCGCGCTCCACGGTGACGCTGAATCCGCCGGCGTCCGGTGCCAGGAATTATCCGGTGGATCTGGCCTATCGCATGCCGGACAAGGAAACGGTCTATCCTATCTGCGAAACGCAATGGCTGCACGATCCGCGCAGCCGCAGCCTGGCCTTCATTTTCGCCAAACCCGGCGTGCGCACCCCGCGCGTGCTGGTCTTTCCGGATTACCGGCATGCCGAGCAAAAGGATGATGCATCACCATAATCAGGAAGCGGCAGACGCGCATTGCCATTCATGCAGGTTGAATCATCAAAAGCCGGACCTGATCTGATGACGACCCGGACGCATGATCGGCCATCAGCCGGCAAGCCCGAAAGCAGCGGCTTTGCCTTGGTCGTCACGCTCTCGCTGATGATCCTGCTCACGGTGGTGGCGGTGGGCTTGCTGGGTTTGTCGGCGCTGTCCCTGCGCAGCTCCTCGCAGGGAATCGCCCAGGCTGAGGCCCGGGCCAACGCCCGGCTGGCCCTGATGCTGGCGATTGGGGAACTGCAAAAGCAGGCCGGGCCGGACACCCGGGTCACCGCGCCGGCGGACCTCGTGGACCGGGACAGCCCGCCGCTCACCGGCGTTTGGCGCAGTTGGGAGGGGACCAACCACCAAACCCTCGGCAATTTCGCCGGACGGCCCATCACGCCGGACTACGCCGCCAAGAAGAAGGCGGAGGCGGCTGGCGGGCGCTTCCTGACCTGGCTGGTTTCCGGTGCCAAAGCCGGAGTTCCGCCGGACAACCCGCTCGCGCTCGTCCGGAAGACGCCCGGCGCGGATTCGGTTCCGCTGTTGTCCGCTGGCTCGCTGGCGCAAGGCGACACCCGGCAGATCCACGCGGTTCCGCAGCCGTTGACCAATGGTTCCTTCGCCTGGTGGGTGAGCGGGGAGAACCAGAAGGCGAGGCTGCCGCAGCCTTACGGACCCAAGGAGGATTCCGCCGCCGGATGGTCGGCGATCGCCAGAAGTCATGCCGTGGCGGATCCGGCACCCTTCGGGCTCGATGCGCTGCTGGATGATCCCAAACCGGCGGAAAAGGCGGTCACGCTGCGCACGGCCAACCTGCTCCCCAGACAGGCAGCCGCCACGACCAGGGTTGGCGAGCATTTTCACGACCTCTCGGCTGCCTCGGTCGGCCTGCTCACCAACACCGCGACCGGCGGATGGCGCAAGGATCTTTCGCTCCTTACCGAGAGCTGGGACCGGCAGCCAACCTCGCGGCTGCCATTCTTCCAGATCAATTCAACCACCAGCACAAATGCGACCCGCCCTGCTCCCGGCAATGCCGTGCCGGCCGGATCGATGCTCTATCCCTGGGCAACCTACCGCAGCCCCAACCATATCCCGATCTATCAGCACGGGCCGGTGACGAGTTGGGCGAACCTCGTCGACTGGGCCACTCACTACAAGCGGATGAGTGTCTCGAGAGAGGGGCGGGTCACCTCGCCGATCCACTCGGTTGCCATCGATACCCGTTCGGAAAACTTCGAGTTCCTGCACAAGGTGCGCGTGCTGCCCGTGATTGCGCGGATGCAGTGGGTCTTTTCGCACAGCGCGGTCCAGCCGGCAAACAGCCGCGGGCAATATGAGCCGAGGTTGCTGCTGACGCCGGCGATCACGATGTGGAATCCCTACAACGTTGAGATCACCTCGCCGCCGAGGATCGACTTCATCATTCCGAAAGCGATGCCCGCGGCGCTGAAATACACCATCAACGGCCGCGAGAACGTCAACTACAACGCGGTGATGGCGGGAGTGACGAATCAGCCGTCGCTCGGTGGCGGAACGCTGCGCTTCCAGATCGATTCACCATTCACACTGATGCCCGGCGAGACCCGCCTTTTCAGCCCGGCGTCCGGCACGCCGGTGGCGGACAACGCGAACGTGGTTCTCCAGCCCGGCTACCGCAGCGGTGGAGGCCACCACTTTCCGGTCAAGGACATCAACGGCCAGAACCTGCTGCTGCCGGGATCGGCCACTCTCAAGGCGGAAGCGAAATTCGACACCATCGAGGAAGATCGCGCGCAGGGCGTGGGCATCTACCTCGACATGATTGTGCCGCGCAACGGCGAAAGTCGCCGGCATCTGGTTTACCGGATGGTTTACACCGCGGATGTCGCCGGCATGGTGTATCCGCCTTTGCGCAACCTCGCCGAGGGAACGCTCAGCCAGTGCGCGTCCAATCCCCAGCCGTTCCTCTCAACGATTTTCGGCGCACGCACCGCCAGCAACACCCACCTCGCCGCCAAGGGGTTCGTCCAGTCGAGTCCGCTGGTCAACTACACGGCCATGGGCCGCAAGGACGAGGTGGAGGACACCATCCGCAGGCATTATGGCGGCACCGCCCACCCGGTGAATTCGCCATTCGACTACAGTTTCGTCAAACACGCCCCGGGCGGCGACAGCCATCTGCCCAATGCCAGCGACAGAACCGCGCGCGGCTACATCGTCACCGGATTCAACAAGGCCGACGGGCTCTCGCGCTGCGTCATTGCCGAACTTCCCGTCCGCCCCCTCGCTTCGCTCGGCGAACTCGTCAACTGGGACCTGCGCTACGAAAACCCCATTCCGCCTTACGCCATCAACCTGATCGGCAATTCGGACGCATCACCGCTGTTGCCATCAAACGCGGTCTGCAACACGCGCGACACCTCGCTCGCCGAGAACCTGCAATACGACGACTCCTACTGCGCCAATCATCTGCTTTTTGATGACTGGTTCGTCTCATCCATCACGCCGGACCCCGGCACCTTGGGCGCTGCCGTGCGCAGCCAGAAGGAAACCTACGGCGGCTTTCTCACAGGAGAAAAACCGCTTTCCAACCGCGCCTACCGCCCGATCCCGGAGGACCGGATCGCGTCGCAACAGAACAGTGACGCGATCTATCAGAAAAACGTGGCGCCGCTGAATGCATGGCAGACGATCGCCTCTCGTATCGAGGTCGAGGGCATGTTCAACGTCAACTCCACCTCCGTCACGGCCTGGCGGGCCCTGCTCGGCCACGCCCGCGGCCAGCGCATCCCCCACATTCGCGAATCCGGCGGACGTTGGAGTGCCGCCCTCTCCGAGGAGCTTGACCACGTCTGGAGCCGCTTCAGCATCGCGGGCGATGCCATGGCGGGCACACCCGGATCCTTCGGGGCTTTCCCAGAGGCCACCGAATTCGCCGGTTACCGCACGGTGGATGGCGATTTTCTCGATGCCCTCTCGAAGGAAGTGGTCGAGCAGGTCCGCCGCCGCGGCCCCTTTCTCTCGTTGTCCGAATTCGTCAACCGCCAGCTTTCCGCCGGAGATCTCGCCCTTGCAGGCACGATTCAAGCCGCCCTGAACAAGCTCGCCGAAAACAATCCCCAAGACCCCTTCCGCGAAATCAAGGCGCTCTCAACCGTGGCCCCGGCCGATCCCCCAAGCCCGCCAAGAGCGGTCTATGATGAGGAATACAAGTTCCGCGAGGCGGGGGCGGGACACAGCGCCTACGGTCTGCCCGGCTGGACGCGCCAAGCCGACATCCTGCGGCCGCTTGCACCCATACTTTCGGCCCGGGACGACACGTTCACCATCCGCAGCTATGGCGACGCACGCGACGCAAATGGAAACATCGTCGCCCGCGCATGGTGTGAAGCCACCGTGCGGCGGGTCCGTGATTTCATTGATCCCTCCGAGGTTGCGGATCTGAGGAACGCTCCCACGAAACCCGCCAACCGGATTTTTGGCCGCCGCATCGAGTTCGTCTCATTTCGCTGGCTGGCGCAGGAAGAAGTGTGACAGTTGTTTTCCATCTATCCGCCACGTATGATTCCGCTGTTCCGATCCATCATCATATCATTGCCTCTCATTCCCATGCTGTGTGGAATCGCGACGGCCCGGGAGACGGCCAAGGAACGCACCTGCCGCATTCTTTTCCTCGAAGGTCCGGACAGCGCGCCAGGCGTCCTCCATCTGTTCGACGGGACCCAGGCGCAGGAAGTCGAACTGCCGCGCATGAATCTTTCCCCGGTCTATCAGTTGCCTGCCGGAAAGCTGACGCTCACCCTGTTGCCCGCCGCTCCCGCCGATCCGGCGAACCTTCCCGCCGGGGCACCCAGCGTGAACATTCCCGATTCCGTCCCCGATTTCTACCTGCTGCTCACCAGCGATCCATCCAACGCAATCGCACCCGTACGCATGCAGGTCATCAATGCCGCCGCGGACCGGCTCAAGCGCGGCCAGATGCTCTGGTTCAACCTCACCAATCTCGAGGTTGGCGGCCGCGTCGGCTCCGAAAAGCTCCTCGCCCCACCGCGCTCCACGGTGACGCTGAATCCGCCGGCGTCCGGTGCCAGGAATTATCCGGTGGATCTGGCCTATCGCATGCCGGACAAGGAAACGGTCTATCCTATCTGCGAAACGCAATGGCTGCACGATCCGCGCAGCCGCAGCCTGGCCTTCATTTTCGCCAAACCCGGCGTGCGCACCCCGCGCGTGCTGGTCTTTCCGGATTACCGGCATGCCGAGCAAAAGGATGATGCATCACCATAATCAGGAAGCGGCAGACGCGCATTGCCATTCATGCAGGTTGAATCATCAAAAGCCGGACCTGATCTGATGACGACCCGGACGCATGATCGGCCATCAGCCGGCAAGCCCGAAAGCAGCGGCTTTGCCTTGGTCGTCACGCTCTCGCTGATGATCCTGCTCACGGTGGTGGCGGTGGGCTTGCTGGGTTTGTCGGCGCTGTCCCTGCGCAGCTCCTCGCAGGGAATCGCCCAGGCTGAGGCCCGGGCCAACGCCCGGCTGGCCCTGATGCTGGCGATTGGGGAACTGCAAAAGCAGGCCGGGCCGGACACCCGGGTCACCGCGCCGGCGGACCTCGTGGACCGGGACAGCCCGCCGCTCACCGGCGTTTGGCGCAGTTGGGAGGGGACCAACCACCAAACCCTCGGCAATTTCGCCGGACGGCCCATCACGCCGGACTACGCCGCCAAGAAGAAGGCGGAGGCGGCTGGCGGGCGCTTCCTGACCTGGCTGGTTTCCGGTGCCAAAGCCGGAGTTCCGCCGGACAACCCGCTCGCGCTCGTCCGGAAGACGCCCGGCGCGGATTCGGTTCCGCTGTTGTCCGCTGGCTCGCTGGCGCAAGGCGACACCCGGCAGATCCACGCGGTTCCGCAGCCGTTGACCAATGGTTCCTTCGCCTGGTGGGTGAGCGGGGAGAACCAGAAGGCGAGGCTGCCGCAGCCTTACGGACCCAAGGAGGATTCCGCCGCCGGATGGTCGGCGATCGCCAGAAGTCATGCCGTGGCGGATCCGGCACCCTTCGGGCTCGATGCGCTGCTGGATGATCCCAAACCGGCGGAAAAGGCGGTCACGTTTAACACCGTTGAACTGCTCGCCGCGCAGGCTGCCACCCCCAATCCCCGCGAGTTTTTCCATGACCTTTCCGCCGGGTCGGTCGGCCTGCTCACCAACACCGCCACCGGCGGATGGCGCAAGGATTTCTCGCTGCTGAGTGAAAACCGGAACCGACAGCCGAAGAATGGGCTGCCTTTGTTCCAACTCACCCCAACCACCACCACCCGGGCGGCCATTCCCACCCGCCGCACCATCGAGGGCTCGTATCCGCCAGGAGGCATGCTCTACCCGTGGTCCGCTTACCGCCCGCCGCCTGCAGAACCCGTCTGGACCGGCCCGATCTACCGCCAGGGTGCCATCTCGAGCTGGGAAAACCTCTTCGACTACGCCACCTACTACCAGCGGATCCTGGTTTCCGCCGATGGCCGGGCCAGCGTGCCGCTTCAATTCAACTCAATCGGCCTCCAAGGTCCGGACACGCCGGACAAGCACTTCGATTACATCCACCGCGTGCGCATCCTGCCGGTGGTCGCCCGCATCCAGTGGGTTTTCTCCCACAGCGCCGAGCGCCTGCCGAAGGGCAGGCCGGGTGATCCTGAACGATACCAGCCACGGCTGCTGATCACCCCGGCGATCACCTTTTGGAATCCCTACAACGTGGAAATCACCGCTCCGCCCGGCATTGTCATCAACCTGGTCAAAGCCATGCCTGCCGCGCTGAGATACACCATCGGCGGCCAGCAAAACCCCGATTACAACGGAGTGGCGGGAGACTATGAGCTGAGCAACCTGCCGGCACTCAGTTCCAGCAATCTGAGATATCAGATCCCCGGCGCATTCACGCTCATGCCCGGTGAAACGCGGCTCTTCAGCCCGGTTTCCACCATTCCCGTGCCCAGCGGCGAGTTGGTCGATATCGCGCCCGGATTCCGCAGTGGCGGCGGCAACTATTGCGCCATTCGCGGCCCCAACGGCGAACAGCCACTCGCCCTGCCGGGCAGCACCACTCTCAAGGCTGACGCCAAGTTCGACACCATCTGCAACTACTTCCGGGGAGCGGTGGGGGTTACGATGTATCTTGATATTTTCATCTCCAACCGCTGGGCGCTGGTTTACCGGATGATCTATAGCCCGGAAATGGCCGCCGCCGTGTATCCTCCGATCACCGGGATGGCCAGCGCAACGCTCAGCCAGTGCGCCGCCAGCCCGCAGCCGTTTCTCTCGACGATCTTCGGGGTGCGCGCCGCCAGCAACACCGCCCTGGCGGCCAAGGGCTTTGCGCGTTGCAGCCCATTCGTCAACCACACCAGCATGGGGGTGCAGGACATAGTGGATCCCACCATCGCATACGATTATCCCGGCACCACCCATCCGGTCAACTCGTCCTTCGATTACAGTTTCGTCGCGCATGCGGCGGGTGGTGACAGTTTCCTGCCCAATGCCAGCGGCAGCACCGGCCGCGGCTACATCGTCTCCGGATTCAACAAGGCCGACGGCCTCTCACGCTGCGTGCTCGCGGAACTGCCGCTGCGCCCGCTGGCCTCGCTCGCCGAACTCACCCATTGGGATGTGCGCTTCGAGAACTCGCTTCCGCCCTACGCGTTCAACATCATTGCCAACTCCGACGCCAACCCGCTGCTGCCGCCCGACAAGGTGGTGAACGCCAGGGACGCCAAACTCACCGTGAATTTCCAGCACGACGACTCCTACTGCACCAACCACCTGCTCTTCGACGACTGGTTCTTCTCGTCAATCGCGCCCGAGCCCTCGAACTTCGGATCCCCCGGACGCAGCATGGAGGAAGTTTACACCGCTTTCCTGAGCGGAGACGCGTCCCTCACCAACCACGCCTACCGGCCGATCATGGAAGATGCTGCCGCATCGGACAAAATCGCACTCCTCGACAGCCACATCCGGCCGGCGGATTCCTGGCGGAAGATCGCCTCGCGCCTGGAGGTGGACGGCATGTTCAACGTCAACTCCACCTCGGTCACCGCCTGGCGCGCCCTGCTTGGCCACGCCCGCGACCAGCGCGTTCCCATCATCCGCGAAAGCGGCACTTCCTGGAACGCCGGCTTGTCCGGGGAAACCGACCACGTCTGGAACCGCTTCAGCATCGCGGGCGATACCGAGGCCGGCAAAGCAGGATCGTCCGGCGCTTTCCCCGAGGCCACGGAATTCGCCGGCTACCGCAGCGTGAACGACGACGTCCTCGACCAGCTGGCGGATAACCTCGTCGCACAAATCCGCGCCCGCGGCCCGTTCCTTTCGCTCGCCGAGTTCGTCAACCGCCAGTTGAGCTCCGGCGACCTCGCCTTGGCGGGAGCCCTGCAAGCCGCACTGGACCAACTTGGCGAATCTGCGTCCACCGACCCGCTCAACACCCTCAAATCGCTCTCCAAGGTGGTGGATGCCAATCCGCCAAACCCGCCGGGTGTCCAAAATGGTGAGGAATACCAGTTCCGCGAGGCAGCGGCGGGTCACAGCGCCTATGGTGTCCCGGGCTGGACGCGCCAAGCCGACATCCTGCGGCCGCTCGCCCCCATCCTTTCGGCGCGCGACGACACCTTCACCATCCGCTGCTACGGCGATGCCCGGGACAGCAATGGCAAGGTCCTCGCCCGCGCCTGGTGCGAGGCCAGCGTCCGCCGCACCCGCGGGTTCGTCGATCC
>JBMTCD010000120.1:0-11116 GCA_049430545.1 Luteolibacter sp.
GAGCTCTTCAGCCAGACCATCGGGGCGTTGGAAAAGTCGCGTGTCAAAACGCGAAGTTTCTTCTCGCCCATGGCCTTCTCCGCTGAAGCGCCAACTTCAGTCCGCCCGGCTTCAGGAAAGATCGAGCAGCCCCCGCCGGATGGCCTCGCTGACGGCGGCGGGCAGGCTGCGGACGTGGAGTTTGTCGAAGCTGCGCTTGATGTATTCGGTCACCGAGTGCTCGCTGAGCTTGAGGTCCTCGGCGATTTCCTTGCGCGTGAGGCCCTTGGCGGACAGTTGGAGCACCTCGCACTCGCGGCCGGAGAGCGATTCCGCTTCCGGGATGGGGCTGAGCTGGCGGAAGGTCTGGAGGATCATGCCGGCGATCTTGGGATCGAGCGGGGTGCCGCCGGCGAGGACTTCCTCGAGGGTTTCGAGCAGGCGCGAGGCACTGCCGGCCTTGACGAGATAGCCGTGCGCGCCGGCTTCGAGGGCGGAAAAGACCTTCGCCTTGTCGGTGAATGCGGTGAGGACCAACACGCGCGCGTCGGGCAGCAGCTCGCGGATTTTGCGAATGCCGGCGATGCCGCTGATGCCGGGCAGGCCGAGATCGGAAAGCACCAGGTCCGCCTTCAAGCCGGCGCGGATTTCATCGAGCGCGTCCTCCATGGTCGAGAAGCTGCCGACGCATTCGTAGTGGGCGCGTTCTTCGAGGACCATGCCGACCGATTCGCGGAAATCCGCATGATCCTCGACGAGAATGAGCCGGGTCGGGCGGTCTTGCGGTGGAGCGGTCGTGGCCATGGCCAGCTAGATAAGCGAGATTGCGGTGGCCGCAAAGCGCGGGTTTCGGGGAACTTCCGGGACGGTCTGGCGGATTCAAAACGGCGGCTGCGGCATACCACAAGGCGGCATCCGTCATTCGGCGGTTCCGTGCTGGTGGCCGAGGATGCGGGCGGTGTCGAAGTCGTAGGGCGTGAGTTCGAGCAGGATGCGGTCTCCCGGTTGGAACACCGCATGGCCCTCGGCCAGTGGCTTGGACAGGTGCGCGAGGATGGATTTGCCGTTGGGCAGTTGGACGCGGTAAAGGACCGTGCCGGCGCGGTCCTGCACTTTTCCGTGCGTGTGGATGGAGGCGTCGGGCATCGGTGTGAGGATGCTTGGCGGGGCTCAGTAGCCGTCGGCGATGCGTGAAACGAGTGCTTCGCTGGCGCGGTCCAGCGCCTCCGGCAGCGCGTTGTTGCGCGCGGTTTGCAGGTTGGCCGAAACGAACAACTGGCTGGTGCCCTCGGACCGCCCTGTGGCGAGCACCTTGGTGGGATCGCGGGCGTCGCGGAGGGTCCAGCGCAGGGTTACGGTGTTGGATAGCTCCTCGGGGAAAAGCGAGTCCTGGCGGGTGCCGCGGATGGTCTGGTATTGAATGCGTTCGAGTTCGCCATCGAGTATGGCGTCGGCGCGGTCGCTGGCGGCAATGCGGTAGGTGCCGTCGCGGACGATGGCGTCGGCCACGGCGGAGGTGGCGAGGGCCGAGGCGCGCGGGTGCTGGGTGGCATTGGCAAACATCGGCACCGCGATGGTCTCCACGGCGGTGAGCGATGCGGGTTTCTGGCCGCCGAGCTGGTATCCGGCGCACGAGGCGAGCATCAGGCATAGCGTGGCCAAGCTGGCATGGATGGACGTTTTCATCATTCTCCCAGTTCTTTGAGTCGGGCCTTGGCGGCGTCGTGCAGCTTGCCGGAGGACGATTTGCGGACGATGTCGCGGTAGTAGATCTTGGCGGACTCGGTGCGGCCGGTCTTCATGTAGAACTCGGCGATTTCGAGCGAGCGTTCGATGGTCATGCCGCGCAGGCTGGCGATCATCTTGCGTGCCTCGGCATTGCGCGAGTGGCCCGGATATTGGATGAGGTAATCGTTGAAGGCCTCGTTGGCGAGATCAAGCGTGGACTGATTCTGGTTTCCGCGATCGGCCTGCTCGAGATGGATCACGCCGACGCGGAAGAGTGCCTCGGGCGCCTCGGGAGATTCCGGCTGCTCGCGCACCAGATCGCGGAAGGCGGCGATGGTTTCCTTGAACTTTTTCTTCGACTGGTAGAGCTCGCCGACCTTGAACTGGGCCTTGGCCGCCGTGCGCGAGCGCGGGGCGTGATCCTTGACCCGGCCGAGCATTTCCACGGTCTGGTCCATCGAGATGCGCCGTTTCATGCCGAGGAAACTCGACTGGATGTTGCCCTCGGCGGCGTCGTTGGCGAGACGGGAGAGGCGTTCGAGTGCCTGCGGGTAGAGCGTGTCGCCGGGGTATTGTCCGAGCATTTTGTCATAGGCCTCGAAGGCCTTGCGCGGCTCGCCCTCCCCTTCGAGCAGCTGTGCCTGACGGAAGCGCGCCTGTGCGGCGGCGTCGATGAATGGATAGCGGGTGGCGGTGCGGTCGTAGAGTTTGATGGCGCGGGAGGCTTTTCCGGCGTCATCGGCAGCCTTCGCCTCCCGATACAGTTTTTCGCCCACCGGGATGTCGCCACTCATTTGGCCGGCGAGCACCGGAACCTCGCCGGTGCCACAGGCGGCGAAGAACATGGCGCCAAGCGAGGGCAGGGCGAAAGCGGCGAACCGTGGGATCATGGCGCGGAGCATAGAAAGTGGAAGGATGCGGGAAAGCGGAAAATCCCCGAGGCGCATGTCAGCGTCCGAGATCGGTGGCGCGACGAGTGGCGGCGGTGACGGCCTCGATCATGGCGATGCGGAGACCGTGGCGTTCCAACTCGGCAACCCCGGCGATGGTGGTGCCGCCCGGCGAGGTGACCATGTCCTTGAGAACGGCGGGATGCTCGCCGGTATCCAATACCATGGCGGCTGCCCCCAGCACAGTCTGGGCGGCGAGTCGCAGGGCTTCGGCGCGCGGCAGTCCCATCCGCACGCCGCCATCGGCCAAGGCATCGATGACCAGATAAACATAGGCGGGGCCGCTGCCGGAGAGGCCGGTGACAGCATCCATCAGGCGCTCAGGCAGCTCGACGGCCAGCCCCACCGAGCCGAGCAGGCGGTTCGCAAAATCCGCGTCGTCGCGCGTGGCGGTGGAACCGAGGCAGTAAGCGGCCGCGCCATGGCCGACGAGTGCCGGCGTGTTGGGCATGGCGCGGATGACGCGGTGCGGGCCGGCGGCCGATTCGAGTGCCTTGAGAGTGAGGCCGGCGGCGATGGAGATGATGAGCGCGGGAGATTTCCCTGCCGCGGCGGATTTTTCCAAGGCGGCAAGCGCGTCATGGGGCTTGGTGCAGAGCAGCATCGCCTCGCATCCGCTGAGGCTGGCGAGCTCCTCGCCCGCAGTGGCTCCGGTGGTTTGGGCGAATGCCTCGCGCGACGCGGCCACGGGATCCACACCGATGACCTCCTTGGCGGCGACGGCCCCGGAACGGATCGCCCCCGCCACCAGTGCGGTGCCCATCTTGCCACAACCAATCACACCGAGCTTCATGGCCGGCAGGCTAAGCAGGCCGCCGAGGGCCACGCCAGCGTCATTTTGGATACCCGTGGCGATTTCACATTTGAGCCCGGCGAGCCTGGATTTGCGCGGCGGGCGGAGATGGGGCATGAATGGCGCGACGATGATCCCGACACCCGGCGAATTGTTCGCGCGTTTCGAGCGCGGCGAGATTGAGCGCGATGAATTGCACGCGATGATGGCGGTGCATGCCCGCGAGCTGATCGCTGAAATGGAGGAAGACCGGCTGAATCCGGCCGCGGCAATGATCGAGAACCTGCTCTCGAGGCGCGCCGCGGCGGGGCTGGCGCGGCGGCATGGCGCAGGACTGCTGCGCGAGGTGTTCGCCGCGCTGGCGGAGGTGCCGGGTTTCCCGCCGGCCAGATACCTCTGGAACGCCGCCCACCCGGACGTGCCGTTGTATTGTTTCCTGCGGATGCGGCGCGAACCGGTTTTCCGTATCGTCGAAATCCGGCAAAACGGCGGATCCATTGAAGTGACCACCGAGCACGGCTCCGCCCGGCGCGGCCTGGCCAGCCGACGGACGTTCATGCTGCGCCGCGACGCCCGCTGGCGGCTGCGGGCCGAGGATACCCGGTGAATCACGGCTGAGCGACAAACAAGCGTCCCGCACGACGTCGCAATTGGCGCCCACCGGGCAGATTGATGGCCGGTGGCGCGGAAGGATCAAGCAGGGCGAGCGCGCGATCGAGCAGCGCGCGGTCGATTGCCCCGACACACGGGCTTGTTAGAAAGTCCGCGATGGCGCGGCGTTGGATGGAACGGGGCAGCGCGCGCAATGCGCCAAGGTGAAGACGTCCCTGTGGGTCAAGCAGCTTGGCCTGGCGCAGCAGGTCGTTTTCCATGTCCTCGCGCTCGGTGCTGTCACGCGCGCCACGGACCAGCGCCGCGACCGGATCGCGGCCGGAAATTTCAGCCAGCAATGGCATCGCCTCGTTCCGCAGCCGGTTGCGGACGGCGATGGCTTCGAGGTTGCTGGCATCGTCCCGCCACTTGAGGCGGTTGGCGCGCAGCCATGCCACAAGATCGGCGCGGCGGGTGTCGAGCAGCGGGCGGATCAATTCGAGTTGGAATCCGTCCACCGTGATTTCCTGCTCCGCCTTCATGCCCTTGAGCCCGTGTGAGCCGCGCAGCAGGTTCCACAGCACGGTTTCGGCCTGATCGTCGGCATGGTGCGCGAGCAGCACGCGGCGGCAGCGGTGCTTGCGCGCACATTCGACGAAGAACGCATGCCGTGCGCGGCGGGCGGCGGTTTCCAGCGATTCGCCGCTTTGTTTCATCATCGTCCGCACGTCGGCGCGGCCGGGTTCGCACTTCACACCGAGTCGTGAGGCAAGTTGAGAAACGAAGCGCGCGTCGGAAGTCGAAGCCCTGCCGCGCAGGCGGTGATCGAGATGGCAGACCACCAGATTCCGGAAACCCGCGCGATGGAGCAGATGCAGCAAGGCCACCGAATCCGCCCCGCCCGACACCGCCACCAGCCACCGCGCGCGGCGCGGGGCTTGTGCGATCCAGGGGATGTGAAGTTCGCTATTCATGCACCGATGCCGGCGGGACGCCCCACTCACTTTTTATAATTTGAGCGTCTCCCCTTCCGATTTCGCGACGACCACGGCGGCGCAGGAGTCGCTGAACACATTGACCACGGTGCGGGTCATGTCGAGCAGGCGGTCCACCGAGAGCAGGGCGACGACTGCGGTTTCCGCGCCGGGCACACCGGAGTTTTTCAGGATCAGCAGGATCGCGACCATGCTGGCGGAGGGGATGCCGGCCACGCCGATGCTGGTGAGCAGCGCGGCGGCGACCACGAAGAACTGGCCGGCTAGGCCGAGTTCCACGCCCATCACCTGCGCGACGAAAATGACCGCCACGCATTCGTAGAGCGCGGTGCCGTCCATGTTGACGGTGGCTCCCAGCGGCAGGGTGAAACTGGTGACGCGTTTCGAGACACCGCTCCCCTCCTCCACGCAGCGCATGGTGACCGGCAGCGTGCCCGACGACGAGGCGGTGGAAAACGCAAGCAACAGCGCGGGACGCATCGCCTTGAGGTGCGCCAGCGGATTGACGCGGCCGATGAAGCGCAGGATGCACGGCAGCACCACCAGCAGGTGGATCAGCAGGGCGAGCAGGACGGTCAGGAAATATTTCCCGAGGTTGGCGAAGAGATCCGCGCCGGTGGCGTAAACGACCGGCAGGATCAGCCCGAAGACACCGAGGGGCGCGAGCGCCATCACCCATTTGGTGAGCACCACCATCGCATCGCAGGCCGCTTGGAAAAACTCGCGGATGGTGCGCATCTCGTCGCCCGGCAGGCGCGTGATGGCCACTGCGAACAGGATGCTGAAAACAATCACCCCGAGCATCTGGCCGTTGTTGGTGGCGGCGGAGATCACGTTTTCCGGCAGCATCGCGCGGAACACCTCGAGGAAATCGCCGGCCTTGCGCCCGCCGGCCGCGGTGACGGAGGCCACGGTTTCCTCGCCGGCCGTGGCGGCGCTTTGCTCGAAGGCGTCGCGGATCACCGTATTGGGCACGCCATCGGTGAGGCCGGGGCGGATGGTTTTGACCAGCAACAGGCCGAGCATGATCGAGAGCGTGCTGGTGCCGATGTAGAACGCCGCCGTTTTCATCCCCAGCCGTCCGAAACCCTTCACACCTTGCAGACTGGCGATGCCGGAAATCACCGAGGTGAGGATCAGCGGCACGATCAGCATCTTGAGCGCGCGCATGAACAAATCCCCGACAAACGCGCACACCGCGAGCGAACCGCCGATGAATCGCATCACCGGCGCCCCCTCGTCCGCATTGGAGGCAATCGAGCGGAAAACCAAGGCCGTCAGCGTGGACAGCAACAACGCGACGATGATCTGGGCGTAGGCGGGAAAGCGCTTCACGGCCACCAAACAAGGGGAAACCGGAGACGATGGCCAGCCTCATCGGCCCGTGAGGGAGGGGCTCTGCCGCTCCCGGCTTCACCCAAGCGCTTGCGGGACAAGGCGTCCGGGCCCACGATGCGCCCCCTGAGCCCCACCATGCACCGCGCCATCCGTCACTGCCCGCTCCTCATCCTATCCGCGCGGATTGTTTCCTGTGCGGTGCCCGGATTTTCCACCGGCCGCGACCCATGGGGGCCCCGGCCCGGGCCGCTTGGATCCTGATCCTTTGTGAAACGATGAATGCCTTTGAAACACTCGGACTGCCACCCCGTCTCACGATCCGCGCGGAAGAAGTGAACGACGCCTTCCGCGAGTCGGGCAAATCGCTGCACCCCGACGCCGGCGGCGACGAACGGGAATTCGCACGGCTGCGGGAGGCCCACGCCATTCTTGCCAGCCCGTCGCGCCGGCTGAGGCACTGGCTGGAAACTCATGGCATCACCGTGGAGACCCGCGGCGCGGTCGATTCCCAGGTGATGGATCTGTTTGCCACGGTGGGCGATGTTTCGCAACGCGCCGAGGCCATCGTGCGTCGCAGGCAGGACACCAAGAGCGCGCTCGGTCTTGCCTTGCTGGAGAAGGAAACCCAGCACAGCCGCGAGGAGGTCGAGCGGGCGCTCGCCACCTTGGCCAGGGCCATTTCCACACAGTGCGAGGAGTTCAGTGATTACCAGGCGGCAGCAGCGCCGGATGCCGTCCGTGCCTCCACCAGCGTGCGCAACCTGGCATTTCTGGAAAAATGGCAGGCTGGCCTGCGCTCGCTCTATGCGAGACTGGTCTGATGGCCATGGCCAGGCGATGTGCCTGCGGCGGAATGCGCAGCCGCGCGCTGCGGGCAACGGCGGTTCACTCCGCAGCCCCCGGTTTGAGCCAGTAGAGCACGGCCATCCTCACAGCGATGCCGTTTTCGACCTGGTCGTTGATGAGCGAGCGTTCGTAGTCCATGACGGCGTCGCAGAGTTCGACGCCGCGGTTCACCGGGCCGGGGTGCATGATGTAAGTGCCGCGCTGGCGGATTTCCTCCAGCCGTGCCTCGGTGACGCCGTAGAGTTTGTGGTATTCCCGCAGGCTGGGGAAATACTGGACATCCTGGCGCTCCATCTGGACGCGTAGCAGGTAGACGATGTCCGGATGCCATGCCATCGCCTCGCGGTAATCGGTGAAGCGGCGGATGTTGTCCGGGCCATTCCGCGGAACGAGCGATCCGGGGCCGAGGTAAGCCACCTGCACGCCGAGCTTCTTGAGGATGGTGCTGGTGGAGCGGGCGACACGCGAATGGAGGATATCGCCGATGATGAGGACTTTTTTTCCGGCGGGCTCGGGGAAGTTTTCCTTGATCGTGAAAGCGTCCAACAACGCCTGGGTGGGATGGGCGTGGGCGCCATCGCCGGCGTTGATGACCGACGCGCGGGTGAGGCGGGCGATGGTGCCGGGCAGGCCGGAGGCCTTGTGGCGCACGATCACGTAGTCGGTGCGCATCGCCTGGAGCGTCTCAATGGTTTCGCGGACGGACTCGCCCTTGGTGATGGAGGAATGGGCGACATCGAAGTTGGTGACATCCGCGGACAGGCGCTTGGCGGCCACCTCAAAGGAGGAATGCGTGCGGGTGGAGGGCTCATAACAGAGCATCAGAACGGATTTGCCCTTGAGGGCCGGAACCTTCTTCACCGATCGGGTGAAGAGTTCCTTGAACGGCACGGATTGATCGAGCAGACGGTCGATTTCCTCGCGTTCGAGCGATGCGATATCCAGGAGGTCTTTACGTGGCATGCCGGAGTTGTGGGAAGTAATACAAGGAGGCGAAAACCAGCAGCAACATCGCGAGCACGGCGATGAAAGCCGCGTGGTGGCGCGAGACCGGGTGGCGGAAGAAGAGCAGGCCCGAGACGGCAAAGGCAGCAAGCGCACACGCTGCGGTCACCCACAGCGGGAATCGATAGAACCAGATGCCCGCCGCAGCAATGACGGTGATGAGGTATCCCGGGACGACGAGGGCGGGATGCGCGGGAAACAATCGCTTGTTCGGCGGAGTGTTCATCATCGACATGGCCTCGCGGCGGCGGATGGCATCGAGTTCCTCCCGGCTGTGGCGCTGGTGCGGGAGATTCGAGTCCGGCGGCGACTCCAGGCGCGGGATCGCCTCGTCGGACTTGCGCAGCGAGCGCGGTGGCTTGGCAGCGGGCGGGGCGGCCTGCTGGCTTGGCGGCGGCACAGGTGCCGGCGTTTGCGGTGCCGGCGTGGCGGGCGCTTCCGCGGCGGGAACACCGAACGATTCGCGGAGTTTCGCGATTTCTTCCGGCGATTTCCTGCGCTGGGGAAGCGGGCTCATGACTGGTCTTTTTGGACGATTCGGACTTCGTCCGTGCCGTCGGTCCCTTCGAGCGAGACCCATACATGATCGAGGCGGCGGGTGTCGAGCACGATGCCGGTGTAGTCCGGCTGGATCGGCATTTCGCGGTGGCCGCGGTCGATGAGCACGGCGAGCTCGATGCGGCCGGGGCGGCCGTAGTCGGAGAGCGCGTCGAGCGCCGCGCGGATGGTGCGGCCGGTGAAACGCACATCGTCCACCAGGATGATGTGCGCACCCTCCACGGGAAACGGAATGTCGCTTTCCTTCAGCGCGGGATTTTCGTGGAGGTGCTCGAAGTCGTCGCGATAGAGCGAGATGTCAAGCACGCCGAAGGCGAGTTCGCGGTCGTCCTGCGAGAGGAGGTTGAGCACGCGCTCGGCCACTTCGTCGCCACGGCTGCGGATGCCGACGAGGCAGATCGGCTTTCCCCGGGTGCGCTCGCGGATGGCGTCGGCGAGGCGTTGCACGCCTGCGGCGATGTCTTCGGCGGTGAGGATGCGGGGTTCCATGATGGGGTTCAGTCGAAATTGAGGATGCCGATGTCGCGGCGGCGTTGCATGCCATCGAAGGAAATGCCGTCGGCGGCGGCGTGGGCGTTTTCCACGGCGTCTTCACGACTGGTTCCCCCGGCGACCACCGCCAGCACGCGGCCGCCGTTGGTTTCCCAGATGCCATCCGCATTGCAGCGGGTGCCGGCGTGATAAACGCGGAAATCACCGGTCTTTTCCAATCCGTGGATCGCATCGCCGGAGCGCGACGATTCCGGATAGCCCGCGGAGGCGAGAATGACACAGACGCTCCAGCCGTCGTCGAATGACACCATTTCCGCGCGCAGTTCGCCCTTCGCGCCGGCGAGACAAAAGCCGGCGAGGTCGCCCTTGACCATCGGCATGACCGCCTGGCACTCGGGATCGCCGAAGCGGCAGTTGTATTCGATCACCTGCGGACCGGTCGGCGTCAGCATCAGGCCGAAGTAGAGGAAGCCGCGGTATGGCAGGCCTTCCTTGCGCAGTCCTGCGACAGTGGGCTTGACGATTTCGTCTTCGATGCGCGCGAGCAGCCCGGGAGATATCAACTGCCGGCTCGCCACCGCGCCCATGCCGCCGGTGTTCGGCCCCTCATCGCCATCAAGCGCGCGCTTGTAGTCGCGGGCGGGAGTGAAGACGAGATAGGAGTCGTCCACGATGGCGGCGAAAATGGAAACCTCGGGGCCCGTGAGGCAATCTTCCACCAACACGCGGCCCTCGCCGAAGCGGGATTGCGCGAAAACCTCGTCCAAGAACTCCATGGCGGAGGACTCATCCGGACAGACCGCCACGCCCTTGCCCGCGGCGAGGCCATCGAACTTGAGGACGGTGGGAAATTTTCCGCCGATGGCGGCGACCGCTTCATCGAGCGTGGCGGCGGCGGTGGCCTTGGCGGTGGGAATGCCGTTCCTGACCAGGAACCCCTTGGCGAACTCCTTGCTTGCTTCGAGCTGAGCGGACTCCTTGGGCGGCCCCCAGCAAGGGATGCCGTTCCGCTCGCAAAGATTCGCCAGCCCCTCGCCCTTGACGAGGTAGCTTTCCTCGCCAGCCACGCAAAGGTCGATGGCGTTTGCCTTCATCCACGCCACGAGCGATTCGAGGCCTTCGGCTTCCACCGGCTTGGCGATTTCGAAAATCGCATCGCTTCCCGGGAAGCAGAACAATTCGGGATCTGCCGGCGATTCCGCCAACGCCCTGACCAACGCGTGCTCGCGTCCACCTTTGCCAACAACCAGAATTCTCATTCGCGGCGGTTGTCGCGGAATCCGCCGCGGGACTCAATCCCCAATCACATTTCAGCGCGGAAACACCCCGCTGCGGAAGCGCTCGTGCTGGCGGCGGATCAGCGTGTCCTCGGGCGCGGCATCGAGCGCCTTGGCGGACCACTCGAGCGCCTCGGCGCGGCGGCCGCGGGCGAACTGGTATTCGGCCATGGTGTCGAGATAGGCGGCCTGGCGCGGGTTCATGGCCAGCGCCTTGCGAACGAGCTGGTGGGCGGCGTCCAGTTCGCGCAGCGACCGGGTGGCGAACCAGGCCGCGGTGTTGAGCGTGTTTTCGGACTCGGGATACTTGGCGATGACCTGTTGGAAATGCTGCCACGATTTCCGGAACCATGCGTCGTGTTCCTCGATCAGGCCCGCCTGCCTGAGTGCGGGAAAAAAGAAATCCGCGAGCGAGCCATCGGTGGCGAAGATCCGGTGGCAGCGGGCCAGCAAGGCAAGCGAGCCCGCGCGGTCGTCGGCGAGCCGCGAGAGGGCTCGCGCGGTGTCCGATTGCAGGCGCAGCCGCATCAGTGGAATCTGGCTGCCCACCAGGTATTCGGTGGC
>JBMTCD010000121.1:0-11107 GCA_049430545.1 Luteolibacter sp.
CCCCCCCCCCGCTCCGTTCGTCTTCCCCATCCGGGATGACGAGCGAGATGTCCTGGAGTTTCTCGCCTTCTTTCAGCGTGAGGAGTTTCACGCCCTGGGCGTTGCGGCCGGTTTCGCGGATCTCGCTGACGCGGATGCGGATGCTCTGGCCGGTGGAGGTCATGAGCATCAGCTCGTCCTCGTCGGTCACGGTGACGGCACCGACCACCGGTCCGGTCTTGTCGGTGACCTTCATGGTGATGATGCCCTTGCCGCCGCGCGATTGCTTGCGGTAGTCGTCGAAGGGAGTGCGCTTGCCGAGACCGTTCTCGGAGGCGACGAGCAAAGTGCTGCCGGAGGTGACCTTGGCGAGGCCGACGACGAAGTCGCGCTCGACCGGGCGGATGCCCATCACGCCGGCGGAGGCGCGGCCCATCGAGCGGGTGTCGCTTTCGTGGAAGCGCAGGCTGAGCCCCTCGTGGGTGACGAGCACCAGCTCGTCGTCGCCGGAGGTGAGGCGCACGCCGATGAGTTCGTTGTTTTCCTCGAGGATGATGGCGATGATGCCGTCCTTGCGGTAGTTGCGGAAGTCGTTGAGGGCGGTCTTCTTCACCTTGCCGGAGCGGGTGGCGAAGAAAACGAAGCCGGCGTCCTCGCGGAAGGTGATGTCATTTCCGTCGTCATCGGTGGCGCGTTCGAGGCGGAGCAGCGCGGCGATCTTCTCCTCGGGCTTGAGGTTGAGCACGTTCTTGATCGAGCGCCCGGTGGAGGTGCGCGAGCCCTCGGGGAGTTCGAACACGCGCTCGACATACATGCGGCCGGTGTTGGTGAAAAACAGCAGGTAATCGTGCGCCTGCACCGAGAAGAGATGCTCGACGAAATCGTCAGGCTCCTCCTTGCCGGTGGCCTTGGTTTCCATGCCCTTGAGCCCCTTGCCGCCGCGCCCTTGCAGGCGGTATTCGGTGGCGGGGGTGCGCTTGACGTAGCCGCGGTGCGAGAGGGTGACGATCATCGCGTCGTTGGCGATGAGGTCCTCCATGGCGATCTCGCCCTCCTCGGCGAGGATCGGGCACTTGCGCGGGGTGGCGTGCTTCTCGCGGATGGCGCGCAGCTCGTCCTTGATGATGCCGAGCACGCGCTCCTCGCGGGCGAGGATGTCCAGCAGGTCCTTGATGTCGTCGAGCACCGCGTCGTATTCGCCCTTCACCTTGTCCTGCTCCATGCCGGTGAGCTGATAGAGGCGGAGATCGAGGATGGCGTTGACCTGGCGCTCGGAGAACACATAGCGGTCGCCCTGCACGGCGGCCTGCGAGCGGATCAGGATGCCGAGTTTCTCCGCGGTGGCGGTGGAGAACTGATAGGCGGCGAGGCGTTCGCGCGCTTCGTCGCGGTTTTTTGAATCGCGGATGATGCGGATGAAGTCGTCGAGGTGGCCGAGGGCGAGCAGGTAGGCCTCGAGCAGCTCGGCGCGTTCCTCGGCCTTGTGGAGCAGGTGGCGGGTGCGGCGGATGACAACCTCGCGGCGGTGCTCGATGTAGGCGTCGATGGCTTCCTTGAGCGAGAGCTGCTTGGGCCGCTGCTGGTGGATGGCCAGCATGTTCACGCTGAAAGAGGTTTCGAGCGCGGTGAGCTTGAAGAGCTGGTTGACGACCACCTGCGGGCGGGCGTCGCGTTTCAACTCGATTTCGATGCGGGTTTCCTCGTCGGAGAGGTCGCGCATGCCGGAGATGCCGGTGAGCGTCTTTTCGTTGACGAGTTCGGCGATGCGTTCCTGGAGGGTGGCGCGGTTGACGCCGTAGGGCACCTCACGGATGACGATGATGGACTTGCCGTTCTCGTTTTCCTCGATCTCGACCTTGCCGCGGAGGCGCATCGAACCCCTGCCGGTGCGGAAGTAGTCCTCGATGCCGCGCAGGCCGCGGATTTCGCAGGCGACCGGGAAATCCGGGCCCTTGATGAACTGCATCAGCTCGGGCAGCGTGATGCGCGGGTGGTCGATCTGGGCGCAGATGCCGTCGATGACCTCGCCGAGGTTGTGCGGGGCGAGGTTGGTGGCCATGCCGACGGCGATGCCGGTGCCGCCGTTGACGAGGAAGTTGGGAAACGCGGAGGGCAGAACGGACGGCTCCTGCTGCGAGCCGTCGTAGTTCGGTTGGAAATCGACGGTGTCCTTGTCGAGATCGTCCATCATTGCCATGCCGAGGTGATGGAGGCGGGCCTCGGTGTATCGCATGGAGGCGGCGGCGTCGCCCTCCACCGAGCCGAAGTTGCCCTGGCCGTCGACGAGCATTTCGCGCATCGACCACGGCTGGCCCATGTTGACGAGCGTGGTGTAGATCGCCTGGTCGCCGTGCGGGTGGTAATTACCCATGGTTTCGCCGACAATTTTGGCGCACTTGACGTGGGCCTTGCCGGGGGTGACGCCGAGCTGGCGCATCGCGTAGAGGATGCGCCGCTGCGAGGGCTTGAGGCCGTCGCGCACGTCGGGCAGCGCGCGCGAGACGATGACCGACATCGAGTATTCCAGGAACGATTGGGAAAGTTCCTCGGCGACGTTGATGGGTTTGATGGAGTCTTGGGACATGGGAGATTCAAGGGTCAGCGGTCAACCGTCATCGTGGAGCGGATTGGAGCATCGAAGGATTGGCGGAAGTGGAGTGGGTGGCCGATGCGTCAGGCTCTGGAATGGGAGAATGATGGAGATGCGCGCAAGGGCGGCCACGAAGAGCCCGGGTCTGCCGCTGGCCATCAGCGGCAACGATGGAAGCGGCGGATTCTCTCCAGCCCCTCAGCAACGGGCAAGCCCTTTGAGCGGGCAAACACCGCTCTTTGACGCAGTGGAGGCTCCGGGATTCCCTCCGCTTCCGGATGGCAAGTCACCGCACCACCTCGGTGCCGATGCCGCCATCGGTGAAGATTTCCATCAGCAGGGCGTGGGGCTGGCGGCCATCGACGAAGTGGACCTTGCGCACGCCGGCGTTGAGGGCGTCCACGGCGCTGCGGATCTTGGGAATCATGCCGCCGGAAATGGTGCCGTCGGCGATGAGCCCTTCGGCCTCGATGCGGGTGACGGACTGGATGAGCGAGGTGGGATCGCTCGCATCGGCGAGCAGGCCGGGGACGTCGGAGAGATAGACGAGTTTGGCGGCGCGCAGCTCCTTGGCGAGCGCGGCGGCGGCGAGGTCGGCATTGATATTGAGCGGGCGGCCGGTGGCGAGTTCGGCGGCGAGCGGGGAAATGACCGGCACGATCCCGGCTTGGTGGGCGGCGTTCATGTGGACCATGTGGCAGCCGACCACTTCGCCCACGCGGCCGAGATCCACGAGTTTTCCGGCGGCGTCCTTGACGCGCATTTTCTCGCCGATGAACACGTCGCTGCCGGGGATGCCCACGGCCTTGCCGCCGAAGTCGCGGATCATCCTGACGAGTCCGGGATTGATTTCCTCGGACAGCACGCGGGCGACGATGTCGATGGCCTCGTTGCTGGTGACGCGCAGGCCGCCGACGAACTCCGCCTTGAGGCCGGCTTCCTGCATGGCGGCGGAAATCGCCTTGCCGCCGCCGTGCACGACGATCGGATTGATGCCGGCCACTTCGAGGAACACGATGTCGCGCATCACCTTGGCGACGAGGTCGGGGTTCTCCATGGCGGAGCCGCCCATCTTGATGAGGAAGGTCTTGCCGCGGAAGGCCTGGAGATAGGGCAGGGCCTCGATGAGTGCGTTGGCTTTGTCGAGCGGTTGCATGGCGGGCAGTTTAAGGCGCTCGCGGGCGGCGATCACTTCAAAAATCCGTCAGCTTGAGTTTCTCGGATCCAGCGCGCGGGCGAGCGCCTGGCGCAGGGCGGGATCGCTCAGATTGCCAAGATGGCCGCCGCCGGGCAGCCAGGTGATTCGATCGCCAAGGGTGCGGTCGAGCCAATCGCGGTCGCCGGACGAGAGCAGGAAGTCGTTGCGGTTTTGGATGACCCGCACGCCGCCGTGGCGGCGCAGGGTGCTGCCGAGGTGTTGCAGGTCGGTGGCTTGATCGAGTGAGACTTCGGAAATGCCGTGCTGTTTTTCCGCCGGACTGAGCCAGTCGTGATGATATTCATCGAAGCGGATTTCCAGCAGCTGGTCGTAGATCGGCTCGCGCCGCCAGATCGAGCCTTCGTCGCCGAGGCCGCCGCAGCGTCCGCGTTTCTGCAAGCTGAAGATGGCGTCCCTGAGCACGCGCCGGAAGCTGTAACCGACGAGGAACTTGGATTCGTCGGCATCGAAGGGGGCCGCGCCGGGCGGTGGGCCGCCGTTGAAAATGGCGACCGCCTTGTGGAAGACCTTGTCAATGCGTTGCTCGCGCTCGTCTGCGGGCCAGCGGTTCGGCACGTCGGCGCAGTCGTCGAGCGTGGTGTAGGCGTGCCGGAGGTCCACCGGTGTCTGAATGGCCACGTAGCGGTCGAAACGGACCGAGCCGGCGGCGTGGCGGTTTTCGGTGCCGGCGAGTTGCATGGCCATGAAGCCGCCGAGCGAAAAGCCGGCGAGCGTGCGGCGGGTGACGCGGTCCGGGAACTTGCGTTGGATCGAGGCGTCCACGGCGGTCCATGCGGCGAGCACGTCGGCGCGGTCCCAGACGGGATTTCCCGGCATCGGGGCGGTCGAGGCGCGTTCCATGAATTCCGGGTGGAATACCCCGGAAATGGTGGCCACGGAATAGCCCATGCCATGGATCGCCTCGGCGAGCATGAGCGTGTTGGGCGAGAGGCGATGCGAGCCCACGCCCGGGGCGAGATAGACGATGGGGGCGGGTTTTTCCTGCATCCACAGGCTGTAGGGCAGGTGCTCGCCGGTGGCGGAAATCCGTGCCCTGCCGGTGCGTGCGCGGTGCACGAACAAGGGGTCCTGCAAGCGCGCGAACGCCGCGTTCAGGCTGTCGAGGGTGGCGGGATCCGGCGGGACTTCGAGCGTCCAATCCGGCGCGGTGGTGCGCGCGAGATAAGGGCCGGCCTGTTTGCCCAGCGAGTAGGAATCCGCCTCGCCGCGGAACACGCCGGCCGCAGCGGGCGCGATCTCGGCCAGCCGGTCGAACCGCGTGGCATGCCCCACGATGGCGAGTTCGGCGATGTAGCTGGACGGGTCCGTTGCGATATCGAGCAGGCTGGCCAGCGCGTGGACTTCATCGCTGGGCCCGAGGGCCGGGAGCACCAGATAGGTCCGGGGCCGCATGCCCCAGTGGCGGAAGGTTTGATTGAAAGTGCCCCTGCTGCCGGGCAGGTTCATTTTTCCGGCCACATCGAAGGCCCCGCCGATGCCGAGGGTGGTGTTGGTGAGGAATCTGAGCGATTCGCCTCCGGAATCCTCCCAGCGGCCTTGCAAGAGCTGGTTCACCACGCGCGAGGGCCCGCCGAGATTGCTCCGGACATTGCCCACCGATTTGCGCACGGGCCGGGGCACCATGGAAACGTAGCCGGCGCTGAGCGGATCGAGCACGCCGAGGACGAGGGCCCGGTTCAGTTGCCAGGTCGCCCGGTTCACGGGTTCGAGCGGATCTTCAAGCGGCCGCTCCGCCAGCGGAGTGGCCGGCTGCACCTCAGGTGCCCGCACCCCCGCACAGGACCAGAGCGCGAGAGCGATGGCGGGGACGGCGGCTTTGCGGGTCAAGGATCGGAACATCGCGGCGGGCAGCTCGTTTATGCCAGATGACGGGCCATCGCAACCGCCAATCGTCTTCAGGCCGGGCCGCCATTCCGCCGCTTGCCAAGCCAGCGCCCGCGGCTACCTTGCGCGCGCCATGCCCCTGCCCGCCGATCTGGAGCCCGCTGTCCGCGACCCCCGGAAACTCCGCCGCACCGCGTGGATCCTCGTCGGCATCATGGTGCTCGGCGGCACGCTGGTTTACACCGCCTACGAAAAATGGGCTGCCCGCCAGACCACGGACACGCGCCCGAATTTCGTCCATCAGATCCGCAAGGAACACGACCTGCGGGTCTTGCGCCAGGACGGCAAAACCGCCGATCTCTTCGACCCCCGCGGCGGCGTGTGGGTGGTGCATGTGATGGCGCTCACGCAGCCGGAGACCTCACGGCGCAGCATGGAGGTGATGAAGCGCGTGGCGGAAAAACACGCCGCCAACGATGACCTCAAGCTCGTCTCGCTGGCGGTGGATGCGCCCGCGCCGGAGACCGTGGCGGCCACGCTGGCCGGGCGCGTGGCGGAAATGGACATGAAGCTCCCGCAGTGGTGGCTCTGCGCCACCGATCCGGCCACCGCCCACAAGTTCATCAAAAACCAGCTCAAGGCCGGCGTGTTCCCGCATCGGGAAAACGGCGAATGGAAATTCGACACCTCCATCGTCCTGATCGACCGCGCCGGCCACATCCGCCGCGCCGTGGTCCCCAGCCGCAAGGGCGGCGCGCCCTACATCGCCGGCTTCGATTTCGACCAGGCCGCGAAGTGGGATGCCGAGGACACCATCACCGGCACCGGCCGCAGCAACCTCGAGGAACTCGAAAGGCTGCTCAACGCCACCATCGACACGCTGTTGGAAGAATCCCCTGACCCACGATGAAACGCACCACCACCCTCACCCTGTTCTACTCCGGCATCGCATTGCTTTGCGTCGTCATTCTCGGCATCGCGTTTTTCCTTCGCTCTCGGCTGCCCGAGCCGGAGCTGCCCGCGATCGTGGATGCCGGCCGCAGCCAGACCGGCGAGTGGTTCAAGATCGGCAAGGACCTCGAGGCCGTGAACCAGAACGGCGAGAAGGTGAAACTCTCCGACCTCCAGGGCAAGGTGTGGATCGTCGCCGAGTTCTTCGCCGTCTGTCCGCACTGCGCGGTGCGCAACGGCCGCGAACTGCGGGAAATCTACGACAAATTCCGCGACCACCCGGATTTCCACGTCGTCTGCATCACCGTGGACCCCGAGCAGGACGACCGGGAAAAACTCGCCGACTACGCCAAGGCGCTCGGCGCCGATGCCGGCGACTGGTGGTTTCTCAACGCCGGCGACATGCAGGCGACCCATGCCTACATGGAAAACGAGCTGAAATTCTTCGGCATCCGCGAGCGAACCGATCCGGCCGACATCGAGGCGAACGGACGGTTTGCGCACGACCTCGGCATCCTGCTGGTGGACCGGGAGTGGAACGTGATCGGCAAGTGGCCGCTGGCCGATGCCCGCAGCGAGGAAGCCCGCCAGCGCGAACCCGGCCTCTACGAGCGCCTGAAAAGCGAACTCTACCGACGTATCCAGACGGAACTTGAGAAAAACGAAACGCCCGGCATCTGATGCACAACGAACGATCCAAATGGCTGGCCCGCCCACCGCGGGATGAACTCGCAAGAAAACTGCGCGTCGCCGCGTGGATCCTGACCGCAGCGGTGCTCGTGCTGGTGGGCCTGATGCGGCGCATCAAGATCCCGCTGCCGGAGGGCGTGAGCCTGTCGTTCCTGCCGCCATTCCACGCCGCGGTGAACGCGCTCGCGGCCGTGGTGCTGGTCATCGCCTTCATCGCCGTGATCAAGGGCCGCATCGCACTGCACCGCCGCATGATCATGGCCGCCATGGGCCTCTCGGTGCTCTTCCTGCTGAGCTACGTCGCCTATCATTTCACCAGCCACGAGGTGAAATTCGGCGATGCCAATCTCGACGGCGTGGTGGATGCCGCCGAACTCGCCGCAGTCGGCTCCACCCGCACGTTTTACCTGGTGCTGCTCATCAGCCACATCGTGCTGGCCGGCGTGAGCCTGCCGTTCATTCTTTTCACCTTCATCGCCGGCTGGACGAACCAGTTCGCCCGGCACCGCCGGCTCGCCCGCTGGGTGTTTCCGGTGTGGCTCTATGTCGCCGTCACCGGCCCGGTCTGTTACTGGATGCTGCGGCCTTATTACCCGTGAATCCATCGCGGCGGCGCAACGGCCGGAAGCCGCCCCACTCGATCAGCTTCACATGTCTTTCGAATACGTCGCCCATGGATCACTCCATGGGGGCGTAGCTCAGCGGTCAGAGCGGGTGGTTTATAACTGCCGGGTCGTGGGTTCGTATCCACCGCCCCTATCATCTTGATTGATATTATTCTTCCCTGCCGTGCTTCACGGCACCCGCGCCGCGCTTGGCATCTTCGCCGGCTTGATGGCATTCCAAGGGGTGAGGAAGTGATCCGGAATGGAACCGCCAAGACGCCAAGGCCGCCAAAGGAAAACAAAGAAGGTGCTTGGGTTTGAAGCGAAACGCGAAGGCGCGGTGATCGCGAAGGAAGACGCGGAGGGAAACACGGTAGGGCTGGACCGCCGTGCCCGGCACACTTGTCACCAACGGAGTTCCGTGAGTCGGCGAAAATACTTGAAACGCCATCCCGCGGCCGACCTGCGGGATGGCATGGTTGCTCTCAATCCTCCATTCTCACGCAAACCGATCCGCCGGCCAGGCCATGGACATTCAAGAATCCATAGTGCCTTTCCCGCTCCCACAGCCACTCACGAAGAAGGCTTTCAGGAATGGCATGGCCCTTGCCATTGATCGCCCGTGTTTCCGCCCGGCTGATGGTTTGCTTGGCCAGCCAGGCCGCCTCCAGACGGTCCCTCACCGGCATTTTCTTTGCTCCTTTACCCTGACTCAGCTTGGCCAGGATCATTGCCTCATGGGGACTCCACCTCAGCACCACCACCGGCTTTCGCCCGTGCTGCCCCTTCACATCCACCTCCACCACCAACTCTCCCGAGCGGTAGGAAATATGGATCGGATTTCCACAAGACGACTCTGCCTTCCATGCGTTCAGCGGAACGCGGCGGCTTTCGCCATACACCGGGCAACCCTGCTCCTCCACCAACCGGGTGGAGTATTTTTCCTCACGCCACAGGCGCTTGGGATTTTTGATTTCAAGGACAATTCGCTCGTTCCGCACGCCGCGCGTGCCCATGCATGGATTGGTATTCATCGTTTTCTCCGTTCCGGAAACCTTCAGGCGAAGTCACAATTCGTGACCCCTCTGAACCAGAGGTTTGCGGTGCGGCAGAGAACGGAGCCAAGTGGCTCCTCGATGAGACTCAGCAGGAATTGCCCATGTGCAGTGGACTATAACGCCATTTGCGGCGAAAAGTTGCAGAAATCTTCAGTTTATGACGCAACGCCGTAATTTTGGCAGGGCTGGCCCGCCGTGCCCGGCCGTCTTGTCGCCGGCGGCGTGAAATGCGACAGAACAAGATCCTAACGCCTCGTTAACGAATCAGAACGGCGGCAGGGATTCCCAGCCCCTGATGCAAAGAGCGAATCATGCCGAGGCTGAGCGGGCGCTTGCGGTTGAGCACCTCCGAGACCCGGTTCTTTCCCGGGAAGAACCTCACCAGATCCTTTTGCTGCAATCCTTCCTGTTCCATGCGGAATTTTATCGCCTCCACCGGATCAGGAAGATCGATGGGGAAGTGCTCATCCTCATATTTTTCGACAAGCAGTGACCAGAGTTCCAGTTCCTCCTCTTTGGCGGAGCCTGCAGACGCGTCCATGAGCGTCTCGATCCGCCCCAAGGCCCGGAGGTATTCCTCTTCAGTTTTGATGATTTTCGGCTTCATGGCATCAAATGGTGGTGGCGTCGATCTTGTCATAGTCCGCGTGAGTGCCCACGAAGCGGATGAAGACGATGCCGGTGTTGTAATGGATTTTCACGATCAGGCGGTAAGAGTTTCCCTTGATGTTAAAGACCACCCGGTTGCCGGGCAGAATGTCGGCAGAGGGGTAGCGATTCTTGATTTCTTGCGGGCCATGCCAACTGGCTTGGACGACTTCATGAAACCAGGCCTCCAGCGGTGCCTTGCTGGCAGCGTGCTTTTCGATAAAGTCCCGAAGTGTTCGGCGGGCGATGACTCGCATGGACTTCCCTATGCTCCGAAGACGCGAACGTCAAACCAAAAGTTCCCAATGCGGGAACCATCAAAAACCACCCGGTAGGGCTGGGTGCCGCGCCCGGCCGTCTTGCCAAAAGCATTTTGGGAAGCGTTTGGAACAACCAACCAGGCCCACCCCCCAATCTCACCGGCGATTCCTCCTCCTCGCAGCCATTCTGCCCGCCCAAAGCCCATAAGCCTGTGCAGCGAGCCGAGAAATTCGGCTGTGTGTGCGCGTGGCATTGAACCGCGCCACATCCCACTGCACCCAGGAAACCGCAAACCCAACCACCGCCGTCGCCACCTGCCACCATGCGGGTGCCGTCCATGCGGACGCATACACGATTCCGACAATCACCACCCACAGTCCCATCACCACCGCCAGACCGCGGGCGAATCCGAAACGACAGAACAAACGCCTGGCCAGCGGATTCGATTCCCCATGCGGCCCAACGTGGCGGACCGTCGTCCAGACATCAGCGAGCTTGGTGAACAGCAGCAGGCCGAGGCTGGCAAGGAGGATGATTTGGTAGATGTTCATGCAACTGCGAGAAAAACGGTAGTCGGAGAATTGATTCCAGCGCTTCGTAATGGGATATAACCGGCTAATCTGATGCAGCATTCTCTGAGATGTTGCGCCGTCAGTGATCAGCAGATCCGTCGCAGGTGTCCGGTTTCGATCAGTCCCTCGAAGTAGCTCCGCAGGCGGCCCACCTGGTGGCGATGTCTCACGATGATGCCGGCCTCGATGTTGCGGTTTTGCGCGGCTTCCGTGAAATTCGCCGAGGTGACCAGCGCCGCATGGTCGTCGATGATCACCACTTTGGCGTGCATGACGCCGGCCTTTTTGCGGTCTTGTTCCTCGAATATCCGGGGATCGTGCCAAAACTCGGGTGCCCGGCTGCCTTGCCATGGTCCTGCGAGGAACTTCGCCTTGAACCGATTGGCGACGATCGGCAAGGGCTCGGCCTCATGCTCACGCTGATGGGAGAGATCCACGATGATGCGCACCTTGAAATCGGGAAAGGCATTCATTTTCTCAGCCAGCGGAGCGAGGATGTGCTCGGCTTGATGGAAAACATAGCTTGCGACAATCACATCATGCCGCGCCTCTTCGAACAGCGCCCGGACCATGGCGGGGGTGGACACCACCGGCGTCCCGGGCACTTCGGGTCCGCTGAGAACCGGGAAAACGGATTTCTCCGCCTCATCCATGCGGTTTCCGGCCTCATGGAGCACGTGGCACATCCGGCCGAGGGCGTCCGTCGAGCA
>JBMTCD010000122.1:0-11006 GCA_049430545.1 Luteolibacter sp.
CAATGGTCGGGCTGGCGGGATTCGAACCCACGACCCCTACACCCCCAGTGTAGTGCGCTACCAGACTGCGCTACAGCCCGTTTCAGTGACGGACGGGAAGGACACCAGCACGGCGGCGGCTTGGCAAGCACGGAAAATGGCTGCCCTTGAGACGCTGCAGGGCTATTGGTTGGCGGCGGAGTGAGTGGCTGAAAAGCTGCTGAACCGATTCGTGCTAAACAAAGAGCACGGATTTTGGGATGGCCGGTGTGCGATGGAAGACAAGAACAGCGGACGCAGCGAGTGCGAGTCCACCTGCTCATCACCAGCCTGGACGCCGGGCAAATCCCGGCCATGCGATTGGCCGCAACCATCCGCGGCCATTGGAGTGTCGAAAACAAAAAACCACTGGCGCCGCGATGCCAGCCGTTGGCGTGAGGACCACTGCCGCCTTCGCAGGCCCAAAGCCGCTTTCAACCTCGCGGTGCCGCGCAACGCCCTGCTGGCTCTCATCCCGGGCGACCTGAGACCTCTCGATGCTGCTTTCGATTACTATCACAGCCACCCAGCCGCCGCCATCGCCCTGCTCACCCGCGCCAGACTCACCTCATGACCACTGCCAACCAAAAGCCCTGGCAGGCATGGAAAAGCCCCGCGCATGGGTGCATGCGCGGGGCCGGTGGGGCCACGGAATCGGGCCGCCTCAGACGAGGCGGGCGGCCAGCAGCTCGCGCTGGAAGATGAGTTCCTTGGGCAGGTGGTCGTAGAGTTCGATGAAGAACTCGCCCTGGCTGGCCAGCTCGGCCTTCCATTCGGAGCGGTTGAAGGCCATCACCTGGTTGAAGTGCTCCTCGGTGAAGCCATCCAGGCCCGCGATGTTGAAGTCCTCGAATGCGGGGATCCAGCCGATCTGCGTTTCATGGCCGGCGGCGGAACCTTGGCAGCGCTTGGTGATCCAGTCGAGCACGCGCATGTTTTCGCCGAAGCCGGGCCACAGCCATTTGCCGTCCTGGTCCTTGCGAAACCAGTTCACATGGAAGAAGCGCGGCAGGTGTTTCACATAGCGGCGCATTTCCAGCCAGTGGGCGAAGTATTCGCCCATGTTGTAGCCGCAGAACGGCAGCATGGCCATCGGGTCGCGGCGCACCTTGCCGATATTGCCGAAGGCGGCGGCGGTCATTTCCGAGCCCATCGTGGCACCGAGATAGACGCCGTGGCTCCAGTTGAAGGCCTGGAACACCAGCGGCATGGTCGTCGCGCGGCGACCGCCGAACACGATGCCATCGATGGGCACGCCGTCGGGGTCCTGCCACTTCGGATCGATCGACGGGCACTGCGAGGCCGGCGCGGTGAAGCGGGCGTTGGCGTGGGCGCAAACGCGGCCGCAAGCGGGCGTCCAATCCTGGCCGGTCCAGTCGATGGCATGCGCGGGCGGGTCGCCGTCCATGCCTTCCCACCACACATCGCCGTCGTCGGTGAGGCCGACGTTGGTGAAGATGCAGTTTTCCCTGATGGATTCCATGGCCCGCGGGTTGGTGGTCATGGCGGTGCCGGGAGCGACGCCGAAGTAGCCGGTTTCCGGGTTGATGGCGTGCAGCTTGCCGTCCTCATGCGGCCAGATCCACGCGATGTCGTCGCCGACGATGGTGGTCTTCCAGCCGGCGTCCTGATAGGACTTCGGCGGGATCAGCATGGCGAGGTTGGTTTTGCCGCAGGCGGACGGGAAGGCGCAGGAGAGGTAGGATTTCTCACCCTGTGGGTTTTCGATGCCGACGATGAGCATGTGTTCGGCCATCCATTGGTGCTCGCGGGCGATGTTCGAGGCGATGCGCAGTGCGAGGCATTTTTTCCCCAACAGGGCATTGCCGCCGTATCCCGAGCCATAGGACATGATCTCGCGGGTCTCGGGGAAATGGACGATGTATTTGTCCTCGTTGCAGGGCCAGGGGACGTCCTGCTGGCCGGGTTCGAGTGGCGCGCCCACCGAGTGCAGGCAGGGGATGAAGTTGGCGAAGCCATCGCGTTTTCTGTCGATTTTCCCGGCGGCCTCGTCCTCGAGGCGCTGGAGCACGTGGGCGCCCATGTGGGTCATGATGCGCATGTTGACGACGACGTAGGCGCTGTCGGTGAGCTCGATGCCGATTTTGGCCAGTGGCGAGTCGAGCGGCCCCATGCAGAAGGGTATCACATACATGGTGCGGCCTTTCATGCAGCCCTTGAACTTTTCCATCAGGGTGGCGCGCATCTCGACGGGGTCCGCCCAGTGGTTGGTGGGGCCGGCCTGGTCGCGCCGCTTGGTGCAGATGAAGGTGCGGTCCTCGACGCGGGCGACGTCGGAGGGTGTCGAGCGGGCGAGGAACGAATTCGGACGCTTTTCCGGGTTGAGGCGGGTAAAGGTGCCTTTCTCGACAGCCATGGCAGTGAGGCGGTCCCATTCGGCCTGCGATCCGTCGCACCACTCGATCGAATCGGGAGTGCATAGCGCGGTCATTTCATTTACCCATCTTTGCAGGGCGGTGTGGGAGGTTTGTGATTTACTCATAGCTCTGCCAATGGAACGGCCGCACCGCAACTTGGCAACGCGAAGCGGAAAACCGCCGGTTATTTGGCGGGATATGCGCAGCAGGCGGGAGCGGCGCGATGGGCACGGCTGGGGCAGGCGCTGTGGCCACCGGGGTCCATCCGGCCTGACGGGTGTTTCAGCGGCTGGTGGCCGGCAGCCAGACGCGGGCACCCACGCTGCGGCTGGCGGGATTGCGGAAAAACCCTCCTAGGCCCTGGCGCGGGGCGAGGTCTGCCACGGCATCGGCCGCATTCGGGAAGCGCCAGCGGAAACCGGCATCTCGCAGACGCAGCGGCACGACCCAGCGGCTCTTGGTGACGAGTTCGGTTTCGGTGCGCATCAAGCGTGCGCCAAGGCGCAGCATCCAGCGGTTGGCGGGCAGCCCGAGCGGCATGCCCATGGTGTCGCGAAAGGCGCGCATCCACTCGCGGTTGGTCGGACAATCCGGCGAGGTCACGTTCACCGGTCCGTCGAGAAACGGGTCTCCGACCATGAACTCGACCGCGCGCAGGAAGTCCTCCATGTGAATCCAGCTCACCCGCTGGCGGCCGCCGGCCATCGGCCCGCCGAGACCGCAACTCGCGAGCTGCCAGAGTTTCTCGAACACCGTGCCCGGCTCGTTGGCCAGCACCATGCCGATGCGCATCGCCACCTTGCGCGTTTCCGCGGGGACATGCGCGCCGAAAAAAGCCTCTTCCCAAACCCGCGCCACGTCGCAGGAAAATCCCTCGCCCGGCTCACCCAGCCAATCGTCCTGCGGGCGGTCTTCCGCGTGCCGATACCAAGTGGCGGTCGCGGCATTGAGCCAGACCTTCGGCGGCACCCGGCATGCGGCGATCGCATGGCCGACGGCCCGCGTGGAATCCACCCGGCTTGCCAGAATCGCGCGGCGGTTTTCTGGATTGTAGCGGCAGTTCACGCTGCGGCCCGCCAGATTGATCACCGCCTCGGCACCCTCCAGCGCCAGCGCCCACGGGCCCGGCGACCTGCCGTCCCATTCCAGGAACATGCCGTCGCCGCTCCAGCCCTCGCGGCTCCGCGCCACCGCCACCACTTCGCGGCCCTGGCGGGTGAAATGACGGCAGAGGTAGCGACCGAGAAAGCCGTTGGCACCGAAGATGACGATGATCGGGTTCATGGGCATCGATTAGCCGAAAATCTTGGCCGCCATTTGCAGCGCGAGCGTGTGTTTCATGCCGGCCACGCGGTCGGCCATGGTGGAGGCGAAGGTGACGAATTCCTCAAGCCGCTTCATCTGCTCGTGAAAGGCCTTGCCCTCGGCACTCCGGATCTCCGCGCTTTCCTCCGCGCAATGCCGCAGCACCGTCAACGCGGGATCGATCTCGCGGCGTTTCCGCTCGCGCGCCACGGTGGTGAAAATCCGCCACACGTCCTTTTCCGCCTCGAAGTATTCCCGCCGCTCGCCCTTGCGCAAAACGATCCGCACCAGCCCCCAGGCCACCAGTTCCTTGAGGTTGCCATGCGCATTGCCGCGGCTGATTTCCAACTCCTCCATCACCTCGTCGGTCGTCATCGGATCGGGTGCCGTCATCAACAGGGCGTGGATCTGCGCCATCGTCCGGTTGATCCCCCATTGCGAGCCCATCGCACCCCATTGGGCCACGAATTCGTCGCGCAGTTCCTTCAGCCTGTCAGGGGTTGCGTTCATTGTTTTCAAAAAATACTGAAAATTCAGGAAGAGCAAGAAAATTTTCCAGGTCGGGTGCTGGAGGCGCAAGAATCGGCGGTGTCCGGTCGTTGAAGTCGGCGATGCATGCCATGGTGAAGTTCTGGGTTTGGATCTGGCTGTTCAGCGCGCCGCTTTTCGGTGCGAGCCCGCCCGGGCCTGGGGGCGAGCCGTTCACGCCGCCGGCGGATGCGCGCGGCCCGTGGGGAATCGTGCCGGACCCCGCGTTGCCGGATGTCTTGATCTTGGGCGACTCCATTTCGATCGCCTACACGCGGCCGGTGAGGAAGCTGCTGGAAGGCAAGGCCAATGTGTTCCGCCCGATGCGCCCGGACGGCCGCGGACCGGACAACTGCGGCGACACCGGGATTGGCCTCGCAAAAATCGACACCTGGCTGGGCGACCGCGAGTGGGAGGTGATCCATTTCAACTGGGGCCTGTGGGACCTTTGCTACCGCCACCCGGAATCGAAGGCACAAGGCAGGCGCGACAAGGTGAACGGCGCGCTTTCCACCACGCCGGAGGACTATGAACGCAACCTTGAAAAACTCGTGTCCCGCCTCAAGGCCACCGGCGCCAAACTCGTCTGGGCCAGCACCACCGTGGTGCCCGAGGGAGAGGTCGGCCGTTTCGTCGGCGACGAAGCGAAATACAACGCCGTCGCCAAGCGCGTGATGGACCGTCACCGGATCCCGATCACCGACCTGTATGCGCTCAGCAAGGCATTTCCCGCCGACCATTTCGCCGGCCCCGGCGATGTGCATTTCACCGGCGATGGCAGCGCCAAGCTGGCTGCTCAAGTCGCTGCTGCCATCGCCAAGACATTGGCAGAAACGAAAGATTGAGGTCACAGGCGGCCGCTATTGGAAATTCAGCGGCAGCCGGGGCTTGCTTTCCGCCCGGATCGGGTGAACGAACTAGCCATGCCCGAAACCGTTCACGCATGGGCCGCCATGAAAGCCGGCGGCAAACTGGAAGCCTTCGAATACACTCCCGGCCCGCTCGGTCCCGAAGAAGTCGAGCTGCGCGTCGAGTCCTGCGGCATCTGCCACTCGGACCTTTCGATGATCGACAACGAATGGGGCATGTCCGCCTACCCGCTCGTCGCCGGCCATGAAATCGTCGGCATCGTCGAGGCGGCGGGCGGGCACGCGAAGGGCGTGAAACCCGGCGACCGCGTCGGCCTCGGCTGGTTCGCCGGCTCGTGCATGAGCTGCCACACCTGCATGAGCGGAAACCACAACCTCTGCGGAAACGGCGAGCAGACGATCGTCGGCCGCCATGGCGGCTTCGCGGACCGCGTCCGCTGCCATTGGAGCTGGGCCGTGCCGATACCCGACGGCGTCGATCCCGCCAGCGCGGGTCCGTTGTTCTGCGGCGGCATCACCGTCTTCGGCCCCATCGCCCATTTCGGCGTGAAACCAACCGACCGCGTCGGCGTGGTGGGCATCGGCGGGCTCGGCCATCTCGCCTTGCGGTTTCTCGACAAGTGGGGCTGCCACGTCACCGCCTTCACCTCGTCCGATTCCAAATCCGAGGAAGCCCGGAAACTCGGAGCGGACGCCGTGGTCAACTCGCGCGACTCCAAGGCGATGCAGGCCATCGCCGGCTCGCTCGATTTCATCCTCGTCACCGTCAATGTCCCGCTCGATTGGGAGGGTTATCTCACCGCGCTGCGGCCGGATGGCCGGCTGCACTTTGTCGGTGCCGTGCTCGAACCCATCCCGGTGCAGGCGTTTTCCCTGATCGGCGGGCGCAAGTCGATTTCCGGCTCGCCGCTCGGCAGCCCGGCCACCGTGCGCGACATGCTCGATTTCTGCGCCCGCCACGACATCGCGCCACAGACCGAATCGTTCCGCTTCGATGAAATCAACGACGCCCTCGACCACCTGCGGGCGGGCAAGGCAAGGTATCGCGTGGTGCTTTCGTGATGGCGATCCTGCGGCATGTCAGGGTTTGGCAATCAATCCGGCGATTTTTGCCGGGAAGTCGGTGGTGATCGACCGGCTGCCGATTTCCAGAAAAACCCGGGCCGTTTTCACGTCGTTGACGGTCCAGACGTGATGCGTGAAACCGGCGGCTTTGAGACGTTCCAAATGAGCGCTCTGGAACTCCGGGTGGGCGTTTGAAGCCAAACCGCTAGCACCGATTTCATCCAAGGTGTGAAGGACCGCCTCCAATGCTTGTGATACGGCAGCGGCGTCCCTCGTGTCGAAGCGATAGAGCCAGTTGACCGTCCAATCGGGCCGCGCCGCGCGCACCGCACGCACGACCTCCTTGTCGAAGGAGATCACCACGATTTGTTCGTTGTGAAGGGAACACGCTTCGATTTCGCGGAGCAGGACCGGAACGATTTCGGGACCGCACTTGATCTCGATGAAGAATTTCCCGCCGGGCGGCAAGGTGGCACCGACTTCGGCCAAGGTTGGAATCCGTGTTCCGGCGAATTGCGGGCCTTTCCAACTCCCCACATCCAGAGTTTGCAACTCAGCCAAAGTGCTGTCTTTGATCATCCGCTTGATGCCCGCGACTTTTTTGGTGTCGGCATCGTGGATGCAAACGATGTGCTGGTCCTTGGTGAGCTGAAAGTCGCCCTCGATGGCGTCGGCGCCCTGTTTCCACGCCAGTTCGAAGGCCGGCAGGGTGTTTTCCGGCGCCTCACCGGAAGCGCCGCGATGGGCGACCACCAGCGGGGCCGCGCTGGTGGCCACGGCGAGCAGCAGGTTCAGGGCGAGAGAAAGACGCATGATGTGAAGCTGTGTCACGGAAGCATGACGGACAAGCGGTTTCGCTTGCGCCAACGGGTAGCCCTGAGGTCCGCCCCAGCCGTTTCCCCCGGTTGATTTTGCCCGCTTGCGCCGGGCGGGTTCCACTCTAGCTTGGCGGGTCATGTCCCGCCGCAAGATCGTCTTCCAGGCCCTCGCCGTGCTCGCCATCGTGTGGGCGGTTGTCGCGGTGGTCCGCGGCTACGCCGGATCGAAAAAAGTCACCGCCGGGCGGCTCGAGGAACGGATCGCCGCGGCCCGCTTCGAAGATTGGTCGGAAAAGCAAAGCCCATCCGGTGGATCTGTCGCCGCAAGCCGTGAAAAGGAAATCCGCGAGATCGCCGACATGCTCAACCGCCTCGACTTCCGCGAGCGCGAGCGCAATCGCCGCAGCCGGGTCAACGAGGAGTTTTTGCAAAAACTCAGCCCGCGCGAAAAATCGCTGTTCATCGATCTCACCGTGATGGAATCGATGAACCGCTTCATGGAGGCGCTCGACGCCATGCCGCCCGAGCAACGCCGCAACTTCGTCGAGCAGGGGTTGCGCGAGCTCCGGGAAGGGCGCACCGAGGAAGACATCGCCCGTGCCCGCGAACTCGATCCCGAATTGCTCGACAAGATCAGCCGCGAGGGGATGCGCGCGTATTTCGAGAAATCCGGCGCTCAGACCAAGCTCGATCTCGCCCCATTGATGGAGGCGGTCAACGAAACCATGCAAGGCCTGCGCGGCAACGAATTCGGTCCCCGCAACCCATGATGAATCCGCGCGGCTTCACCCTCACCGAGTTGTTGGTCACGCTGGCGGTCGTCGCCGCGCTGGCCGGCGCGGCCTATCCGGTCGGGCGCTCGCTGCTGGCGAAATCGCGCGAGGCCGCCTGCCACGGACAACTCCGCGCGCTCGGCGTGGGACTGCAAGGGTATCTTCAGGACCACCACCAAACGCTGCCCGATCTCGCCGCAGGCCGCAGCTCGCGCGATGAGGAAGTCCCAGTGCTCGAAACCGTGCTGCTGCCCTACGTGGGATCGCCCGAGGCCTTCAAGTGCCCGCAGGACCGCGAGGAATATCTCAAGTCCGGATCGAGTTATGCCTGGAACTCGACGCAAAGCGGACGCCGCACCGCCCAACTGGAATTTTTCGGCATCGATGAAAGCCGGCCGCAGCAGATCCCGCTGATCGTCGACAAGGAGGCGTGGCATCCCTCCGGTGCCAACATCCTTTATGCCGACATGACCTCCGCCAACCAACTGCGCTTCACCGCCGGAAACTGACCCGCCATGCTCGAAATCCGCGGCCTTCACAAGTCGTTCGCCGGCAAGCCCGCGCTGCGCGACGGTTCCTTCAACGTCGCGCGCGGCGAAATCCACGGCCTGCTCGGCCACAACGGCGCGGGCAAGAGCACCACGCTCGGCATCATTCTCGGCATGGTGATGCCGGACAAGGGCGATGTCACCATCGGCGGCGTTTCGGTTCTGACAGACCGCTCGCGCGCGCTGCGCAAGGTGGGCGCGATTTTCGAGTCGCCCGCTTTTTACGAATACCTCAGCGGCTGGGAAAACCTGCGCCTGCTGATGGGCTACTCCGGCGGCTTCGACGCCGCGGCCGCGCGTGAAACGGTGGAACTCGTAGGCCTTTCCAAACGCATCCACTCGAAGGTGCGCACCTACAGCCACGGCATGCGCCAGCGCCTCGCGCTCGCCCAGTCGCTGCTGCCCGAGCCGGAACTCCTGCTGCTTGACGAACCCACCGACGGACTCGACCCCGAGGGCATCAAGTGGTTCCGCGATTTCATCCTGCACCTGCGCGACGAGCGCGGGATGACCGTGTTGTTCAACTCGCACCTGCTCGCCGAGGTGGAACTGATGTGCGACCGCGTGACGATCCTGCGCGAGGGCCGCCGCGTGTTCGAGGGCGCGGCCGGCGGATTGCACGATGAGAACCCGCGCTTCGAGGCCGATCTCGATCCATGGGACAAGGCCCTGCCGGTGATCCGCACGCTGGGCGGCAATGTTCCCCACCCCGGCCGCATCCACCTGCCGCCGGACGGCGATCCCGCCGCGCTGGTGGAGGCGCTGGTCCAGAACGGAATCCGCGTCCGCTCGCTCGTTCCCATGAGGCGCTCGCTCGAGGATCTCTACATGGAAATGCTTGGCACGTAGGTGCGTTCGTGAGAACGCGTGGGATCGCACTCCGTCGTGCAGTCACCGGCGCGCATGCCTTTGGCACCCGTCAGTGATCCAGCTTGAGCTTCTTGAGCTTCGGCTCGATCACATATTTGCAATACGGGTTCTTCGACTTGTTCTGGAAATAATAATCCTGATGGAACTCCGGCGCGGGATAAAACTCCGACGCGGCGGTGATCTCGGTGACGATGGGGTCGTCGAACATGGATGCGGCGGCCTTTTTGGATTCCTCCGCCGCTTTTTTCTGCTCAGCGGAATGATAGAAGATCGCCGAGCGGTATTGCGTGCCGATGTCGTTGCCCTGGCGGTTGAGTGTGGTCGGGTCGTGGAGTTTCCAGAACCAGTCGAGAATTTTGGCATAACTGACCTTCTTGGGATCGAAGACCACGTGCACGACCTCGGCATGGCCGGTCTCGCCGGTGGTGACTTGTTCGTAGGTGGGATTCTTCACCGAGCCGCCCATGAAACCGGAGACGACGGAATGGACGCCGTCGAATTGTTTGTAAGCGGCTTCGATGCACCAGTAGCAGCCAGCGCCGAGCGTGGCGGTTTCGGCTCCGGCGGGGACTTCGGGAACGGCGGCGGGTTTCGTCTCGGACATGGCGGGCTTGGCGGGTTCGCAGGCCGCAAACATCGGCAGCATGGCGAGGATGGCAAGGGCGGTGTTTTTCATGGCTTTCCGGGAGCGCCGAGCCCCGGCTCGGCGGGTTGATGTCGGGGATTGCGAGACCCACCGGTATCACGGCATCCGCATTCAGCAAGTGGCCAGCAACGATTCTTCCCATTCCCTCCACACCGGATCGAGACTCTGGCTGCAGCGCAGGTTCCGGTCTGTATCCACCCCGGAAGAGCCCCAAGCGGCTCTGGACGCGCCTCGGGACAAGTGGAAGGTGTTCCTCCATGCCGAGCCTGCGGCAGATCTTGACGAGCGGATGGCGTGATGCCTCCGCGGCGCTGGTTAGCATGGCCGCATTGGCGTGAATCAGGCCTCGCGGCCGCAGCAGTTCTTGTATTTCTTGCCGGAGCCGCAGGGGCACGGCGCGTTGCGGCCGGCGGTCTCGATCGAGAAGCTTGGTTTGCGTTTGGGCAGGTTGAGTTTGAGCTTGGTCTCGCCGCTGGCCTCGATCGCCGCGCCGGAGATATTTCCGGTGGAGGCCACGTTGGCCTGGGTGAGCGCCGCCTCGCCGCCGTGGAGTTGTTGCGGTGCGCTGTGCAGCTGCTTGAGAAAGGCTTCCAGATTGGCGGCGGAGCGGAACAGGTTCTGCAAGGCCTCCTGTTTGATGGAATCCATCAGGTTCACGAACAGGTTGTAAGCCTCGTTCTTGTATTCCACCAGCGGGTCCTTCTGGCCTTGGGCGCGCAGGTGCACCCCTTCGCGCAGGGCGTCCATGTTATACAAATGCTCCTGCCACTGCTTGTCGATGGCGACCAACACCATCCGGCGCTCCTCCTGGTCGAGCACCTCCATCGGCAGCTTGCCGGTGCGGATTTCGTAGGCCTCCTTGACCTTTTTCACGAGCATCGCGGAGATCGATTCCTCGTTGAGGTTTTCGATGGCATCGTCCTCGGTCACGCGGATCGGCAGGGTGGCGTTCACCCAGTTGAGCAGCTCCTTGTAATCGGGCAGCTCGTCGTCGCGCTCGCTGAGGTATTCGCGCACCTTGGCGGGCACGGTTTCCTGGATGATCTCGTTGACGAGGTTGCGCGGGACCTCGGTGGTGAGCACCTCGTTGCGGTAGCCGTAAACGACCTCGCGCTGCATGTTCATCACGTCGTCGAAATCGAGCACGCGCTTGCGCCAGGTGTAGTTGCGTTGTTCGACGCGTTTCTG
>JBMTCD010000123.1:0-10858 GCA_049430545.1 Luteolibacter sp.
GGATTGAGATCCGGCGCGTATGGCGGAATGAAATGCAATTCCAACATGCCCCGGGGTTTCTTTCACATACTTTTTGACGAGCTTGGCATGATGACTCGGGTGGCCCGCCGAGGTCTGGCTCAATCTCCAGACCCACCACGACCAGCAACTCGCCAAGGCCGAAATGAAATCCGCCCTCGCCGGAATCCAGCCCTGTCCCGCGCTCTCCCTTGAGTCTCATTCCGAGGTTGTAGAGTCTCTTGAGATTGTAACTGGTGCTCACAAGCTCCCATTCCAAACTCACCTTGTCGCGCCCACGCAACAGGAAGCGACGGAAGCCGAGCACTTCCTTGATGATGCCAAACACCTTGTCCACTTCCCCCGGTGCTGGACTCACCACCGCCAAAGTGGGCGCGAGTTGCTGCTTGTCGTTGGCTTGATCGGTCACGTGCTGGCCGACGATGAGCATGGGACCGGCGGCCAACCGGGGGATGGCGATCCGTAGCTTGAGTCCGCCGGCGAGCCGGTTGATCCTCAAGCCGGCAGCCGGGATCTGGAGGGGACGCGCAAGTGCTCACCCGCGTGAATCGGTGATGAGCCATGCTTCGATTTCCGGATTGCGTCTTGGTCGCTCAGCGGTAGATCACCACCAGGAACAACACCGCCTCCTGCCTGCCGGGGTTGGCGATCGCATGCGCGACGTCCGCCCGGTAAGTGGCGGAATCCCCCTTGGTCAGCGTTTCGCTGGAATTGCCCGAGTGCAGCTCGACACGGCCTTTTTCCACGGTGAGGAATTCCCGCGTGCCATCGATGTGCGGCTGGCTGCGCAAGGCCCCGCCCGCCGGGAGCCGCAACTCGTAAAACTCGACATCCTTCTCCAGATTGAGCGGCGAGAGGGTGCGGATCTGGCATTGCCTGTCCTTGCGGAAAACCTGCGCCTTGTCGCTGGCCCGGATCGTCTGGATGCTGGAGGCGGAATCCGCGCTCTCGATCAGATCCTGCAGCGAGAGCCCGAAGGCGCGCGCGATGCGGTAGGCCACGCTCAGAGTCGGGTTCGCCCGCTGGCGCTCGATTTCGCTGAGCATCGAACGGCTCACCCCGCTGGCGGAGGAAAGCTCCTCCAACGACCAGCCGCGGTCGCCACGGAGCTTCTTCACGCGGCGGCCAAGATCCTCGTTGATGGCATCGGCGGTTTCGGCCGCAGGCGTCGGGCCGGTTTTTGCGGCAGAACGTCGGGCAGGCATGAGTTTTCAATATGGTGGACGAAAATTCCTGTAAAGTGGAAATAAAGCCTTGCCAATACAGCGGATGCTTTTCCATTATCCCGGAAACCAAACAGCATCCCGCCAGTCTCCATGAAAGCACTCGTCAAAGCCAAAGCGGAACCCGGCCTGTGGCTGGAAGACGTCCCCGAGCCTGCGCTGGGCATCAACGACATCCTGATCAAGGTGCTCAAGACCGGCATCTGCGGAACCGACCTGCACATTTACAAGTGGGACGACTGGGCCCGCAGGACGATCCCGGTGCCGATGGTGGTGGGGCACGAGTTCGTGGGCGAAGTCGTGACAGCGGGCTCCAATGTCACCGATTTCCACCCCGGCGACATCGTCAGCGCGGAAGGTCATGTGGTGTGCGGCCGCTGCCGCAACTGCCTCGCCGGCCGCCGGCACCTGTGCAAGGACACCGTGGGCATCGGCGTGAACCGCCAGGGTGCCTTCGCCGAGTTCGTCAGCGTGCCGATGACCAACGTCTGGCATCATGCGCCCGGCGTGGACCTCGAAGTGGCGTCGATCTTCGATCCGCTGGGCAATGCGACGCACACCGCGCTGTCGTTCGACCTGCTGGGCGAGGACGTGCTCATCACCGGTGCCGGTCCGATTGGGATGATGGCGGTGGCGATCGCGAAGCATGCCGGTGCCCGCCACGTGGTGGTCACCGATGTGAACGACTACCGGCTCGAACTCGCCAAGTCGATGGGTGCCGATGTGGCGCTGAATGTCACCAAGGGCCACCTGGACGATGTGCAAAAACAACTGCGCATGAAGGAGGGTTTCGACGTGAGCCTTGAAATGAGCGGCAACCCGTCCGCCTTCCGCGGTATGATCGACGCCATGTGTCATGGCGGCAAGATCGCCATGCTCGGCATCCCGGCGGAACCGATGGCGGTCGATTGGAACAAGGTGATTTTCAACATGCTCACCCTCAAGGGGATCTATGGCCGTGAAATGTATGAAACCTGGTACAAGATGAGCGTGATGCTGGAATGCGGGCTGGATATCAAGCCGGTGATCACGCATCGCTTCGGGGCCGATGAATTCGAAAAGGGATTCGAGGTCATGCAAACGGGAATGAGCGGCAAGGTCGTTCTCGATTGGACTGTTTTCCATTGACCGGTCATGAACGCCTATCCCGCATTCCGAGAACACTTGAACGCCGGGCTGGATGCCATCCGCGCCGCCGGCACCTACAAGGGCGAGCGCACGATCGCCACGCCGCAGGGTGCCATGGTGGAGACCGCGGACGGCAGGCCCGTGCTCAACCTCTGCGCCAACAACTACCTCGGCCTCGCCCAGCATCCGGCCATCCGCCAGGCCGCCCACGAGGCGCTGGACCATTGGGGCTATGGCATGGCGAGCGTGCGGTTCATTTGCGGCACCCAGCAGGTGCACAAGGACCTTGAGCAGGGGCTGACGGATTTCCTCGGCACCGAGGACACCATTCTTTACGGCTCCTGCTTCGATGCGAACGGCGGCCTGTTCGAAACCCTTCTCGGGCCGGAGGATGCGGTCATCAGCGACGAACTCAATCACGCGTCCATCATCGACGGCGTGCGCCTGTGCAAGGCGATGCGTTTCCGCTACCGCAACCGCGACATGGCCGACCTCGAGGCGAAGCTGGCCGAAGCCGACGCCCGGGGCGCGCGTTTCAAGCTGATTGCCACCGATGGCGTGTTCTCGATGGATGGCTACATCGCCCCGCTCGCGGAAATCTGCGATCTGGCGGACCAACACCGCGCGCTCGTGATGGTGGACGATTCCCATGCCGTCGGCTTCATGGGCCAACACGGCCGGGGCACCCATGAGCATTGCGGGGTGATGGGGCGCATCGACATCCTCACCGGCACGCTTGGCAAGGCACTCGGCGGGGCCAGTGGCGGCTACACCAGCGGGCGGCGTGAAATCATCGAGCTGTTGCGCCAGCGCTCGCGCCCCTACCTGTTCAGCAACGCGCTCGCCCCGGTCATCGCAGGTGCCTCGCTCAAGGCGCTCGAACTGCTGCAGGAATCGACCGACCTGCGCGACACACTGGAGGCCAACACCCGCTGGTTCCGCAATGCGATGACCGATGCCGGCTTCGACATCGTGCCGGGCGAACACCCGATCGTTCCCGTGATGCTCGGTGATGCGGCGCTGGCCGGCCGTTTCGCGGAAGCGATGCTCGGTCACGGCATCTATGTGATCGGCTTCAGCTATCCGGTGGTGCCGCAGGGCAAGGCGCGGATCCGCACCCAGGTGAGCGCCGCCCACACGCGCGCCGACCTGGAACGTGCGGTGCGGGCCTTTGTCGACGTGCGCGCGAATCTGGGGTAACCGGTTCCTTGGTTCTTGCCGGCCATGCGGGCGGGTGGCTTGATGGCCGCATGAAAACCTATCTCGACCTGATGCGCGATGTGCTGGAAAACGGCGAGCGCCGCGAAGACCGCACCGGCACCGGCACCCTCGCGGTGTTCGGGCGGCAGGTGCGCTACGACCTGCGTGAGGGCTTCCCGTGCGTGACGACCAAAAAGCTTCACCTGCGCTCGATCGTCCATGAATTGCTGTGGTTCCTGCGCGGCGAGACCAACGTCCGCACGCTGCGGGAAAATGGTGTGACCATCTGGGATGAGTGGGCCGACGCGGAGGGCGAGCTGGGGCCGGTCTATGGCAGGCAATGGCGTGCTTGGCCGACGCCCGAGGGGCGCAGCATCGACCAGATCCACTTGCTCATCGACGGGCTGGTGGGCAGCCCGCACTCGCGCCGGCACATCGTCTCGGCGTGGAACGTGGGCCAGCTCCACCAGATGGCGCTGCCGCCGTGCCACCTGTTGTTCCAGTTCTACGTCCATGCGGCTCCCGTGGGCGGTCGGCCGGGGCTCTCCTGCCAGCTTTATCAGCGCAGTGCCGACCTGTTTCTCGGCGTGCCGTTCAACATCGCGTCCTATGCGCTGCTCACCGCCATGGTGGCGCATGTCTGCGATTACGAGCCGCGCGATTTCATCCACACCTTCGGGGACCTGCATCTTTACACCAACCATCTCGACCAAGCGAGACTGCAGCTCTCGCGCGAGCCGAAGCCATTGCCGAAGTTATGGCTCAACCCCGCGGTGCGTGGCATCGACGGCTTCACCTTCGAGGACATCCGCCTCGAAGGCTACGAATCGCACCCGCACATTCCCGCGCCGGTGGCGGTGTGAGTGTCACTCCGCCAGCGGCCGCGGTCCGCGCGGTTCCGGCCCGGGCATTTCGGCCGGATCGAGCTTGCCGTCGTGATTCCCGTCGAGCGCCTCGAAGCGGTCTTCCTGCTCATCCTCGCCGAGGTTCTTGACGGCCGGGCTGTGGCGGAATTCCTCGAACGAGAGCGCCTTGTCGCCATTCTTGTCGAGCTGTTGAAAGAGCCGCCGGGGTTCGGGCGGCGGGCCGGGGCGTTCGTCGCGGTTTGGAACTTCGCGTCCGCGGCGCGGGGGTTCGGGTCGGTCCTTTGGCGTGATCTGCCCGTCTCCATCGCTGTCGAGGCGCTTGAAAATCGGCTCGATGCGCTCCTGCGGCAGTTTTTCCGCGAGCGAGCCGGCCTTGAATTCATCCAGACTCACGCCGCCGCTGCGGTCCTTGTCGAGTTCCGCGAGCCGGCGCATCGGTTCGGGTTGCCGGTCATGGGCAGGATGTTCAGAGCGCTGGAGTTCGCCACGGCTGAGGAGGTCATCTTCGTTCTTGTCGAGACGTTCGAAAAGTTTCGCGCGTTTTTCCTCCGGCAGGTTCTGGATCCGCGGCATGGCGGCGAACTCATCAAGGGAGATTGAGCCGTCGCCATCCTTGTCCGCCGCCTTCCATGCCTGTTGGAATGGACGCGGCCCGCCGCGTGTTCCGGGATCGGGACGCGGAGCGGCGTCGGAGGGAGCCTGGGCCAGCGCGGCGGCGGGAACGAGCAGGCCGGCCAGAATCAGTGAAAGCGGTCTTGTTTTCATGGTGGATCGAGGCATGTTTGGCGCCGCCTCACGGCTGGCCCCGGTAATGGAAACTCCGCAAGCGGCGGAAAGTTTCTCAGCCATCGGGATCGACAGGGAATTTCATCATCATGCACATCCGTGACATACTCAGCGGCCCCAATCCATCGCTATCGTTCGAGTTCTTTCCCCCGCGCTCGCCGGGCGCGTGGGAGGAGCTTTACCAAACCATCCGCGAGCTGGAGGCCTTGCAGCCGTCGTTTGTCTCGGTGACCTATGGTGCCGGCGGCACCACCCGCGAAATGACGCACGACCTGGTGCTGCGCATCAAGGGCACCACCGCCATTCCGCCGGTGCCGCACCTCACCTGCGTGGGCCATGCGCGCGACGAAGTGCGCGCCATTCTGGAACGTTACGCGGCGGCGGGCGTGGGCAACATCCTCGCGCTGCGCGGCGATCCGCCGCGTGACCAGGCGGACTACGACTGGAGCTGCGGCGACTTCCGCCATGCGGCGGACCTGGTGCGTTTCATCCGCGAGTTCAACGAATCCGGCGCGCATCCGGACCCGCGCGGCTTCGGAATCGGCGTGGCGGGATTTCCGGAAGGCCACCCGCACACGCCCAACCGCATGGCCGAGCTGGATTTCCTCAAGGCCAAGGTGGACGAGGGCGCGGACTACATCTGCACCCAGTTGTTTTTCGACAACCACGACTTCCTCGATTTCCGCGACCGCTGCCGGCTGGCGGGCATCGAGGTGCCGATTCTCGCGGGCCTGATGCCGGTGACCTCGCTGCAGGGGATGAAACGGATGGCGGAGCTGGCGGCCGGCGCGCGCTATCCCGCGCGGCTGATCCGTGCGCTCAACCGCGCGCACACCGATCCCGCGGCCATCGAGCGGGTGGGCGTCCATTACGCTGCCGAGCAATGTGCCGGACTGCTCAACGAGGGGGTGGACGGCATCCATTTCTACACCCTCAACAAAAGCCGCGCCACCCGCGACATCTTCCACAGCCTCGGGCTGGACACCGCGGTGGCCTGACGCTCAACGCTGGCCGAGCTCATAGATTTCCTCGGCCTGCTCCAGCGTCAGCTCGTAGAGGTGCCCCTGCAGCGGCACCTCCATCGAGAGACGGCCGGTGGCGGGGTCCGCCGGATGCCTTTCCGCGAGACGGGGTGCCCGTTCGAAGGCGTCACCGGGCAGGGTGATTTGCAGCTCGCCCTCGTAGCGGAGCATCCGCGACATGCGCTCGGCGGCTTCGTTGCCGAGCCGCCGCAATTCCATGCCCAGGCCAAGGCGGTCGAACAAAGACAACGACTCGTTGGACTGGCGGCCTTCCTGGATGCGACGCGCTTCCTGCGCGGCACGACGCAGCGTGAAATCATCCTTGGGGCCACGCTGCAGGCCACGCGCCTCGGCGATCTCGTCCTCACTGATGAAAAGCGGCGAGGATTCCAACTCAGTGCCTTGCGCCACCGCCGCATCCACCTCTTCCTGCGTGGGCAGGCGGACTTGCAACTGGCCGGTCATGGTCAGCAGATCATCGGCCTGAAGATCGATCCCGCTGAGGCGCATGCCGCCGGCATGGGTGCGGAGGTCGAAGGACCCGGCATTGAAGTCCACGCGGCGGTAGCTTCTCGAATAATCGACCACCGAGAGAGCCTTGAGGATGTGGATGCGGTCGCGCAGCGTGATGGTGTCCCCGCCGTCGAGAATGACCTGCCCCTCCAAGCCGATGCCTTCGCTGCTGTTCGTGGAGCCGAAAGCCCGGAAATCGGCGGAGAGCGAGCCATCCAGGAAATTGAGCAAGGCGGGAGGAAGGACCGAGGCGAGGTTGGCATCACGGATTTTGACGATACCCTCGACCTGTGGACGCGCGCCGGCCGCCACCCTGAGTCCGGGGAATTCGACCGTGCCGCTGTTTTGTTTGAATTCCGCGCGCTCGAAGAGCAAGCCATCGGATTCCACCAACACCATCATTTCGACTATATCGAGATCGCGCAGCCAGTTCTGGCGGAAGACGCCCTTCTTGAAGGAAAGGCGCCAACCGGCCTCGGTCCTTTGGACGCGCATTTCGCTGTTCTCGATCGAACCCCGGGTTTGCTCGGAGTATCCCCAGCGAAGAGTGGCGTCGGCGATTTCGATCGAGTTGACGTCCACTTTCCGGGACTTGGCAAATACCACCTTGGCCAGCTCGGCTGCGGAGGCCTCGTCGTCGGTGCCCGCGCGCAGGTCGGCTTCCAGTCTCGCGATGGCGATGTTGCCGGTGTTCCAAACGCCGACGAGTCCGTCGACCAGGTTCATCTTCAAGCGGATGTTGCGCGCCTCAAAGGAATCGAAAAACGTGGAGTCGCCGCCTTCCGCCGCAAGGCGGGTGATTTCCAGCTGCCCTTGAAAATGCTGCACCCCGCGGACTTCCAGATCGTCAGCAGCCAGCGCTGATTCGAGATTCGCGCCGAGGGATTCCACGAATTTCTGTGAATCCATCCGTTTGATCAGGAAAAGGCCCAGACCCAGCGCCACCACCAACAGGAAAACCAACACGCGGAAGCCCAGACGCAGAAGATGGAACATCGCCCGTCCCCTCAGCCCGCTGCCAGACAACGAATAGCGCACCTGAAACCAGAACCCTTGGCTGGCGACCCATTGGTTCAAGCGCTCGTGGAAATGATTGGTTTTCGGAGTGTCCATGGTCAGGGGCAGCAACCGCCGGGCGACGCAGCCAGTAAATCGCGAGTTGGCGAATGAAGCGAGTAAAATCAGGACGCGACAACGGGCTGGGCGGGTCCCGCAAGCGAAGCAAAAACCAGGCCGAACGGCGGTGCCGCGCGAGGCTTTTTTCCCCTCAGGGATGGCGGCAGCCTGCTTGTGTCATGGTTTTTCCAACCGGATGGCGGTCGAGCGGCCGTGGGCATCGAGGCCCTCGATACGTGCGAACTCTGCAACGACCGGCAGCGAGGCCTTTACCGCCTTGCGGTCGAGTTTGACGATGCTGGTGCGGCGCTGGAACTGGTCGGCGCGCAGGCCGGAGAACGAGCGGCCGGCACCGCCGGTGGGCAGTGTGTGGCTGGGGCCGGCGAGGAAATCACCGATCGCGACCGGCGACAGGTTGCCGAGGTAGATCGCGCCGGCGGTGCGGATGCGGGCGAGGCGTTTTTTCTCGTCGGCACAGATCAGCGACAAGTGCTCCGGCGCGAAGGCGTTGGCGATGGCGATGCCATCGTCGAAGGATTTCACGTGCAGCAGGAAGGCGCCGGACTTGAGCACCTCGCGGATGATGCGGGCGCGGGAAAGTTTTTCCGTCTGCTGCTCGATGGCGCGTTTCACCTTGCCGAGCAGCGCCTTCGAATCGGTGACGAAACCGACCACGCTGTCGCCGCCGTGTTCGGCCTGGGCGAGCATGTCGGCGGCGATGAAGTCCGGGTTGCCGGTCTTGTCGGCGAGGATCAGGATCTCGCTGGGGCCGGGCAGGAGGTCGATGGAGACCGCGCCGACGAGCTGGCGTTTCGCCTCGACCACGAAGCGGTTGCCGGGGCCGAAGATGCGGTCCACCGGGCGGACCGATCTGGTGCCGATGGCGAGCGCGGCGATGGCCTGTGCGCCGCCCACCTTGAGCACTTCGGTGACGCCGGCGGCCTTGAGGGCGTGGAGCAATGCGGCATTGACCGTGCCATCCGGCCCGCACGGGGTGGCGGCGATGATTTCCGGCACCTTGGCGGCCTTGGCGAAGCCGGCGGTCATCAACGCGGTGGAAACCAGCGGCGCCTTGCCGCCGGGAACATAGACGCCCACGCGATCGAAGGGGGTGAAGCGCTCGCCAACGATGGCCCCCTCGGCATTGCGTGCGGACCAATCCTTGCGCAGGCCGCGTTTCGCGAATGCCTGGATGTTTTGCAAGCTGCGGCGCACCGCCTCGCGGGTGGCCGGGGTGACCGCCTTGCGCGCGGCGGAGAATTCCGCCTCGGAAACGAACAGGCTGTTGGCATCCAGCACCGCGCCATCGAAGCGGCGGGTGTAGGCGATCAAGGCCTCGTCACCCTTTTGCGCCACCTGCGCGACGATCTCGGCGACGAGATCGCGCACACCGGCTTGCGGCAGCGCGCGGCGGTTCAGGCGGCGGACGAATGACGGGTATCCCGGATCGGTGTGACTGAGGATTTTCATGACGGTTTCCGCGGGTGGAACCTGCACGCGCAGGCCGTGGTGAAAAGCGGGTGATTTCCTACGCGCCGCGCATCAGCGAGATTTCGGCGAGCGAAACCATCGCCTTGAAGAGGTCTTCGCGCGGGGCGTTCTTGAGGTCGGCCACGGACACGGCGCGGTCGAGCGTGAACTTGCCCGAGCGCGTGCGCCGCAGCGCGCTGAGGTGTCCGCCGCAGCCGAGTTTGGCCCCGATGTCGTGCGCGTAGGTGCGGACGTAGAAGCCCTTCGAGCAATTCACGGTGAAATCGATTTCCGGCAGGGCGATGCGGTCCACGCGGTAGGACGTCACGCGCACCGGGCGCGTGTTGCGTTCCACCTCCTGGCCTTTGCGGGCGAGTTTGTAGAGCGGCACGCCGTCCTTCTTGATCGCGGAAACCATCGGCGGCATCTGCTCGAACTCGCCGGTGAAGGCATCGAACGCGGCCTGGATTTCCGCTTCGGAAAACTCCGGCACGGGATGTTGCTCGAGCACCTCGCCCTGGCGGTCCTGGGTGCTGGTGACGGCACCGAGCGTGAGCGTGCCGACGTATTCCTTGTCCTCGCTCATCAGCAGGTCCTGGATCTTGGTCGCGCGGCCGACCACCAGCATGAGCAGGCCGGTGGCCATCGGGTCGAGCGTGCCGCAATGGCCGATTTTTTTCGTGCCGAGCGAGCGGCGGGCGATGGCGACCACGTCGTGCGAGGTCATGTCGGGGGCCTTGTCGATGAGCAGCACGCCGCTCGGGCCTTGGGCTTGCAGGGGATTGTGGTTCATTGGAAATACGGCCTAACGGGTCAGGCGGAGCGTTCCGCCTCGTCCACGGTCTCGCGCACGGCGGCGAGCACGCTGGCTTTCGCATCCTCGAGCGGGCCGGGCATGCGGATGCCGGCGGCCAGCGCGTGGCCGCCGCCGCCGAAACGGGTGGCGATCTTGCAGACGTCGAGCGCGCGTTCCATCGCGCGCATCGAGACACGCACCTTGCCATCCGGCAGTTCCTCGAAAAAGAGCGCGAGTTTCACGCCGCGGATGGCGCGGATGACGTCGATGAGCCCCTCGCTGTCCTCCGGCCGCAGCGCGAGATCGAGGCGGGTTTTGTCCCGCAGCTCCCAGTGGGCGACGATGCCGTCCGGCGAGCGCTCGAGCGTGTTGAGCAGCGCGCGCATCAGCTCGAGGCGGCGGTAGGGATGATCGTCGTAGGTGAGCGAGTTGATGGTGCCCACATCGAGCCCGCAGCGCACGAGGTCGGCGGCCATTTCATAGGTCCGCGCGGTGGTGGACGGGTATTGGAACGAGCCGGTGTCGGTGGAAACCGCGACGTAGATGGCATCGCGCGTTTCCTCCGGCATCGGCATGCCGAGCGCGTGGATGAGATCGTAGAGGATTTCGCCGGTGGCCGGGCTGCTGGCGTCGATCAGGTTGAGATCGCCGTATTGCGGGTTGGAAATGTGGTGGTCGATGTTGATCCAGAGCTTGGCCTTGGAGGCGGCGTGCAGCGCG
>JBMTCD010000124.1:0-10728 GCA_049430545.1 Luteolibacter sp.
CCACAGTTCGTCCGCTGCGCACTGGCGGAGTTTCGGGTTGAGTTCGATGGTGCGGTCCGGCCACCACGCCCGGCCGGCGGTGGTTTGCATGCGGGGGTTCCAGGAAACGCGCACCTTGCGTGCCAGCTCGGGCAGGCCGAGGCCGGCGGCGGCTTCGCGGCACCACTCGGTGAGGCCGCCATCCGCGCCGGGCGATCCGGGTTTCTCCGGCGCGGCCGGGGTGAACACACGGAACCATGAAACCCAGCGGAATTCCCTGTGTGACGCGCTTCGCTCCATTGGATGGCACGCATAGCAACTGACATGCGGGATGGCAATAGGCCGCCGCGGAAAATTCCGCCACATTCCCAAGCACGATTCGCCGCGTCAATTGGACGCCGCCGCGGCCGGTGCCGAGCAGCAATCGGTCTTGCCGCAAGCGCCGCCAGCGCTCTCGGACTTGGCCGGGCTGGAGCTGTCCGCCTTGGCGGCGGCCTGGTAGGACGCGGAGCGGTAGTCGGTCTGGTAGAATCCCGCACCCTTGAAGAGGATGCCGCCACCGGTGCCGAGCAGGCGTTTGACCGCGCCGCCGCAGGCATCGTCAGGGCAGTCGGTGAGTTTGGCGTCGTTCATGCTTTGAAACACCTCGAAGCGGTTTCCGCATTTCTGGCATTCGTAATCGTAGTTTGGCATGGCTTTGGGCGGATTGGGATACCACGGATTTCCGGCAGTGCAAGCCCGCTGTGAGGCCATGGACATGCCGTGGATTTCGCGTGCCGCGGCGGCTTGGATCTGCTTGAGTCCCGGCCATGGCATCCCGCGTCAAGACCGTCGCCTCGATCACCGTCGGAAAATTCTATGACAGCCACGCCAACGCGCTGGGGCTCACCTTGCTGGGCGGGAAGGTGGGATTCGAGCGGCCCATCAGCGAGCCCGCGATGAACCGCCCGGGCCTGGCGTTGGCGGGATTTTTCACCTATTTCGCAAGGAAACGCGTGCAGGTGCTCGGGTTTTCCGAGCTTTCCTACCTGCGCAAGCTGCCGGAGCCGATGCGGCTCGACCGCTTCCGCCGGATGTGCGATCGCGATATTCCCTGCGTGGTGGTGGCGCGTGGCGGGGCACTGGACGACGGTTTGATGGCGGTGGCGAATGAGAAGGGCATTCCGGTGTTCGGCACCTCGATGGTCACCATGAATTTCCTCAATGCCGCCACCATCCGCCTGGAACACGACTTCGCCCCCAGCGTCTCGCTGCACGGCTGCATGGTGGACATGCGCGGTGTGGGCGTGCTCATCCTCGGCAAGAGTGGCTCCGGAAAATCCGAGACCGCCATCGGCATGCTCGAACGCGGCGCCTCGCTGGTGGCCGACGATGTGGTGCGCATCAAATACGTCGGTGGCGACCTGGTGGCCAGCTCGCCGGACCTCTCGCGCGGCTACATGGAAATCCGCGGCATCGGCATCATCAACGTGGCCAACCTCTACGGCCTCGCCTCGATCCGCCCGGACAAGCGGCTCGACATGGTGGTGAGCCTCAAGCCCCACGCCGACCTCAACGAGGTCGACCGCCTCGGCATGCGCCAGAAAACCTACGAAATCCTCGGCCAGAAGGTTTCGCATGTGGAAATTCCTGTGGCTCCCGGCCGCGATACCGCGCGCATGGTCACCATCGCCGCGCTCGACCAGCAGCTCCGCCGGCTCGGTTTCAACATGGCCGACGAGTTCAACCAGCGCCTGCTCGATCACATGGCCGCAAACCAGTGAGCGCGGCGCTCAACCGGCCAGCGCGCCCTTGATTTCCTCCAGCAGCTCCGGCAGCGACTCAACCGCCTTGAACTGCGGGAATTCCGCCTTCACGTTGGCCGGCGCGTGGATCAGGAATCCGGTGTCCGCGGCGCCGAGCATGGTGGTGTCGTTGTAGGAATCCCCCGCGCTGATCACGCGGAAATTCAAGCCGCGAAAAGCCCGCACCGCCTCGCGTTTCTGGTCCGGCATCCGCAGGCGGTAGTCGGCCACCCGGTCGCCCTCCACCACCAGCCGGTGGCAAAACAGCGTGGGCCACGCCAGCTTGCGCATCAACGGAGCGGCGAACTGCTCGAAGGTGTCCGAGAGCACGATCACCTGTGTGAGCGTGCGCAGCTCGTCGAGGAACGCGCGCGCGCCCGGCAGCGGATCCAGGGTGCCGATCACCCGCTGGATGTCGGACAGCCCGAGCCCGTGGCGATCTAACAGATCGAGCCGTCCGCGCATCAGCACGTCGTAGTCCGGCTCGTCGCGGGTGGTGCGACGCAATTCGTCAATGCCGGTTTCCGCCGCCACGGCGATCCAGATTTCCGGCGTCAGCACGCCTTCCATGTCGAGGGTCACGATCGTTTGTTTCACGCGCGGCGAGTCATGCACGTCCACCGCGCCGCTGGCAACCCCCGGGTGGACGAGCCGCCGGAAACCGCCATCTTGCATCTTGCATCCGCCCCGCCTGCCCGTGAAACTGCGCCGCATGCAGGTGATGGCACTGACGGGCGGGATCGCGTCCGGAAAATCCACGGTCGGGCGCTTTCTGCGCGAATATCTCCCGTCCCTGGAGATATTCGATTGCGATGCGGCGGTGCACCAGTTGCTCGAATCGGACGCCGGGGTTTCCGCCATGGTGGCCGCGGATTTCGGCGATGGGGCCTTGGACAAGCAGGGGCGGTTGGACCGCCATTTCCTGCGCGGCCGGGTGTTTGCCGACGATGCCGCGCGGCTTCGGCTGGAGGCGATCCTCCACCCGCGCGTGAGAGAGGAATGTCTTGCATCCATCGAGGCTGCTGCTAAACGGGGCGCGGAGCTGTTCGTCGCGGACGTGCCGCTCTTTTTCGAAAAAGGCTTCGATGTCGGCCAAAGCCGGGTCCTGTTGGTCGCTTCCTCCCGGGCCCCCCAGATCAAGCGGCTCAAGGCCCGTTCGGCATTCGACGAGTCGCTCATCGAGTCGATCCTCGTCGCGCAGCTTCCGGTTCAGGAAAAAATCGCCCTTGCGGACGTGGTTTTCTGGAACGAGGGCCCGCAAGCCGTCCTCCGCGCCCAAATCCGCCGCTTCGCCCAGGAATTCCTCATGAGCCAGACCACTGAATCCCCCGCCACCGGATCGAACGCCGCCAGCGCCACGCTGCCGGTGACGGTGCCGATTTCCATCGATGTCAACGCGCTGCGCCGCAAGCCGCTCAACGAGCTGCAGGCGATGGCCGAGACGCTGCCCGCCCGCATTCCCGGCGGCATCACCAAGAGCCAGTTGGTGTATGAAATCCTGTGCTTCCTCAGCCAGGAGGGCACCGGGCTGGTCTGCGAGGGCGTGATCGAGCAGGGCAAGGAAAGCTTCGCGATGCTTCGCGATGCCGAGCGCAGCTTCCGCCCTGGCCCGGACGATACCCACCTCAATCTCAATCTGCTGCGCGAGCACGGCCTGCGCGTCGGCCAGATGGTCAAGGTGCGGGTGCGCGCGCCGCGCGAAAAGGACAAGTATCTCACCACCGCCGAGATCCTCGAGGTCGAGGGCATTCCGGTCGCCGATTACCGGCCGCCCACCGAGTTCGACAAGCTCACCCCGCTGTTTCCCAACGAGCGCCTCCACCTCGAAGGCGAGGGCTCGGATTTCCTCGGCGTGCGCGTCATCGACCTCATCGCCCCGCTCGGCAAGGGCCAGCGCGGCATCATCGTCGCCCCGCCGCGCGGCGGCAAAACCATCCTGCTCAAGCAAATCGCCCGCTCGGTGCGCCTCAATCACCCTGACGCCGAATTGGTGGTCCTGCTGCTCGACGAGCGGCCGGAGGAGGTCACCGACTTCGAGGAAACCGTCCACTGCCGTGTGTTTTCATCCACCTTCGATGAGGCTCCGCGCCGCCACGCGCAGGTGGCCGACCGCGTGCTCGAGCGCGCCAAGCGGCTGGTGGGAATGGGCAAGGCCGTCGTCCTGCTGCTCGATTCGCTCACCCGCCTTGCCCGCGGCCACAACTCCGCCATGCAGGGCGGCCCGATCGGCTCCGGCGGCGTCAGCCCCGCGGCCCTGCAGAAATCCCGCAAGTTTTTCGGCACCGCACGCAACGTCGAGGAAGGCGGCTCGCTCACCATCCTCGCCACCGCGCTGGTCGAAACCGAAAGCCGGCTCGACGACGTGGTCTTCGAGGAGTTCAAGGGCACCGGCAACATGGAGGTCCGGCTCGACCGTGAACTCGCCGAGCGCCGCGTCTACCCCGCCATCCACATCCCGCAGTCCGGCACCCGCAACGACGACCGGCTCTATCATCCCGACGAGTTCGTCAAGGTGGTGGACGTCCGCCGCCAGCTCGCCGGCCTGCCCATCGGCGATGCCATCGAGACCTTGCTCAACAACCTCAAGGCCACCAAGACCAACGCCGAGCTGCTGCTGCGCGGCCTGCGGTGATCATCGCCGCCCGTTCCCGCAGCGCATGCCCACGTGCCGGGTTTTTGGCATTGATGGCCGGGCCCGCATGCATTATCCACCCCTCCGGCGTCGCAGCGCGGCACGCCAGCTCCTCCGCATCCATTCATTTATGCCCGCACGTTCCAGAAACCAAGGAAACCGCCGCTCCAGCGGCAACCGCAACCGCTACGGTCCACCTAAAAAATCCACCAAGGACGACGAGGAAAAAGCGGTGGAAGTGGAAGGCGAGATCTCCGCGGTTCTTGCCGGCACCATGTTCCGCGTGCGCCTGCAGAGCGGCCATGAAGTGCTCGCCCACATCTCCGGGAAAATGCGCAAGCGCTTCATCCGTCTCGTCGTGGGCGACCGCGTCAAGATGGAGATGTCACCCTACGACCTGACCAAGGCGCGCATCGTTTTCCGCCTCGGTTGACTTTTCCGCGTGCTGCCGCCATACCCCGGCCATGTCCAACGCGCTGTCACCCAAGCCCAGGATCATCGGGCCCAAGGTTCGCATTTGCATCGTCGCCTCGAAGTTCAACGAACAATACTCCGACGCACTCGTGGAAAACGCCATCGAGGAACTCGGCGAACTGATTCCCCACGGCCGGGTCGATCTGATCCGCGTGCCCGGGGCCTTCGAAATCCCGGTGACAGTCGCCACCGTGCTGGACCGCGATCCGCCCGCCTGCATCATCGCCCTCGGCGTCATCCTGCGCGGTGCCACCGGCCATGCCGACCTGATCGCGCGCTCGGTGACCGACGGCCTCCAACAACTCGCCCTGCGCTCGCTGCGACCGGTCATCCACGAGGTGTTGTTGTTGGATGACGAAAAGCAGGCCTACGCCCGCTGCATCGGCAGCCAGCTCAACCGCGGCCGCGACGCCGCCCGCACCGCCGCATCCATGGTGGATGTTTTCCAGGAACTCGACCGCTCGATGCCCCGCAACTCGCTCGCCAAGAAATCACGTGATGCCTAGCCGCCGTCAGATCCGCGAGGCCGCGGTGCAGTTCCTGTATTGCGCGGATCTGGAGGGTGGGGCCGATCCCGCCGCGTTGCGTGACGCCTTCTGGGAATTCGTCACCCAATCCGACCGCCGCCGCCTGCAAGTGGCCACCTTCCGCACCGTGCACCATCTGGCGCACGGCCGCGAAGGACGCCTGGCGGAATTCTTGACCCGCCATGAAGCCGCCGCAGCGATGCTCGCCGCGTGGCCGGAGGCCGAGCCGCTCAAGCGCGAACTCGCACGCATCGCCGAAATGGAAGCCAAATGGTCCGGCATGCTCGACCGCCTCCAGCGGCTGCCGCGCGAGGACGACGACGCCACCGTGGCGCGCCAGTTCAACGCCGCGCTCGAAGAGTTTTTCGCCAACGACCGCGCGCTCGCCGCCGCCCGCCGGAGGTTCCTCGAGGGCATCGACGACTTCCCCAAACTGCGCGGCGCACTCGAGGCCGTCGCCGCCTCCATCCGCCGCCTGCAGCGCGTCTCCGACCGCCTGCGCATGGTTGAGGATCCCGAGAAATTCCCCGAGCAAACCGACCTGGAAAAACTCCGCAGTTCGAAAAAATTCCTCCGCGAGCTGCGCGCCGGCACCGACCGTCTGGTGGACGCGGTGCTGGCGCACAAGGAGGGTATCGATGCCATGCTCGCCGGTGTCGTCGAGCACTATGCGCCAGAACGCATCGATCCCGTGGATCGTGCGATCCTGCGGCTTGCCAGTTATGAAATCCTCCACGGCGACACGCCGCCCAAGGTGGCCGTCAACGAGGCCGTCGAGCTGGCGAAACGCTTCGGCACCAGCGATTCCGGGCGCTTCGTCAATGGCGTGCTGGACCGTGTGATGCGTTCCAACGCCGGGGTTTCCCCGCAGGAATGAAACTGCGGACACCCCAAGCCCAGCCTGCCGCAATGAGCCAGCCCACATCCTTCCAGCGCAAGACCCTGTGGAATGCGGCCACCGGAGTGGCCATCCTCGTCATCGGCCTGCTCACCGTTGGCTTGATCTGGCTCACCGGCCGTCTGTTCGGGTTCCTGCAACCGGTGCTGGTGCCGCTGATCGTGGCCGGCATTGTCGCCTATGTGCTCGATCCTGTCGTGCGACTGCTCGAAAAGCGGGGCATCAGCCGGCTGTGGTCGGTGGTCGCGGTATTCGGCGCGCTGTTGGCCGCGGTGACGCTGCTGGTGGCGGCGGTGGTGCCCGGGATCCAGCGCGGCCATCAATCCCTCAAAAACATGTTCTCGGTGGAAGGAGGTGAAGCGCAGCCCTTGTCCAACGTGCTCGCCCGCGAGCTTTCCGAGTTGCGGCGCGATCATCAGGACAATGCCCTCGGCTGGCTGCTCGCCGAGACCGACGAGCAGGGCCAGCCGGTGGCCTTGCAAGCCGAGGCCTCCGCCGGCGACCTCGCCACCTTCATCCACAGCCGTGCCGGACGCTTTCTTTTCGAATACAAGGATGTGATTTTCACCAAGCTGCGCGAGTGGGTCACGGCCGGCTCGACCCGGGTGGTCGGCTTTCTCGGCCTGGTGCTCGGCATGATCATGGTGCCCGTCTATCTGTTTTTCTTCCTCAAGGACTCAGCGGCGATCCGCGACCATTGGCACGACTACGTGCCTCTGAAGAACTCCTCCTTCAAGACCGGCCTGGTGGAAACACTGCAGGAAATCAACGGCTACCTCATCTCGTTCTTCCGCGGCCAGATGCTGGTGGCGGTGATCGACGGACTGCTCGTCGGCATCGCGCTCACGCTGTTCGGTCTGCCCTACGGATTCCTGATCGGCGTGTTCATGGCCATCCTCGGGGTGATTCCCTACATCGGCAACATCCTGTGCCTGATCCCCGCCTGCATCATCGCCTGGCTGCATGCCCGCGGCGGCGGCGCGGCTTTCGATCTCTCGCCATGGGCCTACGTCGGCTGCGTGCTGGCCATCTTCGTGGTGGTGCAGCAAATCAACTCGCTGGTCACCGCACCCAAGATCGTGGGCGACTCGGTGGGGCTGCATCCGCTGACCGTGATTTTCTCGATGTTGTTTTGGTCGTTGGTGCTGGGCGGCTTTGTCGGGGCCTTGCTGGCGGTGCCGCTCACCGCGGCGCTCAAGGTGCTGTTCCGCCGTTTTATCTGGGAACCCCGGATGCGCGGGCAGGCCGGCAACCTGACGCAAGCAACCGCTTGAATGCCTGCATATGCTGCGCAAGCGCACCCTGTGTCAGGAAAGTGCCCCCCGCTCCACGTGGCCGGAATTCCCCCCCCGGATCATCCCGGCTTGGCGCGAAACGAGAGGCACCTAAAATTGCTCCATCACGGCCCGGTCGGCAAGGTGATTATCAGGACCTGCCGGCATGTACGTGAAAATCCGCATGCGGCCATCGTGGAAATCACTGATTCAACCGTCCGCGGATCGCCGCGAGCGTCTTGTCCAGCAACACACGCAACTCCGCATTGGCATCCACCATGGCCGCCTCCAGCACCGGCAGGCTGGCGGATCCGCCGACGCGCCCGAGCAGGCGCACCAAGGAACTGCGATGGGCCCCATCCGCCGTGGGCAACCTGCGCAACAACGGCGTCTCGGCATCCGAGCCGAGCTGGGCGTAAGCCATTTCCCATTGGTTCGGGTTTTGTTCCCACAGCTGGTGGATCAGCGGTGCCATCCCGGGCGTGTTTTCCTTCAATGCAAGCGAGATCATTTCGGCCGGCACGGGTTCGTCCCGGGCCAACAGGCGGCCGGCTTCGCGCAGGGCGGCTTCTCCGGCGGGGCCGGGTTCGCTCGACCAGACCTCCAGCGCACGACATAGATCCCCCTTGAAATCCGCCTCCGGCATCGCCAGCAGGTCCAGCAGATGGCGGGTGATGTCGCTGCGGTAAACGCTCGGCGGGGCTTCGGCCAGCCGCTTCACGGTACGGCCCACGCGGCCCATGTCGATGGATTCCAACTCGCGTTTGTTGAGGTTGTAGAATGCCGGATCGTCGCGGTCGGTCAGTTTCTCGATGGGACCCTCGATGAAGTTCTGGTTGTCCACCGTCACTTCCACGATGGCGAGTTCGTGATGGATCCGGCGCACTGTCCCGAGCGGCTTGGCCAAGCGGGCGATTTCATCGATGGGCATCTGGATGCCGGTGACCACCAGCAGGAAATCGCCGTGGCCGCGGGGATAGAAGTGCGATTCCTTGGCCGCACCGGCGGAGCGGAGGATGTATTCCATGATGAGGAAGCGGTGCTGCTCGCGCATGTCGCGCAGCCACAGACCGACCGCGTGCCGGTCCCCGCCGCCGGCCGCAAGGCGTTGGATTTCTTGTTCCAACGGAGCGGTGCCGATGGTTTCCCGCAGCTGGGCGAGCTCCGGATCCTGCTCGGTTTCACCCGCGCCGCTGTCCGGTGCTGCTTCGAAGAAATCTCGCTCCTCGGACTCCGACGAGGAAGCCATGGACTGCGAACCCGAGGTGAAGAAAAGCGGCAGCGAAAGCAGGCCGCAGCCCATCACCAGCCCGGCCATCAAAGCTTTGAGCCGCGCGCGCGGGTTGGCGTAAACCAACAGGCTGCTGCCGATAAGCGCGGTGAAACCGGCCATCAGCATGCGTTTGGAGGTGATCATGCCATCGAGTGCGCCACCGCTCCGGGCACCGAAGATCAACAGCAGCGCCATCAGCAGAATGCCTGCCACGCCGGCGATGCCGGCAAGGATGCGTTGCGGCGGCGCCGGTTCGTAAATGGCCGGGTCCGGAGCCTCGGCATAGTGAACCACCTCGGTGCCCACCAGCGGCGGGGACACCGACATGGGCACGCGCTGGAAATGCAGCAGGCGGACATCGCGCTTTTCACCCGGGTAGAATTTCTTGCCGCGGATGATCACGTCTTCGGTGATCCGGAAGCGGTGTTCGCAAGCCCCGCACTCGACTGTGCGGCCTTGCAGGTTTTCCCCGACTTTGAATCGCTGTCCGCATGAGGGGCAGCGGATCACGAGTTGGATCGTATCAGGAGTCGGATCGGACATGTGCGTGGGGTCAATATTGATGGCATCGGGGGCTAATGCAACACGCAAGCCCGGCGCGATCGCGCAGCCGGAGGAGGACGATTGTTTTTCTCTTTCCGGCGGCGATGTGGCCGCGGATGGTTTGCCGCGATCATGCTTCCATGTCCTCGATGTTCGGTGCCGGTGACGACACACACCGTGACCGGAGCCGTTTTTTTCATCTGTGCGCAGTGCGAGGGCCGGGTGGGCAATCTCGCGTTGCTGCGCCGCACGCTGCAGCCGGAGGTGGTGAACCACCTGTGGCGAAAAGTCTGCGACGCGCATCCGACGGACCATCACGGAATCCTGCGCTGTCCCTCATGCCGCGGCCGCATGCATCCGGCCGGGGAGACGTGCGCGGACGGGACGGAGGTGCAGCTCGATGTCTGCCGCATTTGCCAGATCGTGTGGTTCGACGCGGGCGAGATCGAGCGGCTGCCGCGGCTGCCGCCGCCAAAGCCACCACCCAAACCGGGGCGCTTCACGCCAGAGGCGGCCGAGGTGCTCGCGCCGATGCTGGCCGAGCACGAGCGCGGACGCTCGGAGCAAAATTGGGACCAAGGTTCTTGGAATACGATGCAAAACGCGCCGACCAGCCCGCTGCACACGCTGCTGACCTATTTCGGATTCCCGATTGAGGACGGCGCGCCGGCGGTGCGGACGAAGCCATGGATCACCTGGACCACCGCCACGATCTGCGCGCTGGTGACGCTGGGCGCGATGCTCGCAGGCGGTCTCGAACGGTTAGTGACCGATCACGGCTTTGTGCCGGCCGATCCGCTGCGCAACGGCGGGCTCACGCTGATCAGCTCGTTTTTCATCCACGCGGGCATCCTGCACTTCGCGTTCAACCTGTGGTTTCTGATTCTTGCCGGGGACAACTGCGAGGATTTGTTGGGAGCGAAACGCTATCTCCTGTTGCTCGGTGGCGGCGCGCTCATCGGGCTGTTGTGCCATGCGGCGTTCGATCCGCGGAAGGAGATTCCTGTCGTGGGAGCAAGCGGCGGCATATCCGCGCTGCTCGCCTACTACGCACTGGCGCTGCCACATGTGCGGCTGGTGCTCTGCATGCGATTCGGCTGGCGGCCATGGTGGTTCCGGATCCGGGCGTCCACGGCGATGGTCCTCTGGGTGCTTGGGCAAATCATTGGAGCGGCGCTGCAACTCGGCGGATTGAGTCAGGTCTCCAGCATCGCCCACCTCGGCGGCGCGCTCGCCGGGGCAATCGCGTGGTGGGTTTTCAAACGTGGGCCACAAACCGCGCTCAGCGCGCGGTGAATGGCAGGTCGCGGGCGGTGAGCCAGACGGCGGGGCGCAGGTTTTGGC
>JBMTCD010000125.1:0-10723 GCA_049430545.1 Luteolibacter sp.
TTGCGATGCAAGACCCCGGGTGGTCGTCGCTATCGCTCCTCGAGCCGGGGCTGATTTCTCCGATCCCTCCGGGATCAAGAATCAAGCCGCAGAGTCGAATTTTTAAACGCTTTGCGCTGAATCATGAACCCAGACGCTCACGCGCGATCGCTGCTTCAAGGACAGGGTGGCAGGCGAGAGGCTCCACACCGCGGAATCCGTGAATCGCGTCACGGGTTCTTTGTTAGATAGTCCAGCACGTCGGCCGCCTGCTGCGCCGTCGATGCGCTGAGGTCGCGCCAGACCAGCTTGCCGTCCTTGAACAGGAACGCCTGGCGGCTGGCGAACTTCAGCTTGCTCGGCACGCCGAAGGCCTTGACGACCACGCCGTCCTCGTCGGCCAGCAGGTCGAAGGGCAGCTCGTATTTGTCGCGGAAGGCCTTCTGGGCCTTCACTCCATCCATGCTCACGCCGAGCACCTTCACGCCCTTCTCGGTGAGTTGCGCGTAGGAATCGCGCAGGCTGCAAGCCTGCTTGGTGCAGCCCGGGGTGTCCGCCTTCGGGTAGAAATAGACCAACAGATGGCCCGTGGCCCCGGATTCGGCGAGTTTCACGGCCTTGCCGTCCTGGTTTTTCTGGGAAACCTCCGGCAGCGCCGCGCCCACCGCCAATGGCTCGGCGGAGGCGCATGCGGCAAGGATGCCCGAGGTGGCGGCGGTGATGAATGTGCGCAAGCTGTCCATGGCCAGCGAAACTCGCACTGTTTCCACGGCGCGCAAGCCCGGATGCGGGCCCCGCCATTCCGGGTCGTGGGCATGGCGGATGCGCCAATCCGGAAAAAACCGTATCTCTCGCCCGTAAGCATGCTTGATCCTCCCTTTCAGCCAATCCCAACTCCGCCTGACATGACGATGAAATCGTTTCCCGCCATCCTCGCGATTCCGTTACTTTTGGCGTTCACCCATCTTGGCGTCACAGCACTGCCGGAGCGCAGGCCCAATCTCCTCTTCATCCTGGTGGACGACCAGTCGCCGTTCGACCTCAAGGTTTACAACCCGGACTCGCCGCTGGAGACGCCCAACATCGACCGGCTTGCGCGGGAGGGCATGGTCATCGACGGGGCCTATCAGATGGGCTCGTTTTCCGGCGCGGTCTGCACGCCCTCGCGGCACATGATCATGAGCGGACGCACGGTCTGGCACCTGCCGATTTCTCCCGGGGCGATGGAAAAAAACCTCTGCCCGCCGGATATCCTGCAGCAGACGCTGCCCGCCGTGTTCCACCGCGCCGGCTACGCCACCATGCGGACCTGCAAGCAGGGCAACAGCTACGAGGCGGCCAACAAGCTCTTCGCCGTGCGCCACGACGCCACCAAGCGTGGCGGCACCCGCGAGTCCGGCAGCGCTTGGCACGGCGACCGGGTGATGGAATATCTCGAGGAACGCGCCACTTCCAAGGATTCGCGTCCGTTCCTCATCTACTTCGGTTTCTCCCATCCCCATGACGTGCGGGACGGCACGCCGGAGTTGTTGGAAAAATACGGCGCGGTGAACCACGCGGACAAAAACGCGCTCCCACCCGCCAATCCCAGGGCGCCGGCATTGCCGCCGAACTGGCTGCCCGCCCATCCGTTCCATCACGGTCATCCCGGGCTGCGCGACGAGGTTGACGTGAGCGGCGTGTGGGAACGGCGCGACGAACGCACGATCCGCAACGAACTCGGCCGCGAGTTCGCCTGCTCGGAGAATATCGATGTCCAGATCGGCCGCGTGCTCGCCAAACTCGAAGCCAGCGGCGAACTGGAAAACACCTGTATCATCTACACGGCCGACCACGGCATGGCCATCGGCCGCCACGGTTTGCAGGGGAAACAGAACCTCTATCAGCACACCTGGCGCGTCCCCTTCATCGTCCGGGGCCCCGGCATCAAGGCCGGCAGCCGCGCCGAGGGGAATCTCTACCTGCTGGATACGCTTGCGACCCTCTGCGACCTCGCCGGCATCGCGCCCCCCGCAAGCAACGAGGGTCTCAGCATCAAGCCCGTGCTTTCCGGCCAAAGGGACACGGTGCGCGAAACACTCTATGGCGTTTACAATGGCGGCACCAAGCCGGGCCTGAGGTCCGTGAAAAAGGGCGATTGGAAACTGGTCAAATACGATGTCCTCGATGGCAAGGTGCGCGAAACCCAGCTTTTCAACCTGGCTGAAAACCCCCACGAATTCCTGGCGGAGCATCACAATCCGGACGTCACCGCGCTCACCGGCTCCAAGCCCGCCCCCGGACAGGTGAATCTCGCCGGCGATCCGAAGCACGCCGCGAAGCTCGCGGAAATGGAAGCGCTGCTGCTCGCCGAAATGCGCCGCCTCAATGACCCATGGCGCTTGTGGAACCAGCCGGACGATGGAATCGAGCCACCCCGCACCTCCAAAGAGAGGACCGGCAGGAAAAAACCGCAATGACCGGCCGACCATGAAACGCCATGGATTTGCCCAATCCCCGATATCCTTTGGGTCCTGAAGGCTTCACTCAGGCACCGCCGCGGAGTTGAAGACACATTTCGAGTGGGTCTTTGAAAAGCTCATGCACAACCCGCCGGAGGAACAACTTGAAGACCTCCTGCCCGCCAACTGGCTCAAAACCCGCCCCCCGCCGCCCGCCAGACCATCGAGAGCCGGGTAGCATGGATGCCAGATGGCCCTGGTCCGGCGGATTCTGGCCAGCGTGTGTTCGTGGATCGGTCATGTCGCGATATTTCCCATTTGGGAACTTGTCACGCGGCCGGGCTCGTGCTTTCCTCTTTCGAGTCAAATGCCACCGGACCTTGCGGACCGATGGCGGGTTCTGCAAGCCGTCGCTTTGATCCGGATCTCTTGCCGGAGTGGATCAAGCGGCGGCTTCCTCGTTGCCTGTGGCGTTGTCGCCAGCGGATTCGGACTTGCGGGTCAGACCGCTGCTGCGCTCGCTGAAGGGCACGAAGCCCATCGCGCGATACAGCGGCGAGTCCTCGCCGTGCTCCGGGTGTCATAAAGAATGACAGCCCGAATGGTCGCGCCGGACAGATTTCCGCCCCATTCTTCTGTCCATGGAATCGCCCCAAGATCACTTCCAGGCAGAAGCGTCAGCGCCGAAGAAGACACTGCGTGAGGCGTAGGTGACCTGCGCCCGGATGTTCCAGCGGATCAAGCCGCGCCGGGACGCCAAGGTCGCCGCCTTGCAGGCTCTGATTCCTGCGAGGGAAGCGGAGCTTGCCGCCCCGCTACGCGTCAACCGGCATGAAGCCAAAACGCACGAAATCCGGTCAACCCAAGGGTTATTTTTAATTGTCGTCAGCGCCCAGCTTTAATTGTCGCCGGACAGTGAGGCTGCATTTTACGGCTCCATGGTCAAAGTGCTCAAGGAGTGAAGATTGTAAGTTTTGCATCCGGCGTGACGAATGTAGTTCATTCCCGGACTCCCATGCAACCCGCCACCGCCCTTCTCACCCTCGCTGTTTCCGCCCTTTTGACCGGCAACGCCCTTGCCATCGCGGATGCGGAAAATCTCGGCCAATGGAACAAACCGACCGGCATCGGCCCAGACAAGGACTGCCCCGGATTCCTCGTCAACCTCGGTCCCACCGGTGCCCGCGCGGCTCTCAAGGAATCCTCGTTCGTGGTGAAGCATGTGTTTCCCGCATCACCTGCGGACGGCCGGCTCCGGATCGACGATGAAATCACCGGTGCCAACGGCAGGCCGTTCTCCAGGCACACCTTCGGCAAATTCTATGGCATGGAACCGGGTGCCGGCCTGGAGGGGCCGATCATGGACATGGGCAATGCCATCGAGGACAGCGAGGGCAAGGATGGCACCCTCACCCTCGATGTGATCCGCGACGGCAAACCCGCCACGGTGGACATCCGTCTCGAGGCCATCGGCCGCTTCAGCGACACCTTCCCGAAGCGCTGCGGGAAATCCGAAACCCTCGCCAACCGGGCCGTGGACTATCTGATCCGGCACCCGGAGCAACGCGCCGGAGTGGTCCATGAAAAAGGCCTGCTCGGCCTGGCCCTGCTCGCCCGGGGGAACATGAAGGAAGCCGAGACCCTGGCCATGGCATGGAATGAACCGCCAGGCGAGAAGCAGTGGACATGGTATCCGTCCTACCAGGCCATCTTCCTCGCCGAATACTTCCTCCAGACGGGCGACCGGCGTGTGCTGCCGACCATCGAGGAGAATTGCAAACGCCTGTATCTTGCCCAAGTCATTGATCCGGCGCTCTACAAGGACGCCATGCATGGTGGCAAGCCGCAGGCAAAGAATTTCCTCAAGGGTGGCAATGGCCACGGCGCGCGCTGCGCCGGCTATGGCACCATGACCATCACCACCCTGATGGCCCTGCTCTCATGGGAGCTGGCCGAGGACTGCGGCATCGAAATCCAGGACTTCAACCGCGACATCGCCTACGAGTGCGTCCACACCCACACCCACGAATCCGGCTACATGGGCTACCGCTTCGCCACCGGTGCCTACACGCCGGTCGGACGCCAGGGACTCGCCATCATCACCCACAAGGTCGCCGGCCGTCCGGGCACCGATCAATACCTCAGCCGCCTGACCCAGGGCATGGCGAAATCCAAGACCCGCATCAACGATGGCCATGGCGACAATGCCCTTGCTTGGGGGTGGGCGCTCCTCGGAATCCAGCTCTCCGGCAACGACGCCGCCACCCGCGAGGTCCTGGACTACAACAAGGCCTTCATCAACATGGCCCGCACTCACGACGGAGCCTTTGTGATCCAGCCCGGCCGCAACCTCGCCGAAAAAGCCTACTACATGTCCCCGCGCATCCACCCCACGGCCGCCATGGTGCTTGCGCTGGGGACCGACAAGCCGAGGCTCAGGATTCAGGGACTTCATGGAAAGCCGCAATCATGACCGGTGAATCGGGTGGATGACGTCCGCGCTTCGGGCGCATTCTGCCATTTCGTCCGCTTGCACTTGGCGGATTCGCATTGAATCGCGGATTCCTGGGACCAAGACTCCCGTGCCTCCGGCAATTGTCCCGGGCTGTTTTTGTATTTTTTCCATTTCACCGCAGCAATTCATGGAACCCATCAAAATAGGACTTCTGGGCATCGGCACCGTAGGCAGCGGCACCTTCCAGGTGCTTGCCCGCAATCAGGAGGAAATCCGCCGCCGCGCCGGACGTGGCATCGAGATCGCCGTGGTGGCGGATCTGGATGCGGAGCGCGCCCGCTCGATCGTGGGTCAAGAGGTCAAGGTGGTGACCGACGCCCGGCAGGTGATTGCGGACCCGGAAATTTCCATCGTGGTGGAATTGATCGGCGGCTACGGGATCGCCCGGGAGCTGGTGATGGAGGCCATCGCCGCTGGCAAGCACGTGGTCACCGCAAACAAGGCGCTGCTCGCGGTGCACGGGACGGAAATCTTCGAGGCGGCGCGGTCCAAGGGCGTCATGGTTGCCTTCGAGGCCGCAGTGGCGGGTGGCATTCCGATCATCAAGGCGCTGCGCGAGGGGCTCACCGCCAACCGGATCGAGTGGATCGCCGGCATCATCAATGGCACCACCAATTTCATCCTCTCGGAAATGCGCGACAAGGGGCTCGATTTCACTGCGGCGCTCGCCGAGGCCCAGCGTCTCGGCTACGCGGAGGCCGATCCGACATTCGACATCGAGGGCATGGACGCGGCGCACAAGATCACCCTGATGAGCGCCATCGCCTTCGGGATTCCGGTGCAGTTCGACAAAGCCCACATCGAGGGCATCACCGGCCTGCAAGCCGCCGATATCCGCTACGCCGAGCAACTCGGCTACCGCATCAAGCTGCTCGGCATCACCCGCCGGCGCCCGCAGGGCGTGGAATTGCGCGTGCACCCGGCGCTCGTCCCGGCGCGCCGCCTCATCGCCAATGTCGAGGGCGCGATGAATGCCGTGGTCGTGCAGGCCGATGCCGTGGGCACCACGCTCTACTACGGGCAAGGCGCGGGCAGCGAACCGACCGCCTCTGCCGTGATCGCCGATCTGGTGGACATTGCCCGCCTGCACGCCGCCGATCCCGGCCATCGCGTGCCGCATCTCGCTTTCCAACCCGACAAGCTCCATCCCACGCCGGTGATGCCGGTGAACGAGGTGGTCACCGCGTTTTACATGCGCCTGCGGGTGGCCGATGAAAAGGGGGTCCTGGCCAACATCACCCGCATTCTCGCGGAAGGGGATGTATCCATCGACGCCATCCTCCAGCGCGAATCCGCCGAAGGCGAGCACCAGACGGATGTGATCATTCTCACCCACGAGACCGTTGAAGGCCGCCTGCGCGAGGCCCAGGCGAAAATGCAGGCGCTGCCCACCGTGCTCGCCCCGATCGTCAGCCTGCGCAAAGAGGAACTGGCCTGAACGGGGCCGGACCCGGTGAAACCGAGGGCCAGTCCGGTGAGACCGCCAAGCTTGAGGAAAGGACGTCTTTGGGTGATCAAAGCGGGAGTTTGGCGCTCTTGCCGGGCGGGATTTCAAGGGATTGTGTGGCATCTCCATGGCGCACCTTGCATTGGCCATCGGGATTGCCGGTGTTGCGGATTTCAACCTCGGCGGGTTTCCCATCCTTCCATGTCATGTCCAGTTCGAAGCCGCCACGCAGGCGCATGCCGCGGACATGGCCGTTCTTCCAGGCCTCCGGCAGCGCGGGCAGCAGATGGATGTGGCCCATGTGCGATTGGGCGATCATCTCGTTGACGCCGGCGGCGTAGCCGAAATTGCAGTCGATCTGGAACGGCGGGTGGGTGGTCCAGAGATTGCCATAGGTCTTGATGGCGATCACATCGGAGAGGTGGCCGTAGGCGAGATCCGGCTCCAACAACCTTGCGGCGATGCAGGCGCGCCAGATCATGCTCCAACCGGTCGGGCCCTTGCCGCGTGCGCTAAGGCTGGCTTTCGCGCCCTGTGCCCACTCCGGGGTGGTCTGGGGATGGATCTGGCGCCCGGGGTGCACGCCGATGAGGTGGTTGTTGTGGCGGTGGCGATCGTTGGGATCGTCGATGTCCTCCATCCATTCCTGGAGCTGCCCCCAGCGGCCGATTTTCGGGCCCAGCAGACGGTCGCGCATGTCGATGAGTTTTTTGCGCATTTCCTGGTCCACGCCGAGGATGGCGGATGCCTCGATGGTGTTGTTGAAGAGATCCCAGCAGAGTGCCTGATCGTAGGTGACGCCATCGACATCGACGGGCCCGTGCTCGGGCGAGCGGCCTTTTGGTGCCACCAGTGTGCCGTCCGGCAGCTCCTTGAGGTGGTCCATCCAGAACTCGCTGATTTCCCGCATCACCGGATAGGCGTAGCGCTTCAGGTAGTCCTTGTCCCGGGTGAACGCATAGTGATCCCAGAGGCTCTGGCAAAGCCAGGCGGAGTCGCCCTTCTGCACGTGCCAGGTCGAGCCGCCGAAGACGCCGTTTTCCGATCGCATCAGCCAGCCGCGCTCGATGCCGAAGACCTTGCGGGTTTCCTGTTTGCGGACCTCGCGGATCGAATCGATCCACTCGGCGAGCGGGATGAAGCACTCGGCGAGGTTCGAGGGCCCGGTGAGCCAGTAGTTCATCTGCAGGTTGATGTCGGTGTGGTAGTCGCTGCGCCACGGTGGCCGCTTGTTGACGAGCCAGAGTCCCTGCAGGTTGGCGGGCATCGCGCCGTGGCCGGGGCGCGAGCTGGCGAGCATGAGATAGCGTGCATACTGATAGACCATCGCCTCAAGGCCGCGGTCGGCCGACACACCGCCTTTGCCGGCGGCCTCGGAGTAGCGTTTCACGCGCTCGGCGGTCGGCAGGGCGAGCAACTCCGCGGGCGTCTCGCCGAGGCCAAGGTCGAGTCGCTTGAAGAGCGCTTGGTAATCGGCCAAGTGTTCGGCGAGCAGGTTGTCATAGGAACGCCCGGCGGCGGCATCGAGCCAATTCACGACGCGCTCGCGCGGGTGCGGGCCGGTCCAGCCTTGGTCGCGCCGGTTGAGGTAATTGGTGTCCGCGCTGATCAACAGGGTGAGCGTGTCGCATTTCTCGAAGGCGATGGCATTGCCATCTATCTTGATCGAGCCGCCATCGTGCAGCACGCGGACGCGGGCTTCGAGATCGAGGTCGATGTTCTTGTCCGAGGCATACTCGCGGTCGGAAAGCAGGCGTTTCGGGTCGGATGTCTGGAGTTTCCAGAAGAAGAACCCACTGGTGTCGCCGGTGAGGGTGAGCGTGTCGTTTTGCGCGCTGACCGGCAGTTCATGCACGTTGTCCATGGTGATCCGGCCACTGAGAGAGCCGGGCTTGTCCGCGGCGAAGCGGAACACCATCACCTGCGCCGGATGGCTGGCGAAGGCGGTGCGGGTGTGCTTCACGCCGCCACTCCGATAGGTGACGGTGTGAACGGCGCGGCCGATGTCGAGTTCGCGGCGGTAGTTGCTGGCATCGCCGTGGTTGAGTTCCACGAACACATCGCCGAATGGCTGGTAGGCGCCGGTGTTGTCCTCGTTTCCAACCCATAGCGAGTCTTCGTTGAACTGGATTTGTTCGAGCTTCGGATCGCCGAAGAGGGTGGCCCCGAGGCGGCCGTTGCCGATCGGATAGACGTTCCGCTCCCAGAGTTGGAAGTATTGGCGGGGAGGATCGCGGTTTTCGAGATCGACGATGACGGGTTCGTCGGACCAGAGCGCAAGAGGTTCGGCAGCGAGGGCGGATGGTGCTGTGGCGAGAATTCCGGCGGCGAGAAAGGTCGTTCGTAGGATCATGGAAACGGCGTCGCGATTGGATTCGTGCCGGCCTCGGTCTGGAATCGCATCCTGAGCAGCCGGGACGGCATAGGCAAATACTACGCGGGACGGGTGCTTTTATCCAGGTCAGCGGATTTCATCGCCGCATGAACGAGTGCGATCGTGTGCAAATTGTCTGCTGCGGAGTTTTCCGGTTCGCGGTTTTGCTCGATGGCGCAAATCAGCTCGCCCATCGCGCCGCGGAAGCCGTCCGGGAACCAAGCGCCTTCCAGCTTGGCGCGGGCGCAGCCTTGTGCGGTGTGGATTTCCACTTCGTCGATGGCGCAGATGCCGCCGACGGCATGGAGCGTGCCCCCGGTCCCGACCACCGTGCAGGTTTCCCGCGCACCGGCGCGGGCGCATCCATTGAAGGCGAGCGTGGCCATGCCGGTGGGGAAGGCCGCCACCGCGCCGGCGAGCAGGGGCGGCGGGATCGGTTGGCCGGGAAAGCGGGCCAGGGATGCGGAAACGGAAGTGGCCGCGGCGTCCGGGAAAAACGAACGTGCGGCATCGAACCAATGGATGCCGAAATCCTCGAGGATCAAGTGGTGGATTTCCCCGAACGGCGTGCCAGCCGTCCATGTGTGATCCCAATCCAGCACCATGTGGACCGAGCCGACCTCGCCGATGAGGCCGGCGCGCACGGCATGGCGCATGTAGCTGAAATACGGTGCCCAGCGTCCGTTCTGGTTCACCGCCAGGCGCACTCCCGCGTCGCGGGCGAGATTCACCAGACGCGCGCCGGTGGCGGGATCGTTCACGAACGGCTTCTGGCTGAGAATGTGTTTTTTGGCGGCGATGGCCTGCTCGATAAGGCCCACGCGTGGGACGGGATGGGTGGCGATATCGACGATGCCGATTTCCTTGTGTTGCAACAGTTCATCCGCGCTGCGGCAGACCCGCGCATCCGGGTAGAATTCATAACGCCGCTTTTCGGCGTTTTCGTGCATGGGATCGAAAAACGCGACCACCTCCCAGCCGGCGGCGCGGTAGGCCATGAGGTGGTGTTCGGTGATGCCGCCGCAGCCGATCAGCCCGATCTTCGGTGCCGGGCCGGCGGGTGCGGGCGGATGATATGACAGATCGGGAGCCTCCATCTCCTCGGTCCATGCGGATTTGAGATCGTAGTTTTTCGACATGGCTGCGCGTGTGGTTCAATCCATCAATGGCACGGTGGCGCGGCGTTCGGCGCTGAGGATCGCGCTATCGACCATTTGCTGGCCGATGCGCGCGAGGGTGGGGGAGAGGGGGCCTTCGATCGGCAGGCCGCTTTCAATCCGGCTGATGACATATTCGATGGCGTTGCGCCCGCCCTCCGGCAGTGGAGCGGCCGGGTGATCGTAGCCCTCCGGATGGTCGGCCGTCTGGATGCGGATGGACGGCTCGTAATCGTAGCTGCTGATGGTGCCGGCGGTGCCACGGATGACGAACCCGCATTTCGGCTGCGGCTGGTGGGTCCATGGGTCGGTGAAGGTGCCCCAGCGCGTCTCGAATTTCGAGAGGCCTTCGGCATAGCGTGCGATGGTGATGCTGTGTTCATCCACCTCGAGGCCTGCGGGTCCGGACGCGACGCTGGTGATCTCGAGCGGAATTTTCCCGCCGTTGAACCAGGTGCCGAGAGTGGTGCCGTAGCCGAGGTAATCGCGCAGCGCGCCGCCGCCGGCTTCGCGCTTGTACCACCAGCTTTGTTGTTTCATTTCGGGAGTGGGCTCGATTTCCACCTTGTCCGCGCCATGGTATAGCGGGCCGCGGTTGCCGTCGTAGTAATGGACCTCGATCACCTCGCCAATGAGTCCCTCACGGATCAGGCGGTGGGCGGTGACGTGGCTGGACACCCAGCGCAGCGGCCAGTTGATGATCAACTCGCGGCCGGTTGTTTTCATCGCGGCGATCATGCGGTCGGCATCGGCGAGCGAGGCGGCGAAGGGTTTTTCCACGAACACATGCGCGCCACAAGGTGCCACGCG
>JBMTCD010000126.1:0-10653 GCA_049430545.1 Luteolibacter sp.
ATGTTGGGATCGACGACGGCCTGGCCGAAGTTCGGTGGCAGCTCGGGCAGGTTGTTCTGGCCGTCGAGCCAGGTAAGATCGCAGGCGGGCATGTTTCCACGTGCGGGGAACTTGAAGACGAGCGTGGATTCCTGCGGAAAGACGAAGCGGCTGTGGCCGGCTGTGTGGATGGGATCCACCACGGTAGGCAGGCCGAGCTGGAGGAAGCGGTGGGCGGTGTCGATGATATGGGCCCCCCAATCGCCCAGCGCGCCGTTGCCGAAGTCGAACCACGAGCGCCAGTCGCCATTGATGTAGCCTTTGTTGTAGGGGTGCTCACGGGCGGTGGCGATCCAGCCATCCCAGTCCATGGTGTCGGGCACGGGCTGCGCCGGCAGGAAATCGGTGAAGGTTTTGCCGTGCCAGCGGCGCGGGTTGTTCATGAAGGCGGTGATTTTCGTGACATCCCTGATGATGCCGGCCTCCGTCCAGGACTTGAATTGGAAATAATTCGCCTCCGAGTGGCCTTGATTTCCCATCTGGCAGGAGACCTTGTATTTTTCCTCGGCGGCCATCATCAGGTCCACCTGCCTGAACGAGTGCGCCATGGGTTTCTCGACATAGACGTGCTTGCCGAGAGACATGGCGAGCATGGCGATCGGGAAGTGCGAGAAGTCCGGCGTGCCGATGCAGACGGCGTCGATCTCCTTGGCCATTTTGTCGAACATCACGCGGAAGTCCTGGAAGCGCGGGGCGTCGGGGAATTGCTTGAGTATCCCGCCGGTGTGTGGTGCGCCCATGTCCACATCACAGAGGGCGACGATGTTGGCGAGCCCGGTCTTGTGGAGTTCCCGGATGATCTCCCCTCCCCGGTTGCCGATGCCGACGCAGGCGAGGTTCACCTTGGAATTGGCGGAAGTCTCTGCGGCGCGGGTGATGCAGGGAAACGAGGAGAAGGGTGAGGCGGCACCGGCCGCGAGCAGGCCCTTCAGGAAATCGCGGCGTTCGAGGGACGTGGAAACGGGTTGGTTCGCAGTGGGAAACATGAGCCAAGAGGTTTGCCATCCCACCCCGAGCCGCAAGCCAAATTTCGGAATCCGGGGCGGAAATCTGTCTTGTGTCGAAAACAAACAATTTTTTGACAAGCGGGCGCGGCATCGCTAAAAGCCCGCCCCCGCCGCGCGACCGGCGGACTCACCACCAGGAATTTCGAACCCCAACGTCCACCGCATCATGGCCCAGAAAACCAACCTCAAAGCCGCACCCCGCGCGCGCACCGGCTCCGGCCTCCTCAAGCAAATGCGCCGCGAAGGCTGGCTGCCCTCCGTGATTTACGGACGCGGCACCGACAACATGAACCTCAAGGTGGACGCCAAGACCTTCGCCGAAGTGATCGCACACAGCAGCTCGGAAAACATCGTGGTGAATTTGGAGATCGAGAGCGAAGGCACCCGCCTTGCGTTCCTGCAGGCGATTCAACATGATCCGCTTACCGGCAAGGCGCTGCACGCGGATTTCCTGGCCATTGACAGCAAGACCGAGATCACCGCGCACATTCCCGCGCATTTGGTGGGCGAGGCACCGGGAATCAAGGCCGGCGGCGTCGTCGAGCAATACATCCACGCGCTGGAAATCACCTGCCTTCCCGACCAGCTTCCGGAGACGATCGACATCGACATCAGCGGCCTGCAGCTGGGTGAATCGCTGCACGTCGGCGATGTGAACTATCCTGACGGCGTTCGTCCCACGCAGCCTGCGGAAGTGGTGATCATCCACATCGGACGCGCGGGTTCCGGGGCCACTGCTACCGAATCCGCCGCTGCCCAGTAAGCCCTGCCGAGGGAACATCACCTGATTTGCATTTTCAGACGCCCGGACGGTTCAGCCCGCCCGGGCGTTTGCTTTCAGGTGCCTCCCGAGCAACTTGCGCCGAAATCGTGGCTGGGACATCCTGTCCCCGCTCTTCCTGCGCAAGTTGCTCTTTCAACCACACCCCGGGGCAGCGCCGGTGCTGGTGCTGAAAACTTGATGATGCCCTTGGAATCCGCTTCCATGCTTCGTCCTGCGGTCTCGCTTTCCCTTTTCATTCCTCCAAATCGCGGGCGGGTGCGCCGCTCTCGAAACGCATCTGCTCGGCGATGAAGGTGAGCGGGACGTGGCCGGTCTCGCCGTTGCGGTTCTTGGCGAGCACCAGCTCGGCCCTGCCGGCCTCGGCTTCCTTTTCCTCCTCGCTCTCGGCGTAGTAGGCGGTGCGGTAGAGCAGGCCCACCATGTCGGCATCCTGCTCGATGGCACCCGATTCGCGGAGGTCGGACATGCGGGGGACGCCGAGACTCTTGCCGGTGCGCGATTCGGGGCCGCGGTTGAGCTGGGCGAGGATGAGGATCGGGATGCCGAGTTCCTTGGCGAGGCCCTTGATGCCGGCGGAAATTTCCGCGATCTCACGTTCGCGCGAGTTTTCCGCCTGGCGGGTGCGCGATTTCATGAGCTGGAGGTAATCGATGGCGATGAAGCCGATGTCCTCGTCGCGCTTCTTGCGGCGGGCCTTGGCGCGCAGCTCGTTGATCGAAATGCCGGCGGTGTCGTCGATGAACAGGCGCGCGTCCATGATCTCGGTGGCGGCGCGACGGATATGGATCAGATCCTGCTTGCCGGGCGAGTAGCCGCGGCTGAGCTGGCTGAGGGCGAAGCGGGCGCGGGCGAACACCAGACGCTGCACGAGCTGCACCGAACTCATCTCGCAGGAGAAGACCATCGACGGCTTGCCCAGGTCCATGCAGACGTGCTCGACAATGTTCATCATCAGCGAGGTCTTGCCCATCGAGGGGCGGGCGGCGACGACGAACATGTCGCCCGGTTTCATGCCGTTGCTCATGCGGTCGAGTTCCTCGAAGCCGGTGGACAGGCCCTGCGCGCCGCGCTCGCCGCTGAGCAGCGCCTGGAACTGGTCCATGACCTCCTCGACGGTCTGGCGCAGGGTAGGTGCCTTGTTGGTTTCCGAGCCCTCGCGGATGGCCAGGATGCGTTGCTCGACGGTGTCGAGCAGGGAGGCCACTTCATCGGGCGCGTCATAGGCCTCGGCGATCGCCTCGTTCGAGTGCTGGATGATGGATCGCAGCACATATTTGTCCTTCACCAACTGGAGGTGATGGCGGAAATGCCCCGGGCTGGGCGCGTAGGTGTAAAGATCGGTGATGGCGGCCGGGCCTCCGACCCGGTCGAGTAGCCCGCGGTCGAGCAGACGCTGGACGAGCGAGACGAGTTCGACCTCCTGGCCGGACTCGAAAAGCTCGATGAGGAAGCCGAACAGCGCCGAGTGGGCCGGCACGTAGAAGTGCCCGGCGGTGAGTTTTTCCTCGATGGCGACGCCGATGTATTCCTGCGGGTCCTGCAGCATCGAGGAGAGCAGGCTTTTTTCCGGCCCGAGCGCGTGGGGCAGCGCACGGGTCACGTCATCGATTTTTTCCGCGCGTTGTTGGAGATCGACGGGTTTGGTGGAGGGTGAGGCAGCGGTGGGTGTCTCGATGGCCATGGGCGGAGGAGGACCATGGACAAGGGCATCTGGCAAGGCAATCCGGAAGGGCATGCCGCTTGGCAAAAAATGACGGCTTCCGGGTGCCCACCGCTGCGTTGCGGGGACTCAGCCCGCCGAGCCGGTGCCGGGCAGGAAACGGTAATAGACCTCGAGCATCAGGATATTGAGGCAGGTGCGATAGTGCACCCGGTTCGTCTGGTGCTTGGCCTCGCCGGGCAATTTGAACGAGCCGTCGGACTCCTGGGCAGCGAGCACTTCGTCGCGGAAGTTCTTGTTGTAGAGCCGCCAGTCCGCCCCGCCGCGGTTCATCATCGCCTGCGCCTCGTAGTAGTGGCAGTAGAGGTCGCTGGCGTGGCTTGCCTCGTCATATTTGAACTTGGTGTTTTCGCGGAGGTATTTGGCCGCCTTGCGGGCGGACGAGCCGGTGGATTCGTTCCAAATCTGAAGGCAAAGCAGGCCGGCACCGGTGAGGTTGAAATATTTGCCGCTGCCGTTGGCTTGGCCGGTGTAGGCGAATCCGCCGGAATCTCCCTGGCGTTGTTCCACATATTCCAGACCGCGGGACACGGCCTTGCGCATGTTCTTGAAAGCGAGACCGCTGTGGTCGCAGGCCTTGAGCGCCTGAAGCTGCCAAGCGACCACCGAGAGGTCGGTGTGGCCACCCTTGGTTTGGTATGCGTAGGCCCAGCCGCCGTTGTCATTCTGGTGATCAATGATGAATTGTCCGGCCTGGCGGGTGACTTCGAACAGATTGGGCACATCGATATTGGCCTGCTTGCAGAAGGTGCTGGCCTCGCCCAGTGCGTAGGTGGCGATGGCGTGCTCGTAGCACCATGAATTGGTGGCTTCGCCACCTTTCTGGATGAGCCGGCCTTCGTTTTGCATGCCGAGGTTGACGAGGAAGGTGATGGCCTTGAGCACGGTGTCGCCATATTTGACGGACAGCGGGGTTTCGCAGCGGCCAAGGTAGCAAAGCAGGGCAAGGCCGGTCATGGCGCTCTTGTTGCCACCTTCCCAAGACCCGTCGGGATTCTGGGTTTTCTGGAGGTATTCGAGTCCCCGTTCCACGGCAGCCTCGCATTCGGGGGTGCCGCCGGTCTCGTTGAGCCGCGCCAGCCGGTCTTCGGGCGAGCAGCGTTTTTTCATGCTGGCGGGCACATTGACAAAACCGCCGCCGAGACCGCCGCCGCCGCCCCAGTTGCTGCCGAGGTCCATGTCGCCGAAATCGAGCGACGGGGTGGTGACATCCACATCCGGCACCTGGATCGCGGTGGGCGAGACGGTATTAGCCACCAGCACCTTGGTGCGGGCGCTGGCCGCCGGCGTCGGCTTGCGCTGGATCTTGGTCTGGGTCTTCTTCTCTTCCTGCTGGACTTCCTCATCGAGTGTCGCCTTGTAAGTGACGATGGTGGGCGTTTCCTGGGTCAGCGATGGCAAGAGGAAAATCCCAAGCACCAAGGCGATGAGCGCCACGGTGAGTATGGCGATGGCGATCGAGGAAATGGTGGAATTCCGGCGCTGGCGCAGCAGACGGGCCTGGGCTTCGGGGCTGAGTTGGGCGTGAAGACTCATGTGAGGCGGCTTTGGCAGGGGCTTTTTTGCAACTCACGCAATGATTTGAGTCGCGTGTGACAAGACGTATGAAACCGGAGCGAAACCCTGTCAAGTCCGGGGATGAGCCCTGCGGCTTGGGATGCCGGTTTTCAGCCTAGGCGACCATCTCACCGCCATCACATGCGCAAGACGAACTGTTCCGCCGCTGCGTCACGCTTCACCCTTGACCGACAGGTTTTTCATGGCGGGTGGATGGCGGCGATTTTTTCCATCCACTTGCGGGCACGGGCACCGAAGCCGAGGTCGTCACCGGCATAGAGGATGCCGCGGGAGACGTTGATGACGTCGGGCGCGCTGCGGGCGGCACCGGCGAGTGCGGCGAGGTCGCCGCCCTGCGCGCCAAGACCTGGCACGAGCAAGGGCGCGTCGGGGATTTTCCCAAGCACCTCGCCGGCGTTGGTCAGGCCGACGACGTAGCCGACGTCGGACTTGCGTTTTTCCTCCAAGGCGCGCGCACCGAGGTCGGTGACGAGTTGGAAGACCTCACGGCCGTCGGCGAGTTTCTGCCGCTGGAAATCGGCGGATCCGGCGTTTGACGTGACGGCGAGCAGATAGACCGCCTTGCCCTCCCAATCGAGGAAGGGCTCGATGGAATCGTAGCCGAGAAAGGGATTGAGCGTCACGGCATCGACATTCCAGCCGGCGAAGTATCCCTGGGCATAGTATTTCTGGGTCTCGCCAATATCGCTGCGTTTGGCGTCGAGGATGACGGGCACTTCCTCGGGGATCAGGGCGAGCAATTCCTCGAGCACGCGGATGCCCTCGATGCCCATGGCTTCAAAGTAGGCCATGTTCGGCTTGAAGGCGGCGGCCCAGGCGGCGGTTTCGCCGATCACGCGGGCGAGGAAATCGCGGGCACCGGATGCCCCGCCGTTGCCGGGCCGAGGGTCGAGTCCGACGCAGAGGCGGGAGCCGGTTTTTGCGATGCGTCGGGTGAGTCGTTCGGTGTAGCGCATGGCGGAAACTCGCCGGTGCGGCGACGATGCGAAAGAGGAAAATGAGCGCCGGCCACGCAGGGCCTCGCCGCTTCGGCAGGATATCATTGCTTGCCGGCTGACGGCCCGCCACCAAGCCCTTGGGTGCGCAAGGCCTGCAAACCAATGCCCACGAGAGTCAGCACGATGATCGGCAGCACGAACCAGACCATCGCATCGCGGTAGGTCTCCAACAACTCGTGGCCGGTGGAGTGCAGAAGCAGATAGCCCAGATAGAAAAGATACATTCCGAGAAACAGCAAACCATTGCCGCGGCTGATCCGGTAGCCGGAGAAAAACACCGGCAGGCAGGCGATGGCGACGGCGATCATGACCGGAATGTCGAAACGCATGGCGGCCTTGGAAACGGCGATGCCGGAGGGCGAGACGATCGAGCTGAGGCCGAGCACGCAGAGGATGTTGAAGATGTTGCTGCCCACCGCGTTGCCGACGGCGATGTCGCGCTCGCCGCGGATGGCGGCCACCACCGAAGTGGCGACTTCCGGCATCGAGGTGCCGGCGGCGATGATGGTGAGGCCGATGACGAGTTCGGAAACCTGATAGGCGCGCGCGATGGCCACGGCTCCGTCCACCAGCCACTTCGAGCCGAGCACCAGCCCGGCGACACCGACCGCGACCAGGGCGACGTTTTTGATCCAATTTCCCGAATCCTTGGAGCCGAACTCGCTTTCGTACTCGGCCTTCACCTCTGCACTGCTCTCGCGCCGGCTCTGGCGAATCAGGAAAATGGTGTAGGCCAAAACTCCGGCGAAAAGCAGCATGCCATCGAGCCGGCCGATTGTTCCATCGAGGCCCAGCGGCACGACCAGCAACGAGACGAAGATCATGAACGGCACGTCGAAACGCACGAGTTGTTGCGCCACGACGAGCGGCACCACCACCGCGGCGAGACCGAGGATGACGAGCACGTTGAAAATGTTGCTGCCGACCACGTTGCCCACGGCGAGGTCGGCCTGGTCCTTGTAGGCGGACATGACGCTGACGGCAAGTTCCGGCGAACTGGTGCCGAAGGCGACCACGGTGAGCCCGACCACCAACGAGGAAATCCCGGCGGCCACGGCCAGGCGGGCGGCCCCGCGCACCAACAACTCGGCACCGCCGATGAGGAAAACGAGTCCAAGAATCAAGAGTGCGATGGTGGCAAAAGTCATGGAAAAATCGTGGTGCGGCGATGCGGACGAGCTTTTCGCCGCGTTTTCACGGCATCCAAGCAGAAAATCCGCCGGATGGCGAAATCGAGTGGATTCGCGGCAATCGCCCACTTGCGCGGTGGCGCTTGCCGCATAAGATGCGCGGAATGTTCGGTTGCAAGAGTCAACAGTGTGCCGCGCGGCGCAGGATCGGCATCGGCGGCGGCGCCAGGGAAAACGACGCGCCGCCCGGAAACGCCATCGCCCCATTCCGCCTGTCCACGGGCGAAACCCTCGATGAGGCTTCCGATTCCAGGCTGCTGGTGATGGTTTTCCTCCGCCACTTCGGCTGCACCTTCACCCGGCAGATCCTCCGCGGGCTCGAGCATCTCCAACAGGAAGCGCAGGCGCGCGGCGGCGAGCTGGTGCTCGTCCACATGCTCAAGAGCGGCGAGGAACTGCGCTATCTCGGCGGCCACGACGACGTCACCCGCATCGCCGATCCGAAATGCGAACTCTACCGCGCCTTCGGCCTCGGGCGTGGCGGATTGATGGAGCTCTTCGGCCCGCGCGTCTGGTGGCTGGGCGCGCTATCGATCTTCAAGGGCTGCGGCGTCGGCCACCTGGCCGGCGATGGCTTGCAGATGCCGGGGGCATTCCTGTTCCGCCACGGCCGGATCATCGCGTCGCAGCGCGCGAAAACCGCCGCCGACCTGCCGGACCTTCCCGCCTTGTTCGCGGAGCCACCCGCCGACGCGATGCCATGAATGTTTTCCGCGCTTCGGTTTTCCTCACCGTGATGGCGGCGGCGGTCCTGTCGTCGTCCTGCGTGGACAGCCATGAGGAATACTGGATCGACGCACGCGGCGGTGGCCGAGGCGAAATGAGCTTCACCTTGCCCGCCGCAGCGCTGCGCCTGCATGGCGGCGAGGCCGGTGTCGAGCGCATGATCGATTCGTTCCTCGAGAAAATCCCGGGCATCGAGCCGACCCGCCACGGGGTGACGGTGAATGGCGAGCGGGCCGAGGTGGCGGTCGCGTTCCGCTTCAACTCGGCGTTGGACCTGGCCGATTTCGCGGACAATCCGGCGGTGCGCGAACTTCCGTCGGCCGTGACGCATCTCACCGGCCAGATGGACGTTTCGCTGCGCGGCCGTGAACTTTCCTACACCCGCCGCAGCGATCCGGGCCGGGCGATTCCCGGCGTTTCGCTGCTGCCCGCCTCGCGTCTCGACGGCCGGCTCGTCACCATCATCCACCTCCCCTCCCCCGCCAAGGCGTCCAATGCGGCGCGTTTGGAAAACGATGGCCGCACCCTGGTTTGGGATACGCCGCTGGCAGACGCGGTGAAGTCGCCGCAGGTGATGCATTTCAAAATGGACGTCCCGATCCCGTGGACCTTGGTGCTCGGTGTGGGAGTGCCGGCCGGCCTCGCCGGCGTGGTTTTGCTGGCGCGGCGGTTTTCACCGAGGAAATCGCCTTGCGGGCGCGCGTCGCCGCCGGAATCATCCGCCGCGTGAACCCCGCACTTGAGGACCTGTTTTCGTTTCTCCGCTTCGCCAGCGTTTCCACCGATTCCAACCGCGCGAAGGACGTGCGCGATTGCGCCGATTGGCTGTGCGCCAAACTCCGCGCGATCCACCTGGACGTGGAATTGCATGAAACGCCGCGCCACCCCGTGGTCGTGGCGCGCAACATGCATGTCGCCGGCCGCCGCACGGTCATGATCTACGGCCACTACGATGTCCAGCCGGTCGATCCGCTGGAGTTATGGCACAGCGATCCGTTCGAGCCCGAGATCCGCGACGGCCGCATCTGGGCGCGCGGCGCCACCGACAACAAGGGCCAGATGCTCGCCCACGTGCTCGGCGTGGAGGAAATCCTGCGCAAGCAAGGCGAACTGCCCGTGAACCTGATCTTCCTCTTCGAAGGCGAGGAGGAAATCGGCAGTCCGAACCTCGCGCCGTTTCTAACAACCCAGCGCGAGGCACTGCGCTGCGACGTGATCGCCATTTCGGACACCGGCATGGTCGCGCCCGGCGTGCCGACCCTCGGCTACGGCCTGCGCGGCATCACTTGCTGCGAAGCCATCCTGCGCGGGCCGAAAGGCGATCTCCACTCCGGCCTGTTCGGCGGTGCCGTGGCCAATCCCGCCGCCGCCATCGCGCGGCTCGTCGCCAGCCTGCACCATGCCGACGGTCGGATCGCGATCGATGGATTTTATGACGACGTCCGCCCGCTGGAAAACTGGGAGCGCGAAATGTGGTCGCGCGTGCCCGGCATGGGCGATGCGGATTTCCTCAAGGTGACCGGTTCGCCCGGCCTCTTCGGCGAACCCGGCTACACCTCCGCCGAGCGCGTGTGGGCGCGGCCAACCGCCGAAGTGAACGGCATCGGCGGCGGCTATCAGGGCGAGGGATCGAAGACCGTCCTGCCCGCCGAGGCCTTTGTGAAACTCTCGTTCCGCCTCGTGCCCGACCAGGAACCCGCCGACATCATGCGGAAGGTGAAACAACATCTCGAAACGCACTGCCCGCCGGGCGTGAACATCGAGCTCACCCACGGCCACGACGGCAAACCCTACCTCGCCGATCCGCACTCCAGGTTCGGCAAGGCCGCGCAAGCCGCCCTGCGCGCCGCCTTCGATGCCGAGCCGGTGCTCATCCGCGAAGGCGGCAGCATCCCGATCGTCCAGACCTTCCGCGACATCCTCGGTGCGGACACCTTGTTGCTCGGCCTCGCCCTGCCCGACGCCCAAATCCACGCGCCCAACGAAAACTTCCCCGTCGAGAACTTCGAGGCCGGCATCCGCCTGAACCAGGCGCTGCTCAAGGAACTGGCGGTTTGATCCGACCAATCCGACCAATCCGACCAATCCGTCCGATCCGTCCGATCCGTCCGATCCGACAAATCTCTAACACTTTCTCTCATGTCCGACCCAGCACCATACCTCGACTTCATCCGCGAGATCATCGCCGGGGATCTCGCCTCAGGCAAACACGCCACGACCATCACGCGCTTCCCGCCGGAGCCGAACGGCTACCTGCACATCGGCCATGCCAAGGCGATTTGCCTGAACTTCGGCATCGCGCGGGAAAACACCGCCACCGGCGCGCGCTGCCACCTGCGCTTCGACGACACCAACCCGGAGAAGGAGGAAACCGAGTATGTCGAGAGCATCAAGGAGGACGTCGAGTGGCTCGGTTTCGATTGGGGCGAACACCTGTATTTCGCCAGCGATTACTTCCAGTTCTTTTACGACTGCGCGGTGCATCTCATCGAACAGGGCCTCGCCTACGTGGACGACGACAGCGTGGAGGAAATGCGCGCCAAGCGCGGCAATGTGAACACGCCGGGCACCCGTTCCAAGTTCGCCGGAAGAGCGGTGCAGGAAAACCTCG
>JBMTCD010000127.1:0-10684 GCA_049430545.1 Luteolibacter sp.
CGCATGGTCGCCGGTGATCATCTTGAGATTGATGCCCGCCCTGCGGCAGTCCGCCACCGCCTGGATGACCTCCTTGCGCGGCGGGTCGATCATGCCCTGCAAACCGAGAAACGTGAGACCGCCACGCAAGTGTTCGTGTTCCAGCGTGTCTTGATCCGGTGGCGCGTGCAGCCGCGCGAAGGCAAGCACGCGCAGGCCCAGCGACGCCATCCTTTCGACTTCGTCGCGGACCGCCGCAAGCTCCAGTGGCATCACATTTCCATCCGCGCCGAGCATGTCGTCGCAACGTTCCAGCAGCCGTTCGACCGCGCCCACCTTGTAAATCACCCGCATTGATCCATCGCCGCCGCCGCCATGCAGGGTGGCGCGGAACATGTGTTCGGACTCGAAGGGAATCATGTCGATGAGCGGCGCCTCCTCCGTCGTTTCCGCATGGACCAGCCCGGCCTTGGCGGCGGAAACCAGCAGCGCGGCCTCGGTGGGATCGCCCTGGATGCGCTGGCGGCCGTCCTCCAAGAACAGTTCCGCGTCGTTGCACAACACTCCGGCGCGCAGGCATTCGAGCAGGGCCGGATGAACGTCGGGATCGATGGGTTTTTCCTGATGGATGATCTCTCCCTCGGGATGGTAACCGCCGCCGGTGACCCGATAGCTCCGTCCACCCGCGTGGATGGCCTGCACGGTCATCTGGTTTTCCGTGAGGGTGCCGGTCTTGTCGGTGCAAATCACGGTGGTGCTGCCCAGCGTCTCGACCGCGGGCAGCTTGCGGATGATCGCGCGCCGTGCGGCCATCCGCGAAACGCCGGCTGCCAGCACGATGGTGACCGCCGCGGGCAAGCCTTCCGGAATCGCCCCCACCGCGAGGGCGACGGCCGCCATGAACATTTCCACCGCAGCCTCGCCGCGAGTCACGCCCACCGCAAAGGTCAGGGCAGCGAGCGCGAGAATCACCCATAGCAGCAGCTTGCTGAAACGCGCGATCTTGCGTGTGAGCGGCGTGGAAATGTCCACCGCCTCGGAAATCAGCCACGCGATCCGGCCGGTCTCGGTATGGTCGCCGGTGGCCCAGACAAGCCCGGCCGCCTGCCCGCCGGTGACCAGGGTGCCGGCAAACGCCTGGTTTTTCCGGTCGGCGAGCGCGATGTCTTGACCGAGCCGCTTGGTGGATTTCGCGACCGGCAGCGATTCGCCGGTGAGTGCGGATTCGTCGCAATGCAGGTTGCGTGTTTCGAACAGGCGCAGGTCCGCAGGCACGCGGTCGCCGGCTTGCAGGAGGACCACGTCGCCGGGCACGAGCCCGGAGGATGGAATTCGCAGCTTGCGCCCGCCGCGGCGCACGGTGGCCTCGGTGGTGACCATCCGGGTGAGCGCTTCGATCGCTTTTTCGGCACGGTTTTCCTGGATGAATCCAACCACCGCATTGACCAGCACCACGCCGAAGATCACGCCGCTATCGACCCACTCGGCGAGCGCCGCGGTGACTGCTGCGGCGGCCAGCAGGATGTAGATGAGCGGTTGGTGGAACTGGAGCAGGAAACGGAACCACACCGGTTTGCCCGGACGCGCGGTCACTGCGTTTGGCCCGTATCTTTCCAGACGCGCGGCGGCCTCGCCGGACGTCAGTCCTTGCCGCAGGTCGCTTTGCAGCAACCGCGCGGCCTCGGACACCTCGAGCTGATGCCAGCGGGCGGCCGAGGCAGCAAGTTTTTGATCCCGTATCATGCCATGTCAGCTTGAATCCACAGTCACGAACAAACAACAAGAACATTGCCGACCTCGCATGTGAGCCGCTGCCGATGCAAGTTGTCAAATCGAAGAACCGTGCCGCGCCTCAACCGAAAACCGGACGACCCTTGCTCGATATTATATTGTAGCGCCACATCACCAATCCAGGGGATGTCAGATTCTGCGGCGGATCTTGACGAATCCCGTGAAGGCCTTCAGTGCGAGCACGCAGGTTGCCGCCCAAAGCACGTGGTCGAGCGACCCCGGCAACAGGAAAAACTCGACGGCATACCAGGCAAAGATGACGAAGCGGGGACGGAACAGCCATGAATAGGGGGCGGCGAGTGCGTTGCGGACCAATGCGAAGCCAACCACAACCGCATAGAAGAACACATACAGTCCGCCGGGCCAGGCACCGGCATGGCCGCCTTGGATCATCGCGAGCATGCTGAACGTGACCACCAACTGGTCTGCCATGGTGTCGGTGAAGGACCCGCGGTTGGAGGCTTGCCCCCGGAATCGCGCCAATGGCCCGTCCAGACCGTCCAGCAAAACATGCAGGAACAAGAGGCCCAACGCGAGCCACTGATGCCCAAGCAATACCGCCGGACAAAACCCGATGCCTGCCAGCAGAGACAGAAAAGTGATGTGGTTGGCACGACAACCAAGACCTGCCAAGCCGCTAAGCAGCGGTCGAAGCAAGTCGCCACGAAAACGTTGCGACCAGTCCATGAACCGGCCTTCGCCGCCCGAGTAACAAGTGACTTTTTCCTTCATTGGTTCGCTTGGCGGGCTTGAGTGGGATCCCATCCGAAAAAAAGCGGCAGAAAACCCATCCCACGGATCGCGGATCCGGTGTTGTGGAAGCGCACACCCTGATGGATACGGTCACGGAAAGGGCGGTGGGTGTGGCCGAAGTAGCAGTTCCCGATCTGACGGGTCCAGCCGGGCATGACATGGTCAAGGTGATGGGCAACCCGTTCGACTGTTCTTTCCGGAGGAAAATACCAATCATGGAAACGCTGGCTCAACCCCAGCGAATCGACCGCCTGATAGGCGGCCGCCGCGACTGCGGGCCGCCGAAGGTCGCGTCTCCAAGTGTTCCGGTATCTTGCCAAGTCGGCACCGTCCATGCGGCGGTTGGCACAATCCCCGTGGAGAAAGAGGCAAGTTCCCAACCTCAACCGATGTTCATAGCAGCACAGTCCCGGGTGAGTTTCCGCAAACCTTTCAAGCCGTTGGTGAAAGGCACCCACACAATCGTGATTGCCCAACAGGAAATGCACCCGCCGCCGTGGTCTCCGCGAAAGCAATGTATCGAGCCAGTTCATTGCGGCGTCCAATGTGGCCGTTTCGGACGGCAGCCTGCTCCAGCGAAAGTCGAAGGTGTCTCCATTGAGAACCAGATCATCGACGTCGCCGGAAACATCCTCGAATTCCTCAAACAACCGCTGGCCGTCCGAGCGATGCGCGAACAAATGGAGATCTGAAACCACCGCACCACTGCGCAGACGGTTTTTTTCAGGAGCATGAGCTTGGATGGTCACAGCATCGCCGCTGGATTTGTTTCGTGTGAATAGTGTCAACATGATCCTTTAATCGATCCTTGCAAATTCAAAGCCGACAGATGGCGCCGCTCACAGCCCACGGAATTGCGTGGCGAGTTTCTTGGCGGTGGCGATGGTGTTGCGGTGGAGCTTGGCGGTGAACTGCGGCTCGCGGTTGTAGCCGCCGCCGTAGAGCACGGCCACCGGGATGCGGTTGCGGATGAAGGCGCCCAGCAACACCTCGGCGCGGCGCTGGATGTCCTTGAGCGAAAGATGCATTTGGCCGAAGCGGTCGTTGCGGTGGTTGTCCGCGCCGGAAATCCAGATCACGAGATCCGGCGAAAACGCGTCGAGTGCGTTGGCCAGGCTGGTGAAGAGCTGGTGCAGATACATTTCGCCCTCGACATAGCGGACCGTCTCGATGTCGAGCGAGCTGGTGGTTTTTTTTGTCGGATAATTCCGGCCGACGTGGATCGAGTAGGTGAAGACGCGCGGGTCGCCGGCGAGCAATGAGGCGGTGCCGTTGCCCTGGTGGGCGTCGGTGTCCACGACCATGATGCGGATGTTCGGCTGCTTGATCTGGAGGTCGCGGATGGCGATGGCCACGTCGTTGAAGACGCAGTAGCCCTCGCCGTGTTCACGGAAGGCATGGTGCGTGCCGCCGGCGAGGCAGACGCCGACGCCCTCGGCCAGCGCGGCATGGCAGGCAAGCCGGGTGGCCTCCACCTCGATCGCGCTGCGCGTGAAAAGGCGCGGAGTGGCCGGCAGCCCGAGCAGGATCTGCTCCTTGCGGTCGAGCAACCCGGACTCGATCCGGCGCACGTATTCCGGCTCGTGCACGCGGTTGAGAAGATGCACGTCCGCCGCGCGGACCTCGATGATTTCCTCGGCGCGCAAGATGCCACCCTCAAGCAGCATATCCTTGGAAACGCGGAATTTCTCCATCGGAAACGGGTGCCCCGACGGCAGTTCAAGCTCCAGTTCCTGCGAGTAGAAACAGCGCATGTGCGCGCTCAAGCAACAGCGGATGCCGCCGGCTGAAAAGGGGAAAGCGCGGGAAATCCACCCACACAGTAAGGAAAACCGAAAGACCGTGATGCGCACCGCGGTAAAACGCGCCAGATGAACCGAAAGCGTCTTTTCCTGCTGATTGCGGCTTGCGCATTGGCGGCCGGGTGGCTCCGCACGCCATCCTCCACGGATTCGACCAAGCGCGTGATCGGCCAAACGGCGCGGGTGGGCATCGAGGAAACCGCCATGGAATTCCTTGCCCGGGTGGATACCGGCGCGGCCACCACCTCGCTGCACGCCGAGGATGTGCGGGTCACTGACGGGATGGTGGATTTCGTGGCGGTCAACCGCGACGGCTCGCGGGTGCCGCTGAGGCTGCCATTGGCGCGGACGGGCACGGTGCGCAACTCGGGCGGAAGCAAGCAGCGGGTGTTTGTCGAAATGAATCTCAACCACGAGGGCGAGAGCAAGAGGGTGCTGGTCAACCTGAACAACCGCTCCAGCCTCACCTACCCGCTTCTTTTGGGCCGCAACTGGCTCATGGACGACTACCTCGTGGATGTTTCCCGCAAGCCGGAAATGCCGCCGCCCTCTGAGGAAGACGGCAACATGGAATTGCCAAGTCTGGTCAGCCAGTGAAGAATCCGCGGCCATGTCCCGCATCCCTTGGCAGCAGATCGTTTCGTTCACGCCATCCGACTTGGTGAAGCTGTTGCTCAGCGCGGCGATCATCGTGGTGGTCAACAAGGTCCAACTGTTCAGTGACCGGCTCTCCGCGCTGCTCATCGCGCTGCCCGTGACTTCGCTGGTGGCGATGGTTTGGATGCAGCAAGGAGGTCAGTCGCCGCAGAGAATCGCAAACCACGCGGAAGGCACTTTCTGGTTCGTGCTGCCAACGCTGCCGATGTTCCTGATCCTGCCGTGGATGCTGCGGCAGGGTTATGGTTTTTGGGTTTCGCTGGCGGCAAACTGCCTGTTCACCGCCGGGTTGTTCTGGCTCACCGTGGCCGTTCTGCGACGGTTTGGAATCGATCTGATGCCAAGCTGAAAACCCCGACGCCATGCATATGTCCTACCGCACCTCTCCCGCAGACCTTGAGGGCATGCCGCCGGGCGTGCCACACATCATTGGAAACGAAGCCGCGGAGCGGTTTTCGTTCTACGGCATGAAGGCGGTGCTGGCGGTCTTCATGGTGCAATACCTGCATCTGATGGACGGCAGCGGGCCCTCCGCGATGAACGAGGCGGAGGCCACCGCGCGGGTGCATTTGTTCAATGGCGCGGTCTATCTGACACCCTTGCTTGGCGCGCTGCTGGCGGATGTTTTCCTCGGCAAATACCGCACCATCGTCGCGCTTTCCCTGGTCTATTGCGCCGGCCACGCGGCCCTCGCCTGCATGGGGGCCTTCGGGAATTCGCCGTGGTGGCTGATGGCCGGGCTGGGACTGATCGCGCTCGGCTCCGGCGGCATCAAACCCTGCGTTTCCGCCCACGTCGGCGACCAGTTCGGCGCCCGCAACGCGCACCTGCTGCCGCGCATCTTCAATTGGTTCTACTTTTCCATCAACATCGGCGCCTTCGTCTCGATGATGCTCACGCCGTGGTTGCTGGAGTGGCATGGACCGCACTGGGCCTTTGGCGTGCCCGGCGTGCTGATGGCCATCGCCACGCTGGTCTTCTGGCTGGGACGCAAGCGCTTCATCCACGTGCCGGCCGCAGGCAAGGGCTTCGTGCGCGAGATTGTCTCGGGCGGTGGCTGGAAGGTGATGCTCAAGCTTCTGCCGCTCTATCTGTTCGTGGCGATGTTCTGGGCGCTCTTCGACCAGACCGGATCGACGTGGATTTTCCAGTCGCAGGACATGGACCGCAATTTCCTCGGCTTCGAGTGGCTGCCCTCGCAGATCCAGTCCTTGAACTCGGTGTTCGTGCTGACCTTCATTCCACTGTTCTCCTACGGCCTGTATCCGCTGCTGGGCAAGGTGTGGACACTCACACCGCGGCGCAAAATCGGGCTGGGCCTGTTCGTGATGGCAAGCTCGTTCGCACTGGTCACCCTCATCCAGCAATGGATCGAGGGCGGCGCGCGGCCGAGCATTTCATGGCAGATCCTCGCCTACGGCCTGCTCACCGCCTCCGAGGTGATGGTTTCCATCGTCGCGCTCGAATACGCCTACACCCAGGCGCCGCGGACCATGAAATCCCTCATCATGTGCTTCTATCTCGGGGCGGTCGCCATCGGGAATTTCCTCGTCGCCGGCGTCAACACGTTCATCCAGATCCCGGACGCCGCCGCAATCCAAATGGAGCAGGCGGTGCTGAAACTGCCGGCCGACTGGCGCAAGGACCCGCGCACCATCGTGCTGCCCGGATACGACGGAACCACCGGCACGGATGACGACATCGTCGCGCGGCTCAAGGACGGCGTGGCGACCGGCTTCGAACTGCCGGAATGCGAATCGTTCGCTCAACTGCTGCGTGTATTCACCACCACTTTCGGCGCTGACGGCTTTCCCCGGCCCGAACGACTCACCGCATCCTTCGGCGGCACGCTCGGCGACGACCCGTGGGGCAACCCGATCCGCTACGAGCGGCTCAACGACCGGACCGCACGCCTTATTTCCAACGGCCCCGACCGCAAGCCCGACACCCGCTGGGACATGGGATATATCATCACCGTGGCCGAGCCGGAACGTGCCGCAAAAGCCTCCTGGACCGACCGGCTGCGCCCCTCCGAGACATGGCTGGAGCGGCGCAAAAAGGAACTCGGCATGAACCAAATGAAAGAGTCCGCCGGCACGGGTGGGCCGGTCGAAACCAAGGCCTTCGTGGGCGGTCAGACGAAACTGCATGGCACCGCGTATTTCCGGTTCTTCACCTGGCTGATGCTAGGCACAGCCGTGTGTTTCGTGCCTTACGCGCTGGTTTACCGGCCCAAGACCTGGCTTCAGGAGTGAATCGCCATCAATCCAGCCGGCCGGTGAATTTCGTTTCACCGAACTTCAAGGGGCTTCCGTGATCGTGGACGGCCCGGATTTTCACCGCCCGCAAGAGATCGGCAGGCAGTTCGAAGGTGGTTTTCATGGTGCAAGTTTGCTGGTTTCCCAGCCAACCGTCAAATTTGGGGGTTTCGCCCCGGCGGACTGAAGTCCGCGCTCCGTCACTTGCTGACGTTGAAGCGGAACTCGATCACGTCGCCGTCCTTGACGGTGTATTCCTTGCCTTCGATGCGGAGCTTGCCGGCTTCCTTGGCGGCGTTTTTCGAGCCGAGGGAGACGAGGTCGTCGAAATGAACGACCTCCGCGGCGATGAAGCCGCGCTCGAAATCGGTGTGGATCACGCCGGCGGCGGCCGGGGCCTTGTCGCCGGCGTGGATGGTCCAGGCACGGGATTCCTGCGGGCCGGTGGTGAGATAGGTGCGGAGACCCAATAAATGATAGACGGCACGGATCAGTGCGGAGACGCCGGAGTCGGAGACGCCCATCTCGGCCAGAAACTCGGCGGCTTCGTCAGGCGGGAGTTCGCTGAGTTCTTCCTCGATGCGCGCGGAAATGACGACCGCTTCCGAGCCGCTGTGCTCGGCGGCGAACTTGCGGACCTTGGCGACCAGCGGGTGCGAATCCGGGTTTTCGGTGGCGGCGGCGATCTCGTTCTCGGCGACGTTGCAGGCGTAGATCGTGCGCTTCATTGAGAGCAGGAAGAAATCGCGCACGATGGCCGCGTCCTCGTCGCTGAACTGGAGGGTGAGCGCCGGTTTTCCCTGGTTGAGATGCGGCAGGATGATGTCGATGAGTTCCACTTCCTTCTTCGATTCCTTGTCGCCACCCTTGGCCTTCTTCTCGCGGGACGAGCGGCGTTTTTCGAGCGCGGCGATATCGGCCAGGATCAGTTCGGCATTGATGATCTCGATGTCGCGCACCGGATCGACGGCGCCGAGTTCGTGGATGATGTCGTCGTTCTCGAAGCAGCGGACGACCTGCACGATGGCGTCGGTTTCGCGGATGTTGGCGAGGAACTGGTTGCCGAGCCCGGCACCTTCAGACGCGCCCTTGACCAGCCCGGCGATGTCCACGAACTCGATGGCGGTGGGGACGGTCTTCTGTGAGTTGGAGATCTTGGCAAGCGCGGCCAGCCGCGGATCGGGCACCGTGACGATGCCGACGTTGGGGTCGATGGTGCAGAAGGGATAGTTCGCCGCCTCCGCCTTGCGGGTGCGGGTGACGGCATTGAAGAGGGTGGATTTCCCGACGTTTGGCAGTCCTACGATTCCGGCCTTGAGCATGGCGGCGGGAGGGTGCGCGGGCGTTCGGCGCAGGACGAGAAAAATCTGGCGCGCATTCGCACAAGGTGGTCGCGGCAATGAAAAAGCGCCCGCCCGCGGAACGGGTGGGCGCTTGGTTCGGGATTCCGTTACCGGCCGGAGCCTTACTTCGTCGCCTCGACCACAGGCGAGGGTGCCGGTTGCTCGACTTGGATTTCCTGGAATTTCGGCAGCGAACGCAGGCCGGGTGGCTTTGAATCACTGGTGCAGCAGCAGGAGGCGGCCAAGAGCGCGAAGGCGGAAGCGGTGAAAATGCAAACGAGGCGGATCATGGGAGTGGAAGTTGGGGTGATTGGATGGATGTGTCAGGCCCGCGGGCCAAAATCAATTACTTGCTGGGTGCGACGTAGGTGGGCTGGGTGGGAGCGGGCGTGCTGGGGCAGCAGGAAGCGGCGGCGAATGCGACAGCGGCGGCAATGAGGGCGATTTTCATGGATTGCTCAGGTTTGGTGAATGGGCGACCGGCACGCCTTGTGCGGGTCTGAGGCGCGAGACTAACGGCCGGCCCGATGGCTGCAAGGCAAAAGACCATCGCGAAAACAATCCGCTCAGGACCCCGGTTCGGCGAGTTTGCGCGCCAGCGCGGCACCCAGATCCAGCACCTGCTCGCGCAAGCCCGCATCGGCAAGCTCACCGTCGTCGTCCATGATTTCGTGGACCTTCGGGATGCTCAGTTGCCCCGGCAGGACGGTGACGCGGATATTTTCCAGAAACGTGCGGAGCTGCGCGAGACCACGGCTGCCACCGAGCCCACCGGGCGAACAGGCGAGGATGGCGGCGGTTTTCCCGGCAAGCGCGGACAGCGGCGGCTCGTCGTCCGAGGTGGCGCGCGAGACCCAGTCGATGGCGTTCTTCAGGGCGGCGGTCATGCCGCTGTTGTATTCAGGCGAAGCGATGAGCAGGCCATCGTGCTCCGCGAAGAGGGCTTTCAGCTTGGCGGCATTTTCCGGCATGCCTTTGTCGTCTTCGAGGTCCTGATCGAAAATCGGCAGGGGAAAATCGCGCAGGCGGATCAGCGTGACCTGCGCGCCCGCGCCCCGGGCGCCGCCGGCGGCGATGGCGGCGAGTTTGTGATTGTAGGAAGCGGCGCGCAGGCTGCCGCCGAAGGCGAGGATCTTGGGTGTGCTCATGGTGGTTTCAGTAAACGGATTCAAGGACGGGATAATCCAGGTAGCCTTCCACGCCGCCGCCGTAGAAGGTCGCCGGGTCGGGCTTGTTCCAATCCAGTCCGGCGCGGATGCGTGCGACCAGGTCGGGATTGGCGATGGCGGCCTTGCCGAAGGCGATGGCATCCGCCGCGCCGGAGGAAACCGCCTCGCCCGCACTCTCAGCGGTGAAACTTTCATTGGCGATGAACACACCGCCGAAGCGTTTTTTCAGCTCCGGCCCGAGCGCCGGCACAGCGGGATGATCGTGCGACTCGCGGGCGCACAGGAATGCGATCCGGCGCTTGCCGAGTTCACTTGCGACATGGCCGAAGAGCGCTGCTGGATCGGAATCGCCCATGTCATGTGCGTCGCCCCGCGGCGCGATGTGCACGCCCACACGGTCCGCCTCCCAGACGGAAATCACGGCATCGCTCACCTCCAGCAGGAAGCGGCAGCGGTTGTCAATCGAGCCGCCGTATTGGTCATCGCGCTGGTTGGTGCTGTCTTGCAGGAACTGGTCGATCAGATAGCCGTTCGCCGCGTGGATCTCGACGCCGTCGAAACCGGCGGCGCGCGCGTTTTCCGCGCCCTTGCGGTAGGCCTCGACGACGCCCGGGATTTCCTCCAATTCCAGCGCGCGCGGAGTGACGAATTCCTTCTGCGGCCTCACCAGGCTGACGTGGCCCGACGGTTTCACCGCGCTGGCGGAAACCGGCAACCCGCCGTCCAGATAGAGCGGATCGGACACCCGGCCGACATGCCAGAGTTGCAGAAAAATCCGCCCGCCGGCGGCATGCACCGCGTGCGTCACCAGCCGCCAGCCCTCAACCTGCTCGTCCGACCAAATGCCGGGCGTGTCCGGATAGCCGACGCCCTGCGGGCAGACGGAAGTGGCCTCCGAGAGAATCAGCCCGAACGAGGCGCGCTGCGCGTAA
>JBMTCD010000128.1:0-10675 GCA_049430545.1 Luteolibacter sp.
CCGGATCCCATCCTGCTTTTGAAATTCCGACTTTGAGGTTGCGCGCGCCAAGCCGGGGCTCGGCGCTTCCTGATGGATACGGGCGGACTGAAGTCCGCGCTCCGTTGTCAGACTTTGCCGCAGATGGTGTTGCCGGTGGAGCGGAGGTCGTCGCAGGCGACCTTCATGCGCTCGCAGAGGCTGGCCTCGGCCTTCTTGAGATAGGACCGGGGATCGTAGGTCTTCTTGTCGCCGACCTCGCCGTCGATCTTGAGCACGCCCTCGATGTTCTGGCAGATGTGGGTGACAATCGGGCGGGTGAAGGCGTATTGGGTGTCGGTATCGATGTTCATCTTGACCACGCCGTAGTCGAGGGTCTCGCGGATTTCCTCGAGCGCGGAGCCGGAGCCGCCGTGGAAGACGAGGTCCATCTCGGCGTCCTTGCCGTGTTTGTCCATCACGGCCTTCTGGCCGTCGCGCAGGATCGTGGGCTTGAGTTTCACGGCACCGGGCTTGTAGGCACCGTGGACGTTGCCGAAGGTGGCGGCGAACAGGAAGCGACCGATCGGCTGCAGGGCTTCATAAACCGCAAGCATGTCGCCGGGAGTGGTGTAGAGCTTGTCGGCTGCGACGCCGGAGGTGTCATGGCCATCCTCCTCGCCGCCGACGACGCCGGCCTCGACTTCCAAAATGATGTCGAGTTCCACGCACTCCTTGAGCAGTTTCATGGAGAGTTCGAGGTTTTCATCGAGCGGGAGTTCGGAGGCGTCGAGCATGTGGCTCTGGAACAGCGGGCCCTTGCCGGCGGCGATGCGCTCGCGCGAGGCATCCAGCAGCGGGCGCAGGAAGCTTTCCACTTTCTTCGGCTGGCAGTGGTCGGTGTGAAGGGCGATGAGGACGTCGTATTTCTCCGCCAGGCGGTGGGCGGCCTCGGCGAGCACGATGGCACCGAAGGCGGCATCCTTGACGGCGGTTCCGGAGGCGAATTCGCCGCCGCCGGTGGAGATCTGGATAATACCGTCGGACTTGGCCTCGGCGAAGGCGCGCAGCGCGCCATTGAGCGTGACGATGGAGGTGACGTTGATCGCGGGATACGCGTAGCCGCCTTGCTGGGCGGCATCGAGCATGGCACGGTATTGGGCAGGTGTTGCGATTGGCATGACTTCGTTGGGATAATCGCGGCGCTGCCGGGCGACAAGCCGTAATCCGTGGAAATCACGGCACCTACCGCAGTCCCTGGATTCCTCTTGGGCTTGCCAAACCGCCAGCGTTCGGCATCTTCCGGCAGGTTCATGAACGAGATTAACCCCACCCCGTCACCATCCGATCCGATCGTCTGCCGGCCCACTTCGTGGTTCAAGTTCCGGGCTCTGGTGATGTTTGCGATGTTTGCGGTCTTCGCCGGTTGGTTTTATCTGGATGCCAGCACCGGATACCGGAAAAAAAACCTGGTTTTCTATCTCCACAAGACCTTCGAGGCGGCCAGCAAGGAATTTTCCAAGCAGAACGAGCAGGGCGGGCTGACGGCCGGGGGATGGAAGGAATTCGCCTCCGCCCAGACTGTTGCCTTTCCAAATGACACCTCGATCCTGCCTGCGGAAGTGGAGCTTCCGATGCCATGGCCGGAGATCCTGCAAGACTACGAGCGCATGAAACCCTTGCACTGGAAAGAACTGTGGGAGGAATACTCCGGAGAAAAAAGCCTGAGCGCGAATCCCCCGGAGCAAGCCTACCCGGCCAACAAGATCCGCGAACAATGGATCGTGTTCTGGATCTGCCTGGCACTGGCGCTGGCTGCCTTGTTTTTCCTGCTCCGCACCATGGGCCGCTCGATCCGTGCGGATGGCGAGGCGCTCACCGGCTCAAACGGCAAACGCGTGCCGTTCGGGGACCTGCGCACGCTCGACCTCCGCAAGTGGGACACCAAGGGACTGGCATTCGTCGATCACGATGGGGAATCCGGCAAGGGGCGCATCCGCCTCGACGGCCTGACCTACGGTGGTTTCAAAAAAGAGGATGGAGAACCCGCCGAGCGCTTGATGCAACGGATACGCGCGAATTTTTCCGGTGAAATCCTCGAATACGCGCCGTTGCCCCAACTCACTGGAAACGAACCGAACAACGAGACGGAAATCTCATGACTGCAGCCCTCACAGGCTTTTCCTCCAAGGATCATTTTTCGGGGTTGCCAAATCCCCACGTGCCAAGCTAATCACCCGCAACGCCAACCACCAACCACTGCAACACATGTCAGACAAAAGCATCGAAGATCGCGTCAAGGACATCATCGTCGACCAGCTCGGCGTGAATGCCGACCAAGTCACGCCGGAAGCCAAATTCGTCGAGGACCTCGGCGCCGACTCGCTCGACACCGTTGAATTGGTGATGGCATTCGAAGAGGAGTTCGACATTGAAGTGCCCGACGAGGAAGCCGAGAAGCTGCAATCCGTGGGCGACGTGATCTCTTACATCAACAGCCAGCATGGCTGATACCGGCCCGGCGTTTTTTTGTGCATCAAGGCGGAACCTCGCGCGAGGTTCCGCCTTTTTCATGGGGAAACCGTGGCACGGGCAGGCTGCCCGTCGCCTGTCATTCGGTGGCCGGCCTCCAAGCCCGCCGCCGATTGCCGCAATCGACCAGCAAGGGAGGGGGAATCACGGAAGATATGTCTTTCGGCCGAGACAGGATACACAGTCATGAATCGCCGCCACAGGGGCGGATCAGACACCCGCTTCCTGCTGGGTCTGGCTGCGTTGGGAATTGAACTCGAGTTCCTCGGCGTCGGGTTTCTTCACAACCGCGACGCTGTCGCCGGATTTGACCGATCCGCGGAGGACGGCCTCGGCGAGCGGATCTTCGAGGAAACGTTCGACCGCGCGGCGCATCGGGCGCGCGCCGTAGGACGGATCGAAACCTTTTTCCGAGAGGAAATCGCGGGCCTCGGTGGTGAGGGTGAGGACGATTTCCTTTTCGGCAAGACGCCTGACAAGCTTGTTCACCTCGAGATCGACGATCTGGTTGAGGTCCTTCTTCTCCAACATGTGGAAGACGACGAGGTCGTCGAGGCGGTTGAGGAACTCGGGGCGGAAGTGCTTTTTCGCCTCCTCGAGGATCTTGCCCTTCATGCCCTCGAAGTCCGCCTCATCCTCGGTCATCGCACCGAAACCGAGCGAGGTCTGGCGCTTGATGGTGGAGGCGCCGACATTGGAGGTCATGATGATGATCGTGTTGCGGAAATCGATCTTGCGGCCGAGCGAGTCAGTGATGGTGCCTTCCTCTAGGATCTGGAGCAGCAGGTTCATCACGTCCGGGTGGGCCTTCTCGACCTCGTCGAAGAGCACGACCGAATACGGCCGCCTTCTCACCGCCTCGGAAAGCTGGCCGCCCTCCTCGTAGCCGACATAGCCCGGCGGTGAGCCGATCAGGCGGCTGGAGGTGAATTTCTCCATGTATTCCGACATGTCGATCTGGATGAGCGCCTCGGCGTCGCCGAACATGAACTCGGCGAGATTGCGGGCGAGGTAGGTCTTGCCGACGCCGGTGGGGCCGAGGAAAAGGAACGAGCCGATCGGGCGGCGCGGGTCCTTGAGATCGGCGCGCGAGCGGCGCAGCGCCTTGGAAATGGCGACCACCGCCTCGTCCTGGCCGATCACGCGGCCCTTGAGTTCCTCGTCCATCTTGAGGAGCTTCTCGGTTTCCTTTTCCTCCATGCGGCGGAGCGGAACGCCGGTCCACTTCGAGACAACGGCCATGATGTCGTCATCGGTGACGGTGACGATCTTCTCCTCGGACGAGACGCGCCAGCTCTTTAGCGTTTCCTCGAGTTGCTTCTTGGCGTTCTTCTCATCGTCGCGCAGGGCGGCGGCGGTTTCGAAATTCTGCTCGGAAATCGCGGCGAGTTTGTCGCGGTTGATCTGCTCGATGCGGCCCTCGAGCTGTTTGATCTCGGGCGGACGCGTCATGGTGCCGATGCGGGCGCGGGCACCTGCCTCGTCGAGCACATCGATCGCCTTGTCCGGCAGATAACGAGCGGTGAGGTAGCGGGCGGTGAGTTTCACCGCGGCATCGATGGCCTCGGGTGTGAACTTCGCCTTGTGGTGGGATTCGTATTTTTCCTGAAGCCCTTCGAGGATCTTGATCGCGTCGTCCACCGAGGGCTCCTCGACCTTGACCTGTTGGAAACGGCGTTCGAGCGCGGAGTCCTTCTCGATGTATTTGCGGTATTCGTTGAGCGTGGTGGCGCCGACGCATTGCAACTCGGCGCGGGAAAGCGCGGGCTTGATGATGTTGGAGGCGTCCATCGCGCCCTCGGCGGAGCCTGCGCCGACGATGGTATGCAACTCGTCGATGAACAGGATGACGTTCTTCACCTTGCGGATCTCGTCCATGACTGCCTTGATGCGTTCCTCGAACTGGCCGCGATACTTCGTGCCGGCGACCATCAGCGCGAGGTCGAGCGTCACCACGCGCTTGTCGCGGAGGATTTCCGGCACGTTGCCGCTGGCGATTTCCTGGGCGAGTCCTTCGACGATGGCGGTCTTGCCGACGCCGGCCTCGCCGATCAGGACGGGATTGTTTTTCGTGCGGCGGCAGAGAATCTGGATCACGCGCTCGATCTCGGATTCGCGGCCGATGACCGGATCAAGCCCACCCTCGCGGGCGATCTTGGTGAGGTCGCGGCCGAATGCCTTGAGCGCCGGGGTCTTCGTTTTGCCCTCGGCTTCGGGGCCGGTGGCCGGTGCTTCGTCCTCGAAGGGGCCATCGTCCATGTCATCATCCTCATCCTGGTCTTCCGGCGAGAAATTCGGGTCGATTTCGGCCAGGATTTCGTTGCGGGTGCGCTGGATGTCCACGTCAAGGCGCTTGAGCACTCTGGCGGCGACGCCCTCACCTTCTCGCAGCAGGCCGAGCAACAGGTGCTCGGTGCCAACGTAGGAGTGGTTGAGTGCCTTGGCCTCCTTGTTGGCGAGGGCAAGCACTTTTTTCACCCGCGGGGTGTAGGGAATGTTGCCGGTGGGCTTTTGCGGCGGACCCGAGCCGACCTCCTTCTCGACTTCCATGCGGACGGCCTCGAGTTCGAGGCCCATGCGCTCCAGGACGTTGACCGCCACGCCCTGACCAAGCTTGATGAGGCCGAGCAACAGGTGCTCGGTGCCGACGTAGGAATGGTTGAAGCGATCCGCCTCCTTGCGGGCGAGTGCAAGGACCTGTTGGGCGCGTGGAGTGAAGTTGTTCATGCGTCGGAAGATGGTTGCTTGTCGGAATCTGGCCCAGACCTGTCGTCCGGGCAACGGATATCTGGGGAATCCAGCGATTGCAAACGGGAGCGGACGATTTCCGCGCGCAGGGCGTCGCGGTCCTCGGGCTGGAGCTGCCGGCCTGCGTGAAGCTGGAGATGGGCCGGCTGGATGTCCATCAGCAGGGTGTCGCAGAGGACCACGGTGCCCTCCGGGAAAAACCCGAGCATCCCACCGAAACGGAGCAGCGAGAGGTGGCCGAGCGCTTCCTTGGATTCAATCAGGTGGGCGTGGCGCAGGATGCCATAGGCGCGGCCGATCTTGTCGGCAACCATCGCCGGATCGTCCTCGAGCAGTTTCTCGCGGGCATTGCGCTCGTGGGTGGCCACTTCGGAAATGACGCGCTCGAGACGGCGGATGATCGATTCCTCGCTCTCACCGAGCGTGGACTGGTTCGAAATCTGATAGAGGTTGCCGAGCGACTCGGTGCCCTCGCCATAGAGGCCGCGCACGGCGAGACCGATCTTGTTGACCGCCTGTAGCACCTGGCCGATCTGGTCACCGAGCACGAGAGCGGGCAGGTGGAGCATGGCAGAGGCGCGCAGGCCGGTGCCGAGGTTGGTCGGGCAGGTGGTGAGGTATCCGAGTTGCGGATCGAAGGCAAATTCGAGCGATTGCTCCAGTTCGCTGTCGAGTTCGGAGAGTGCCTCGTAGGCGGGGGCGAGCTGCAGGCCGGGTCGGATCGCCTGCATCCGCAGATGGTCCTCCTCGTTGAGCATCAAACTGTAGGTCTGGCGGCGCTCGATCACTGCGGCCGAGCCGTTGCCGCGTGCGGCGTGCTCGCGGGAAATCAGATGGCGCTCCACCAACACCTGTTTCTGGACGCTGTTGAGGTTGCCGAGTTCCTGTGAGAACGCGTCCTTCATGACCGGCAGCGCCTCGACGGCGCGGCGCATCAATTCCAGTGTGGCGGAGCGTTCCTCACGCCGTGCCCACCCGGGAAAAGGATGTCCGCGCAGGTTGCGGGCGAGGCGGATGCGCGAGGTGAGCACCGAGTCATGCAGGCCCTGCACGCCTGCCATCCAATCGGCGGGATACTTGATCAGGGTGGAAAAGCGCATCATGGGAAAATCAAAGCTGAAACGCTGGAGTTCTGAAAAGCTGAAATCCGGAACAATCTCATGATTTCCGGGTTTCCTCGAGCTTGCGGATTTCATCGCGAATGCCGGCGGCCTCCTCGTAGCTTTCGGCGGCGACGGCCTGCTCAAGCCGCTCACGCAACCCGTCGAGCCGTTGTTTGAGCACCTGTCTGGCCATCATGCCGGACGGCACCTTGCCGGTGTGGGAAACACCCTTGTGCATGCCCTGCAGGATCTGGCCCACTTCTTCGGCGAAGGTCGAGTAGCAATCGCCGCAGCCGAAACGCCTCACCTTGCGCAAGTCCTCGAGGGTGAATCCGCAGGACGGACACTTGCGCCCGGCACCGCAGGCGGCAGTCTTGGCCATGCCACCGGCTCCAGTGACGGGCAAGCCGCCCAGCAGCAAGTCGGCAAGCGAGAAGCCGGTGGGATCGGTGACGCCGCGCTCCTTCGCGCAGTCGTCGCAGAGACAGACTTTCTTCATCTGCCCCTCGACCAGCTGGGTCAGGAAAACCGTGGCCTTGCGCTCGCAGAAATCACATTTCATTCGGTGGAGACTGGTGTCGTGCGGTGAGGGCTGCGTTTTATTGGATTGGCGTGCCGGTGGTGTTGGCGAGTGCGTGATAAGCATCCATGAAGCGCGCGGTGAGCGGGCCTGGCTTGCCGGTGCCGATGGTGCGGCGGTCGAGTGCCACCACTGGAATCACCTCCGCGGCGGTGCCCGTGAGAAAGCATTCGTCGGCGGTGAAGATGTCATACCGCGTGAGCGATTTCTCCTGCACCGGCACCCCGAGCTGCCCGGCGATCTCGATGATCACGGCGCGGGTGATGCCGTCGAGCGCGCCATCACTGATGAGCGGCGTGACCAGGTTGCCGTTTTTCACCAGGAAGAGGTTGTCGCCGGTGCACTCGGCCACGTATCCCTGCTCGTTGAGCATCACGGCCTCCATCGCGCCGCACTGGATCGCCTCCACCTTGGCCATCACGTTGTTGAGGTAGTTGAGCGACTTCACCTGCGGCATCAATGCCGCCGGCGCGGGGCGGCGAGTGGCGCAGGTGACAATGGACAGCCCGTCGCGGTAGAACTCCTCCGGATAAAGTTGGATGGTTGAGGCGATGATGAACATCGAGGGCTTTGGACAGAGGTAGGGGTTGAGCCCCAGCTCGCCCGCTCCGCGGGTGACGACCAGGCGTATATAGCCGTCGGTCAGCCCGTTGGCGGCCACGGTTTCACAGGTGTATTGGCAGACCTCCTGCTGGGTCCACGGCATCTTGACAATGATGGCGCGGGCGGAATCGAACAGCCGCCGGATGTGCTCCTCCAGCCGGAAGACCCGGCCGCTGTAAAAACGGATGCCTTCGAAGACTCCGTCACCATACAAAAGACCATGATCAAAGACCGAGATCTTCGCTTCGGATTGATCCACCAGTTTGCCGTCGAGCCAGATTTTCATGTGTGATCGCGCGGCCAGCGTAGGTGCGGACCCGCCCGTGGCAAGCGGAAGATGGGGCGGCCACATCGATGCCACTGGCCGCGTTTCGCATCCGGTTGCGGCAGATGACCAATCCGTTGTAGGTCAGCACCAGCCAAAGCAGGGGGATGCCAAGCAACAGCGCGGGCAGCAGCAATGAGCCGTCGGATGGAAAGGTTTGCGCATTCATGATGAAAACTTCCGGAACGGCAGCGTCGCAAGGCTGACATTGAAATAACGGGCATCTGCGGACACCTCGTCGCCCACCCACGGTGGAAGCGGAGGGATGATGTTTTCGTCCTCCAGTTCCACCTCGGCCAGGACGAGGCCTTCGTTGTCGCCGTGGAAAACATCCACCTCCCAGAGATGGCCGGCGTATTGGATGCGGTGACGCGTCTTGTCGATCAGCGACGGCAGGCACATTTCCAACAAGCCGCGCGCGTCATCGGGCGGAACGGGATATTCGAACTCGGCGCGTCTGATGCCGTGCGTGCGCCCTTTCACGGTGATGCATGCCTTCTCTCCGGCAAGGCGGACGCGCACGCTGCGGTCGGGATCGAGCGAGAGGTATCCCTGCACCATGCGCTCGCCCGGCGAACCGTCGTTCCACGCATCGCCGGTGACGAGATACTTGCGCTCGATTTCCATCGCGGGAAAAGCATCGGAACCGACGCGGCCGCCGCAAGCCTATTCCCATCGATCATCCCCCGCCCCGCCGGCGCGCGACTTTCACTCCCTTGGCAACCATCGCTTCGATCAGCTCGCCGATGAGCGGATTGGGAAAACGCCGGCTCGGCGTCACCGCGTGGAAGGTTTCGCGGATTTCAGGAATCCGGTGCGTCACCACCAGTTCGCCGGAAGCGATCTCGTCGCGCACCACCACCGGCGGCACCAGCGCGAGCCCCTCGCCCTCGCGGGCCAGCAGGCGCAGCATCGCCATGTCGTCCACTTCCGCCATGATCAGCGGGCGCACCCCGGCGGAGGCGAGCAACCGCTCGAAGCCGGCCCGCGTGTTGCTGGCGTGGCCCGGCAGCACCAACGGCACATCGTTGAAGTCGTTGGGAAACTTCAGCCGTTTGTTTTTCCATTCCACGGATCCCACCAGGGCCACCGCCTGGTCGGCCAAGCGGTGGCTGTGCCACGGCCGTTCCGCATCGCGGCGCACCGCTTCGTTGGACAAGACCAGATCCACCTCGTGCGTCTGCATCGCAAGCAACAACTCGCCCAGCGAACCGGAGCGCAGGACCAGTTCCACATCGGGTCGCTTCAACGCGGATTTGAGGAACTCCAACTGGAAATTTCGCGACAGCGTGGCCACCGCGCCCACCCGCAAGACCTGCCGCCGCGCGCCGACGCGATGGCGCATCACATCCATGAGTTCCTCGCCCGCGCGGCCGATCGAATCGGCATAGTCCAAGGCCACGCGTCCCGCCTCGGTCAGTTCCAGCCCGCCGGGCAGGCGTTCGAACAACGCGTGTCCGAGGCTTTCCTCGAGCTGCTTCAACTGCACGCTGAGCGCGGGCGGCGATAGGTTCAGCTTGCGGGCCGCGCGCGTCAGGTTCAGCTCGCCCGCGATGACGCGGAAATAGCGCAGGTGGTGGTAATTGAGGAATTCCATGGATTTCCGAACCTTAATAATTTATTAACGAGGAGATAAAAACCATGTCATTCCCTAAAATGCAAGCTCCGGGCATGCTCGGCGCCGATGCAACCGATCGACCTGCTCCATCCGCTCGCCATTCCGCTCGTTCCCGTTCTCGCCGGCATCGCCGCCCGTGCCATTCCCACCCAGGCGCACCGCATCGTTCCCGCCGCCGCGTTCGTGGCATTCGGGATCGCCATCGTGCCGGCCATCACGCCGCACCATGCATCCGGCATCGTGCGACTCGACGCGCTGGCCGTCACGATGGCGCTGCTGGTCTCGTTCCTCGGTGCTGTGGTGCTCAGGTTCGCCGCACGCTATCTGGAGGGCGACCCCGCCCGGCCGCGGTTCCTGTCATGGATGGGTCTGACGCTCGCCGCGGTGTTGACCATGGTGGTGTCGAACCACCTGTTGCTGCTCGCCGGCGCATGGCTGGCCACCAGCCTATGCCTGCACCGGCTCCTGCTGCACCACCCCGACCGCCCGGGCGCGATTTTCGCGGCGCGGAAAAAATTCGTCTTCAGCCGCATCGCGGAACTCCTGCTGCTCACCGCCACCCTGCTTCTCCATCAAGGCCACGGCACATGGCGGATCGATGAACTTGCCGCCTCCATCGCCGCCGGAAACCATGCCGGTCTGCCCGCCGCGGCACTCCTGCTGGCCCTCTGCGCGATGCTGAAATCCGCGCAATTTCCCTTCCACAGCTGGCTGCCCGACACGATGGACACCCCCACCCCGGTGTCCGCCTTCATGCACGCGGGCATCATCAATGGCGGCGGTTTCCTCGTGCTGCGGCTAGCCCCGGTGTTCACCGCAGCTCCCGTCTCGCTGCACTTGCTTGCGGTGGTCGGCTCGGTGACCGCAGCCTTCGGGGCCATCGTGATGCTGGCCCAGCCGGGGGTGAAACGCTCGCTCGCCTTTTCCACCATCGCGCAAATGGGCTTCATGATGATCCAGTGCGGCCTCGGTGCCTGGGGACTCGCGCTGCTCCACCTCGTGGCGCACTCACTCTACAAGGCGCACGCCTTCCTCAACGCCGGATCGACCATCGGCGCCACTCCGCGCGCGGCCGTGCCGCTGGCCACTCCGGCACTCGCGCTCGGTGTGATGGCCGGCGCCACGCTGGTCGCGGTGGCCGCCACCACCTTCCACGCGCTGATCCCGGCCGCCACCTCGGTGCCAATCGCATTCCACATCATCCTCAC
>JBMTCD010000129.1:0-10663 GCA_049430545.1 Luteolibacter sp.
GCAACCATAAGCACTTGCGCTCCCCATCCTCAATCCCAACTGCGGATTAGAGGTTGAACGCCACCGATACGTCCGGAACAAGCAGCTCACCGTGTTGATTGCTTGCAAACCCTCCAGACTGGCTGGGTATCGTCCCCGTCCCGCCGATTCGCTGGATTCTAAGGCGCTCCTTGGGGCAGGGGAGCGCCGCTACGGCCGCCTGTGTCCCGATTTTGTGCCCTTTGTGACCTTCTGGGGCCATCCCCGGGAGCGTCGAGCCCAAGCCCGGCCCGCCAATGAACAGCCGATGCCCGGTAAAACCCCGCGTGCAGCACCACCTTTTCCCGACCTTCAGACCTTCGAATTTCAGACCTTCCGACCTCTTCCTTAACCTCTCCAAACCTTCCTCCCCGTGAAAAATCCGTCACTCTCCCCCTCTTCCATTCAAAAATCCATAATCGAGAATCCTCAATTGTCAATCTCCCAACCCACTCACCCTCAATGTCCAAAATCCGCATCACCCCCCGGATACCGCCTCTTCCTCTGGATTCTGGTCTCGGGTCTGTGGATTCTGGCCGAAAATTTTCGGCCTCTTCCCGAAAAAAATCCTTGCCGCACCCCCGATGATCCTGTTCTCTATGCCTGAAACCTGCGCCAAGCAGATGAATTGCGTTGAATCACTCTTCACAATTTGTCCGCCAAACGCTGTAAACACCGACTGAAACCGACCTCAACCCCACAAAAAACAACCCGAACCAATACCCCTGAATCCCTAATCAAAATCTGTCATGAAACCTTACCTCTACACTCTCCTCGCCGCCGCGTCCGCCGCCGGCCTCGCCCAGGCACAAACCGCTTACACCACTCCGGTTGGGTATGTGACGAAGACGCTCGGCGCGAATCAATTCAATCTCGTCGGGCTTACTTTGCATCAGCCGACTGCTGCGGCAGGAATTCTGGATGCTTCAAGCTCGAGCACAGTGACTGACAACAACATCGACTTCTCTACAGCACTGACTGCAGGTGCCACCTACGTCCTTGAGCTCTCCAATGGAACTATCCAAGAAATTTCTGCATGGAGTGGGTCTGTGCTCACTACCCCAGATGACATTTCCAGTTTGGTGACCGCAGGCCAAACCTCATACAAAATCCGCAAGGCCTCTACCATTTCTGACGTGTTTGGGGTCAATAACTCTGCCGGTCTCACTGCTTCGGCAGACGGTTCCTTGACAGGTGTTGATTTGGTCCTGATTTTAAATTCCAGTGGCTCTTTTGACACTGTATTTTATGTTAACGATGGAGCTGGAACGGAAGGATGGTTTGATGTTTCTTTCAACCCGGCAGCTGACAAACCTATCGTATATGCAGATGCGTTCTTCGTTCAAAAAGCTGCTAGTTCAGGAACTTTGACAATCACAGGAGAGGTCAAGACAGCTCCCACTTCCGGTGTTTTGAACCCCGGTTGGAATTACGTGGGTGGCGCTGCGCCAGCAGGTTTAACCGTTGACGGAACAGGATTGAAGTCATTTTTGACTCCCACCCCCGATGGTGATCTTACCAATGCTGACACGCTTCTGCTGCCTAACCCCGACGGAACCTATAAGACTTTATTCTACGTAAACGACGGTGCAGGCACAGAAGGCTGGTTTGATGACGGCTTCAATGAAGCATCCGCTGTGCCTTTCGATTCCGGTGTCCTTATCTTTAACAAAGGTTCCCAGAAGGGTTTTACAATCGGCGTTCCGGATTCTTTCAGCGGTCTTTAATGGTTGAATTGAGATATAAACAATAAAATAACTACAAATATGAAATTAACATACAAGATTGGGGCTTTGATGGCTTTGATGATGTTGCCTTCATCTGCCGCCCTCTACACGGTGACTACAGGTTCAGGCGCGACTGCAACCGGCTTTGCCAACTCAGCAGGTTTGGCATTTCAGAGCAACAGCACTAACGGTTTGCCGGCAGGCGGTATCAGTGTGGGTATCTTCTCAACTGAAGATTTCACTGGAGTCTCCAGCTCTGCTCAGTTGTTGAGCCTTTTCACTGCTTATTCAAGTGGCGGTACATTCACATTAGCTGGTCCATTCGGCAACAAAGGTTTCTTCTCTTTGGCTGGCAACGGCGTGATTACCAATAGCCAATTTGCTGGCAAAAACATGTTTGTGCTTGTCGGTAACAATACGAATTTGTCTTTGGCTAACGAATTCGCTGTGGTTAAACTTTCCAACACTTTTACAGCATCTGATGATGCTGTTTCCACGCCAATTACTGTATCATTTACTACCTCCAACTCAACGCTTCTTTGGGGTAACACGATTGCCGATTTGAAGACAACCGCCACAGACTCCAGTGTAACTCCTGGTTTCCAAACTGCTGTTCTTGTCCCCGAGCCTTCCGCCGTGCTTCTTAGCGTGCTGGGTGCTCTCGGTCTCCTTCGCCGCCGCCGGGCCTGATCCGGTTGCCTGAAAGAGAGCTTGAACTCAATTCAATACGCAGAGGCGGGCCCCACAAAGGCCCGCCTCTTGCATTTTCCGTGCCCCCCGGGAGTGCCGAGCCCCAGCTCGGCCCGTGAATGGAAAGGCGATGCAAAGCGAAATTCCATGAAACTGCCGCATGCCGATTTGGCTACGGTGCCGGAGAGGAAAATCACCGACTATCTGCACAATCCCGCACATCCGGCGGGTGGCGGCAAGGCGGTCTTGTTCCTGCGGCTCGGATATGCGGTCAGCCATTGGTGAATCCTTGCAGCGGATCTCCTACGGCACGCTTGTGAGAACGAAATCGCCACGGTGGAAGACGTGCCGTAAGCGGGGTCCGAAGCGCCTTGCATGGGCGTTTGCTACGCGGCGTTCGTAGCCGTCATGGTATGCGATTTCCAGGACATCCATGATCAGGCGGCCGGGCGGGCGGCCTTGGCGCGGCGGGCGGCGAGCCATCTCGCCGGGGTCAGGCTGGCGGCCTCGCTGGCCTTCATGGCGGGCAGGCGGGTCAGAACGTCCTCAAGATACGCGCGGGGGTTGAGGCCGAGCCTGCGGCAGTTCTCGACAATGGTGTAGAGGATGGCGCACTTGCCGCCGGATTGGACGTTGCCGAGGAACAGCCAGTTCTTGGCTCCAAGTTTGGTGGGGCGGATGGCGTTTTCGAGGAGGTTGTTGTCGATCTCAACCCGGCCGTCGGCGAGGAAAAGTTCGAGTTTCGGCCACTGGCACAGGGCATAGTGGATGGCTTTGCCGAGTTTGCTCTTGGGCAGCTCAGGCCGCTGGTCTCGTAGGCCTCGATGAGCACCTGCTTTTGCTCCGGGGTGTAGCACAGACGCCCGCGCCGGTCGGCTTTCAGAATCACTTCATTCATATCCGTCATAGTGGGCGGATCTATGACGGGTATGATCCGGACCGGGCAAATCCCTATGAAAGGCGCTTCGGACCCCGCTTATCCCGCAGCTTGACTACAACAGATCTTGCAGCGCTTCCCGAGCCCCTTCTTGGCGCGCAGGGAGCCCTTGGGCTCCATCGCCGCGGCAAGTCCCGTTTCCGGGGCTGCTTGAGCTCAGGAAATGTGCGCTTGGTAGGCTGCGGCATCCATGAGGGATGAGGCATCGCCGACGTTCTTGACGCGCAGCTTGAAGATCCAGCCTTTGCCGTAGGGGTCGGTGTTGACGAGCGAGGGATCGGCCTCGACTTCCGGGTTCACTTCGATCACCTCGCCGCCGACGGGGGCGTAGATGTCGCTGGCGGCCTTGACGGATTCGACCACGGCGGTCGGGTCTCCGGCGTCAACCGTGCGTCCCATGGCGGGCAGCTCGACGAAGACCACATCGGTGAGTTCTTCCTGGGCGTGGTCGGAGATGCCGACGGTGGCGGTGTCGCCTTCGAGGCGCAGCCATTCGTGGGACTGGCAGTAGCGGAGGTCGGATGGTATGTTCATGGTAATAAGAGGATTTTCAGGGATTCAGCCCCAGCGCGGCGGCCCATTCATGCCAGCGTTTTTGCAGGGAGTGGCGAGCCAAAATATTGGCAAATCGCTGACGGTCGAAAACCGGCAGTTCCACCAGATAGACCAATCTGGCCCGGTCTTTCGGGCGGCCGACGGTTAGTGCGATGGCGTAGCGTTTCAGCAATCCTTCCCGGACGAGCTGCTCGAGGATGTCGCAGACGGCTTGCATGCGTTTTTGATTCGTTCCAGTTCGCGTGTCTCATGGATGAACCTGCCGATGAGTTCGATTTTCTCATCAATGGGCAAATCACGCATGCGCCGTCTCCAGTCTGGCCTTCCACGGGCAATCATGATCGATGGATCGGCTTACGTGGCGGGTTTGTAAAACGGCTTTTTCACCACCTCAGCGGGGAACAGGCGGCCGCGGACGTCGATTTGCAGGGCGGTGCCGGGTTTGGAGAAATCCGGCGGCAGATAGGCCATGCCGATTCCGGTCATGAGCGATGGCGAGAGCGCGCCGCTGGCAAGCTCGCCGATGACGGTGCCGTCCATGGTGGCCACCGGATAGTGCGCGCGGGGCGGCGGGGCTTTGTCGGTGTATTTCAGTGCGGTGAGTTTCAGTGGCGGGCCATCCGTCTTGTGGCGGACGAGTGTTTCGCGGCCGATGAAGTCGGGTTTATCCAGATCGCAGAAAAACCCGAGGCCGGCCTCGATGGGCGAGCGTTCGGGCGAGAGGTCGTTGCCATTGAGAGGATAGCCCATTTCGAGGCGGAGGGTGTCGCGTGCGCCGAGTCCGCAGGGTGCGGCACCGGCGGCGAGGAATTGGTTCCATGCGGCGATCCCAGCGGCGGCCGGGCAGAAGTATTCGAAGCCGTCCTCGCCGGTGTAGCCGGTGCGGCAGACGATGCCGCCGTCTGTCAGTGTGGCGATTCCGTTGCGCGGCGGCAGGGTTTCATTCGGGAAGGTTTTCGAGAAAACCTCTACCGCATCCGGTCCCTGCACCGCCATGCCGGCCCAGAGGTCGCTTTCGTTGCGCAGTGTGGCCTCCTCGTCCCGGTGCGAGGACATCCAGGAAAAATTCTCATCGATCATCGAGGCGTTCACCACGAGGAACCACGAGGTTTCACCCGTGCGATAGGCGATGAGGTCATCGATCACGCCGCCGCGCTCGTTGAGCATGAGCGTGTATTGCCCCTGGCCGGGCGCGAGCTTGGACACGTTGTTGGTGAGCAGTCGGTTGAGCCAAGCTGCGGAGCCGGTGCCTTCCACGAGGAATTGCCCCATGTGCGAGATATCGAAAATGCCGGCTTTTTCGCGCACCGCGCGGTGTTCGTCGATGATCGACGTGTATTGCACCGGCATGTTCCAGCCGGCGAAGGGGACCATGCGGGCCCCGAGTGCGATGTGGGCGGCTTCCAGCGGCGTGCGTTTGAGATCCTCGGACACGCGCGCGAGGGTGGGGGGGCGGCCGGGGCTTGTCAATTCGCCGCACCATTTCCGCATGGACGGGAAAATTTCCGGCAGATGCGCAAACGGCATGCTCAGCGTGGCGGTCGATTGGTCTCCGGACAAGGCCGACGCTTGATCCGGGGTTGCGGTGCGGCGGATTCGCAGCCACGCTGCGGCGGCATTTTCATCTGAACGATCATGAATAATCCCGGCGAAGACCCGTCGAAACAAGCGCATGGACCGGCAGGTGCCGCCGCGCCGGGTGCCGCAATTGACGATCCGGACGGCGATCTCCTGCTGGTCGAGCGGGCACAGAATGGGGACATGAGGTCCTACGACGAGCTCGTCACGCGCCACCGCGGAAAAATCTTCGCCATGATCCGCAATATGATCCACCAGGAAGCCGAGGCATGGGACCTTTCGCAGGAGGTCTTCATCAAGGCATGGCAGGCGCTGCCACGATTTGAGGCCAAAGCGCGTTTTTCCACCTGGCTCTACCGCATCGCCCACAACACCGTCTGTGACTGGACGCGCAAGCGCCGGATCGAGAGCGTGGGCGAACTCAATGACGGGATTTTCGAACGCGACCGGATCGATTCCGCCTCGCGCACCACGCCGTCCGGCGGCGAGATGCCGGACGAATCACTGGTCCGGGGCGAGCTGCGCCAGAAGATCGAGGCCGCCTTGCGCAAACTCACCGATGACCACCGCGAGGTGGTGCTGCTCAAGGACGTGCAGGGGCTTTCCTACAAGGAAATCGCCGATGTCATGTCCTGCTCGCTCGGCACCGTGATGAGCCGCCTTTACTACGCCCGCCAGAAACTCCAATCCCTGCTGAAAGATGAATATCAATCCCGATGACACCCGCCTGGCCCTGTGGCTTGAGGATGAGCTGGAGGGCGAGGAACTCGCGGCCTTCGAACAATGGGTCGCGGGAAATACAGAGTTGCTCGCTGCCCGCGAGCAGACGCGGCGCTGGCGTGCGACGCTGGCCGGCACCATTCCGGCCGAGTGCGAGCCACCCTACGCGGATTTCTTCAATCACCGCGTGCAAAAGGCGATCCATGATTTGCAACCGACCGTCCCGGTCGCCAGCCGCCCGCGGTTTTCGCTGCGTGCGTGGTTGATGCCCGTGGCCGCCTGCGCCGGCATGGCTTTGGCATTCTGGATCGGTGCCAGACAAGCCACCGTGCCGGAAATCGATGTCACCGGCGCGCCGCGCGCCATTCCTGTCGAGCCGGTGCTTTACACCCCGGAACAAGGCGTCGAGGCCCGGTGGTTCGACAGCGAGGGTGCGCTGGCCACCGTGATCGTGCTCGATGGAGTGCAGGCGATTCCCGACGAAATCGACTTCTCGCACACCGTATATCTCAACCGCGAGCGGGAGATCGACTCGACCGCCGCCATCGAAAACGAAGCCCCCGCAGTGGAATGATATCACGTCGGACATGGTTGACTCTTGTGACGGCGGCATTTCCCTGCTGGCTCATGGCCGTGGACGACCCCGGCCGGGCGGAGGTGGCCAGGGTGAAGGTGACCGTTTACCACGCCACGGACGGCGATCCCGCCGCCTCCGGCCCGAAGGCCCTGCCGGTGCCCGCGGAGGTGGCCGCGCGCTTGAGCGGCGACGAGCGTCTGCGTTTCAAACATTACAAACTGCTCGGCAGGGACATCAAGCCGCTGCTGCGCAGTTATGAAAACTGGGGCGAGCCGCTCAAGCCGTCCGACGAGGTGCTGGTGCGCTTCGAGGCCCAGGGACATGCGGACGACCAGTCTGCGGTGCTCGACCTGGAACTCTGGATCGCCCGCAAGAAAATCCTCAAGGCCGACGCCAGGCTGGAGCGCGGTCGGTCGCTTTGTCTGTTAGGGCCCGAGTGGCGCGGCGGGCGGCTGATCATCGCCGTGGAGCTTGCGCCATTGGCAAATCCGGATTCCAAGTAGGCTCATGAAAACCATTTTCCCATTCTGGCTGGCCACCGTGCTCGCATTGTCCGCCGCGCTCGAATTTCCCGAGCCGCTCAAGGAGATCCACGCGCCGCTGGATGCCGCGAAGGTGACTGCGGAATTCAGCTTCAGCAACACCGGGGACAAGCCGGTGACCATCCGCAAGTATGACTCCGGCTGCTCTTGCATGGGGCTGCGGGTGAAGGACGGCAAGCTCCGCTACGCCCCCGGCGAGTCCGGGCTGCTGCAGGCGGACTTTGAACTCGGAAACTATATCGGCACCGTGGACAAGGCCATCGCCATCTGGCTGGATGACGATCCCACAGCGCAACCGTCGTTGAAACTCACGGTGCGCGTCCACATTCCGGTGCTCGTCGCACTCGATCCGAAAACCCTGCATTGGGATCTGGGCGGCGACGCCGCGCCCAAGACGATACGGGTCACGATGAATGGCGAGCGGCCGACGCATGTCACCTCTGTTTCCAGCTCCAGTGCCGCATTCAAACCGGAGCTGAAGACCATCGAAGAAGGCAAGGTTTACGAAGTGACTGTCACGCCCGCTGCCATCGACACGCCGGGTCTTGGCATCGTGCGCATCGAGACCGACAGTGCGTCGCCGAAGTTCCTTCTTCAGCAGGCCTTCGCCGTGGTTCGCAAACCGGTTCCCACGCGGCCATGAAAGCTTTTGCCCAACTGGTGGTCCTGTCCGCCGCCGCGCTGGCCGCGGCCGGTGCCACGTGGCTGGTGAAAGGACCGCCGCAGCGCGCACTGGTTTGCGATCCGGCCAGCATCGCGCCCGATGAAATCTGCCTGCAGCAAGTCCCTTCCGATACCGCGGTGTTGTGGGTGGATGCCCGGCCGCGGGCCGAGTGGGAGGCCAGCGGCCTGCCCGGCTCGCTGCTGTGGAATCTCGATCCGCAGGAGGACATGGCCGCGTTCGAGGCTGCGGTGGCGATGCGGGTCATGGAAACCCCGCGCGTGATTCTGTATTGTGGCGATGAGAATTGCGGGGTGAGCCGCCAGGTGGCGGAGCGCATTCGCGGCTTGGGGCTTGGGGCCGAGGTTTCCGTCCTGCATGGCGGCTGGCGTGCGCTGGCCGAGGCCGGGCGGGTCAAGGGTTCCAGCCAAGGTCCTTGAGCGCGAGCGCTTCGATCTGGAGAGGAAAATGAATCCCGGATGGACGCAAGGAACGTTGATTTCCAGAGTCTTCCGCTGAACCCCTGCCGGCACCCTCAGCGGTCGAGCAGCGCGAATTTCAACTCCGCCTCGGAAACCACCTCGCCATTCACCAGGCAGCGGCAGCGGGTCTGGCCGATCGAGCCGCGCATCTTGAGGATCTCGGTCTCGATGAAAAGCGTGTCGCCGGGCAGCACCGGGCGTCTCCACTTCACGTTGTCCGCGCTCATGAAATAACCGATTTTCCCGGTGTTTTCCGGTTTGCGCAGCATCAGCACCGAGGAAACCTGGGCCATCGCTTCGAGTTGCAGCACGCCCGGCATGATCGGATGCCCGGGGAAATGGCCGGGGAAGAAAGGCTCGTTGATCGTCACGTTCTTGACGCCGGTGCATTTGCTCTCGCCGACCATGTCCACGATCCGGTCCACCATCAGGAACGGATAGCGGTGCGGCAGGATGCGAAGGACCTCGTTGATGTCCAGCACGCTCTCGCCGGTCGGCAGGATGATTTCGGGCGGCACCATCGAGCGCATCCGCTGGTATTCCGCCTTCAGTTTCGCGGCCATTTTCGTGTTGGGACCGTGGCCCGGTTTCACCGCGATCACATGGCCGATGAACTTCACGCCGCAAAGCATCAGGTCGCCGATGATGTCGAGCGCCTTGTGGCGGGCGAACTCGTTGGTGAAACGCATCGGTTCCTTCGACATGATCTCGTCGCCGCGGATCACCACCGCGCTTTCGAGCGAGCCGCCCTTGATGAGTCCTTTCTCCAACAACGGCTTCACATCCTCGTAATAGACGAAAGTGCGTGCGGCACAGATTTCCTTTTCATAAAGCTCCGGCGTCACCTCGCTGGAGAAATACTGCGTGAAGCGCCCTTCCGGGCCGACGTTGGTGACGGAAACCTTGAACGTCTTGCTCGGGACGATCGTCAAGAGTGTGCCGTCGCCGGTTTCCAAATGGATCGGCTCGCGGATTTCCCACACCCGGCGCGGCGCGTTCTGCGGCACCACGCCGGTTTTCTTGATCAGTTCCACGTAGGGCCGGGCCGAGCCGTCGCCGATCGGCGGTTCGTTGGCGTCCATCTCGATGAGCGCGTTGTCCACCCCCATGCCGACCAGCGCCGAGAGCACGTGCTCGACAGTGTGCACCTTCACCGATCCCTCGGCCAGCGTGGTCGCCCGCTCGACGGTCTGCACCTTGTCCACGTCCGCGTTGATGAACGGCTGGTCGGGCAGGTCGATGCGCCGGAACTTGAAACCATGGCCCTCCGGGGCCGGCTTGAGGGTCAGTGTGACTTTTTCCCCGGTGTGCAGCGAGGTCCCCTCCAGCGTGGCGGAACCTGCGAGCGTGTGTTGGACGGCGGCGGACATGGCGCAGAGGCTTGGTTTTTCAAGCCCCGCGATCAAGCCGGAATGCGGGGATGGATCAGACGGGCGTTGTGCCTTTGCAGTCCGGGTAATTCTTGCAGCCCCAGAACTGCGAACCGGCGTTCTTGCCGGATTTGGCGGTGCGCAGCGCCATGAGGGAACCGCATTGCGGGCATGCGGGTGGGGTTTGATCAGTCCGATTAGACTGATCCGTCCGATCATTTTGCCTTTTCCTCAATCGCTCGGTGGCGAGTTGTTCGGAGTAGCCGCCATCGTCGATGAAGGCGGCTTCGAGCGCGGCAATCTGGCGGTCGAGCAGGTAGTTCGCCTGGTGGATCAGGCAGATGACGGCGTTGGCGCGGATGGCGGGGTTTTCGTGGTCGAGCCAGCGGGAGTAGAGTGCCCAGCGCTGCGGGTCTGATAGATCGGTCAGATCCGTCGGATCGGACGGATCTGATTTGAACGTGCGCGGCACGGCGCGGATTTCCGAAGCTTCAGGGCTGTCCATTTCCCACTGCGGATGGTGCCGGTGGCGCAGGTAGTCCTCGTAGTCGAGCAGCAGTTCCTCAAGGCTGGCGCGCGCCACGTTGACGAGGCGCAGTTCGGTCTGCGAGGAAGTGGCGGAGCAGCGGCTGCCCTCGGCGATGTTCTGCCGACCGGAGCGCGCGGCCTGCACCATCTGGTCCAAGGTGCGGGAACGCGGGTCGACGAAGCGCTCGCAGAACCAGACCGTGGCGTCGTAGATGAGGGTGGCCGTTTGGAAACTGGCGGTCTTGCGGTAGCCGCCGCTGGGCCGGAGTTTCCTGCGG
>JBMTCD010000130.1:0-10555 GCA_049430545.1 Luteolibacter sp.
TCGCGTTCCGCGCGGTTGCGCTCGATTTCAACGCGGTTGCGCTCGAACTCGGCCAGGCGCTTCCTCAGCTCCTGCTGGCGGGCGAGCACCTCATCGAGTTCGTGTTCTTCCGTGAATATCTTTTCGCGGCTCATGGGTGAGGGGATCGTTCACTTGAGCAGATAAACGATCAGCGCAATGGTTCCAAGCACTATGACCGGCAGGTTGAAAGCCAGACCGTTGCGCAACTGCCCGGCGAATTCGCCGGACTGCCGGCCGCGCGCGGCGGTGCGCCCGCGCTTGGAGGCATGCCCGAAGATGCCGCCGCTGCGTGTGCCATGGAAATGGGCCGCGGCCTGTTCGTATTCGTCGGCGGCGAGATCGATGGCCATCGTGGCGCGCTCGAGTTTTTCCGGCAGGTTCTCCCGGGTCCAGTTTTCGGGGGTGTATTTCTGGATCTTGTCCAAATGCGAAGCGAAGCAACTGCGGCATTGCTCGAGGTCTTCGGTCTCGTTGCGCATCTCGAACAACTCACGGTCGATCAGGGTGAGTGCCGCAGTGAGTCTCTCGGTGAGTTCCACCTGCTGCGCCACAAAGGCGCGCTTGCGGCTGGTGAGTTCCTCGAGTTCCGCCTTCTTGCGCTCGAGTTCCTCCTGCTGCTGCTGGATGCGCAGCAGTTCCTCCTGCGCCACCCTCAATTTGCGATCGTAATCGTCAGTATCGCGACCGCCGCCGCTTGAGGTGGGCATTTCCAACTGGGTGGAGCGGAGTTTGATGTGGTGGGTGTGTTCGGTCGTCGCGGACATGGGCTGAATGGAATGACGTCTGCCCATTATCTCAAAGCACTTCGTGCATCCAGCAAAATATTTTACCTTTCTTGACAATTTTTGCGATCAAGCAGCGGAAACCTCTTGAATGGCGGTGTCGAGAGGATCGGACGGCCCTCAACTCAGACGCCTGGAGGATGATGGCGGATCACTCGGTTTCCGGAGCTGCAGCACCGAGCCCGGGATCTTTGGCCGGCTTGGGACGATAGCTCGGGAGGTCCTTGAACGGTTCCGGCAAGGGCTGGCCGCCACCCAGGGACATCAGGTAAAGATTGGCAAGGGCACCAGCTTCAAGCAACTGACTGTATCCCGGGCTTGCCGTGTTCTGCTCCGGCTTGTCCCAATACAGGATGGCCCGCTTGACTTCGGGTTTGGCGGTGAGAATGGCGAGCACCTTGAGCACGGCCTCGCGGCTGATTTCCTCGGAGGCTGCGGCGTCCGCGACGATGGCTCGCTGATAGGCGGCGATGGCATCCTGCTGGCTGCCGGTGGCCTCGAGAGCAAGGGCATGGCAATAGGCCAACTGCGCGCGTTGTTCGCCGGGCAGCCGCGATTTGGCGCGTTCCTCGACGATTTTTTTGACCTGCTCCCAGTTTTGGGTGCGGACGGCTTCCCACATGAGGTAGAGTTCAATCTGGCGCATTTGGTGCTCGCGGGTGAGCGGGGCTTTGTCGAATTCCCGCAATGCGGCGGAGAGTGCCTCCAGGTCGCCGAGTTTGCGCAGGCATTCCATCTCGTGATAGGCGGCGAGTGTGGAAGGATTGTTCTCGATGGAGGCCACCGGTCGGTAGGTTTCCTTGACCTTGGCGAACAGCTCGCGGGCCTCGGCGTATTTGCGCGCCTGATAGAGGTCCAGCGCCTTGGCGTAGTCGGGTGGCTCGTAGATGTAGATCGTATCGAAGTCGGAGATGCGCGATTCCTCGATCGTGGTGGCGATTTCGGTTTCGCGGTAGCGGACGGTGTTCTTGGAGGAGTTGACGATCCAGACGCGCTGGAAGGTGCTGCCGTTTTCGCTGATCAGGAGCGCCGGCGTCTGGAATGAGTCCTGGGCGTTCTGGGCGATGGCAATGCCGGCGAAGGCAAGTGGCAGCAGGACGGATGCGCGGAGATTCATGATGGGAAGAGTCTGGAGTTGAAGGCTGGGCAGGGAGCGGGTTCACTGGATGAGCCGAATTCCACCGGCCTCTTTCTTCTCTTTTTCGATTTCGGCCATCGACTTGATGTCCGGATCCGCCTCGTAGGTTTTCACCAGTTCCTCCACCCCGTTCCATGCATTGAGTTCCTGCTCGGTCATCTGGTTTTTCAACGGAGCGGTGCCTTTGATGTATTTGGCCCCGGCCTCGTAGGCCGCCTGGCGGTCGGAGGGCGTTCGCGGATCCTTCGATGAGCGGTTGCGCTGCCACGAGAGTTCCATCCAGCGTTTGATGGCTGGGGCGGAGATCGAGATGTCGCCCATGTTGTTGCCGGACCACACCTGGCCATACATCGAAATGGCGTCCTCCATCATCTTGCGCTTGTCGAAGGATTGGGCGAGCAGCATGCCAACTTGCGCGGCGTGGGTCTTGAAGTCGCGCTCGTCGAGATAAACTAGCGCCTGTTTGGCGGCCTCGGCGTAGGAGCCCTTCTTCACCAGCAACTCGACAATACTCTGAAGCGATTCCTCGTCCTGCTTGTTGTCGTCGGACTCCGCGTAAACGGTGCCGAAGTCGGCGAGCGCCTTGTCGATGTCTTCGGCTGCGGTGGAATCGGCATGCGCCTTGGCTCGACCGAGCAACGAGCGGAAGCGGAATTCCGCATCCTCACGGCCGAGTGCCTCGTCGTAGTAGGGAATCGCCTCGCGCGGAGTGGCAGTCTTGAGGCGGAGGAAATCACCGAGCTGGACTAGGATGGAGGTGGAGAGATCCTTCAGGTCGAAGTCGGTTTTGAGTTGTTGGAACAGCACCTTGACCAGCGCGATCGCGGAACGTTTCTCGTCTTCATCCGAACTTTCTCTGGCGATGGTTTCGTAAACGCCGATGACCGAGACACGCAGGAGTGCCCGGGCGGCGATGTCCTCGTTCCGGATGCCGGGGAACGCGAGGTAATGTTCCTTGATATCGGCAGGTGTGTGTTTGGTCAGATAGGCGTCGGTGTAGGCGGGGATGAGCTCTTCGAGCAGCTCGGTTTGATTGGCACGTGTGTGTTCGACGATCATCTCGCGCAGGCGGGCGAGGCCATCGTCGGTTTTGTCCACTGCGGCGAGAGCGGGGAATTGTGAGATGGTAATGCGGGCGCGGAACGGGGAGCCATCGGCAAAGTCGCTCCAGAAGCGATCCGCGAACGGGACGGCTTCCTTGAGGCGTTCGCTGTCCGGTTGGCCGATCAGGTTGATGAGCCAGAAGAGCGCCTCGCCGGCGATGCCCTTGTGATTGAGCTTCTCGGCGGCATCGAGTGCGGCGAGGTAAGCCTGTTCGGCGCGTTCGGGGTTTTCCTTGAGGAGTTGCTCGATGTTGCCACGCAGGATGTAGGCCTGATCGATGATACTGGCATTGGGAAACTCAAGCACGAGTCGCGAAATGATTGCGAGTGCGGGATCCGGCTGTTCAAGCGACGAGTAACAGTTGGCGCGGTCGAAGAGCGCCAGCGGCAGATATTCGTTTTCGGCTGCGCCGGGATATTTGGCGATGAAGGCATCAAGCAATTCGCCGGCTTTGCTCCAGTTTCCCAGGCGGTATTGATTGGACGCCTGGAAATATGCGGCCGCCATGGCGAAGCGGCTTTCGGGGTATTCCTTCACATGGCGGTCGAGGAGCGGCTGCGCCTCTTCAAAGCGGGTGGTGAAGAAATAGGAGCCGCCGAGCACATGAAGGCACATGTCATGCTCGGGAGTGCCGGCCTGGAGGCTGTCGAGCATCGGCGCGGCGATCTCGATGCACTGGTCGTATTCGCCATCGTAAAACAGCGAGGCGAGCATGATCCGGCGGAGCGAGGAAATGTGACGGGAGTCCGGATAAGCGGCGATGAATTTTTCGCAGTATGCGCGGGTGTCCTCCGCATTGCCGACGATCGATGTGGTCCGCGCGAGATTGAAGAGGTTGTCCTCTCGTTTTTCTGCGTTGGAATGGAATTCCTCCAGCAGCAGGTAGGCGGCGTGGGCACCGCGGACGTTGCCGTTTTTCTCGTGCAGGAAAGCGGTGACGGCGAGTTTGATGGCCTCGATGGTTTTGCCGTTGCGGCGGGTGGCCTCGAGGTCGGCGAGTTCCTTTTCAAGCTCGGCGCGGACCAGGGTGTTGGTTCCGTCGTTGAGTCGTTGCAGGGCGCCGATCGAGCGCAAGCGGGCGCGGAGATCGTCAATGGCGGTGTCGGTGGCCGGGATGAATTGATAGAGTGCCAAGGCACCGCGGTCCTGGCCTGCCTTGACGTTGTCGCCGGCGAGATTGAGGAAGATGCTGGAATAACGCTGCATCAGGTAGGGCTCGACGACGAGTCCGCCGCGGTTTTGTTCGATGAACGCGAGCAGCATCGACTCGTCTCTGGCGCGGAGTGTGGCGGCGACGAGTTCCTGGAAAGCGGCGATGATCAGGTGGTCCGGGGTGGGGAAGGTGAGTTTGTTCCCGATGGCAGTCTGGAGGTGTTTGTTGCCCTCGTCGATCTTGTCGAGGTTGTAATGGCAGATGGCCATGCTGATGTGGAACGGTCCCTGCTGATAGGAATCCTGAGTGGGATGGCGTTCCCTGAGGAACAGGAGGAATTTGTCGATGGCGGTCTGCCAATCGCCGCCGCCAGTGGCGGATTCTGCCCAGCGCAGCAGCGCCATTTTTTCGAACGGGTTCTCGCGAGCGGCACCGGGTTCCGGGTTGTTGGGGAATTCCTTGTAGCAGCTTTCGAATGACCGGATGGCGTCGTCCCACATCTGGAGTTTCATTTCGCAGATGCCCTTGCGGTAGAAAATGGTGCCGAATTTGGGGCCGAAAAGCATCTTCAACTGCTTTGGATCGCGGTTGCCGACGGCCTGCTTGTTGAGTTCCAGCGCCTCCTCCCATTTTTCCGCCTTCATGGCTTTGAGGGCACCGTCCACAAGGGAGCCGATATCCACTTGGGCGTGTGCCGGGGTAAGCGACGCCACCGCAAGGGCGAGGGCTGCGGTGGCCAGGGCACATTGGCGTCTGAGGCGTCTCATCATGATCATGTTGACGGGAGGTTTTTCAAGCTGGTGGGAAATTTGTAGAAATCATGCGGAACAAAGCGCAGCAGCCTCGCTCGGGCAAGAGCAAAGGCCGGCGAAACCGGCGAAAATCCCGCCGTCAGAGTCTAGGCCGTCGCGCCACCGTCAGTCCACCAGGTCGGTGAAGGTGACAGAGGTGATGTTCACGGCGGCGAGCGCGTTGAGCACATCGATGACGCGCTGCTGCGAGGCTTCGCCTTCGGCGTAAATCTGCACCAGGGGATCCTTGTTGGCGGCACGCGCGGTGCTGGCGTAGAGGTCGAGTTGCGCCCTGAGCATGGGGACTTCGCGCACGGTCACGTCGGAATCGAGCGGCTGCGCGGAGTTTCCGACGCCGGTGGAAATCAGGCCGTTGGCGTCGATCCGGATGAAAATGGGGTCCAGTTCGGGTTGCAAGTCCGGGTTCGGATTGTTGGCTGGCAGTGACATGCCGAGATCCGACTCGCGCGGCGTGATGGTGGAGGTGACGAGGAAGTAGATAAGCAGCAGGAAGCAGACGTCGATGAGCGACGAGATGTCGAGGGCGGGTTCCGCCTCTTCAAGCGCTTCGTATTTGCGGTGGCGTGCCATGGCAGTGAGGGTGCTTGGGGTATCAGCGCTTCGGCTCGCGGGTGAAGACGGCGAAAACGACCTGGTCCACTCCGGCGCGGGCGGCGGCGCGGATGGCGGTGCGGCTATGGCGGAAGACGGTGTCCTTGTCGCCGCGCAGGTGGAGCTTGGATTTCACCGCAAGTTTCTCATGGCGGGTCTTCATTTCCCGGACCATTTCATAAATCGCATCCTCGTCTTCGAGCACGACGTTGAAGTCCTCCGCGGTGTAGGTGCCATTCTCGTGGACGTTCACCACGATTCGGCCGCTGCTGTCCAGCTGGCGCTTCGAGTTCTTGGCCACGGGAGGTTCGACATCGGGGTCCGTTTTGACAATGATGGCGGTGGCGTTGACGATGAAGAAGATGAGCAGCAGGAAGACCATGTCAATCATGGGCGACATGTCCATCTTGCACTCCGCCTCGGGTTCGGCGGTGCTTCTGCGCAATCTCGATGCCATGGTCAGAATTGGGTTTGTGGCCGGCTGGCAAGGCTGTGGATCACTCGGCGATGCCTTCGGGGATTTTGGCGTAGAGGGTGTCGGCGTTGACGGTGGCCACGGCTGCGTTGAGGAGTTCCTCGGCGCTGTGGACACAATCCGCGACCAAACCGTTGAAGCGGTTTTTGAGAATGTAAAACACAATGATGCAGGGAATTGCGTTGATCAGGCCCCAGAGGGTGGTGAGCAGGGCGACGGAGATATCACCGGCAAGCTGGCTTGGATCAGCGCCGCCGCTGACCTGAAGAGTGCTGAAGGCGCTGACCATGCCGATCACGGTTCCGAGCAGTCCGAGCATCGGCGAAGCTTGGGCGATGACCGAGATGTAGTTGATCCAGGTCATGGCCCTGCGGTTTTCATTGATGGTGAAATCCGCCATGGCGTCCTCGACTTGGTCGCGACCGAGGTCCTCTGGGCGGGTGGCGTCGATGTTGGGGAAAGAGTAGGCGATCATACGGCCGAGGTAGGACGGGTGGCTGGCGGCGAGTTCGATGGCGGAACGGACGCGGCAATTGGTCATGTGGTCCAAGAGGGCCGCCTTGAGGTCATCCGGGCAATACTTCGCCTTGGTGAGGGCCATGAAATTGTAAACGGCCAAAGCGATGAAAGCGACCACTGCGGCACCGATGAAGAACATGTTGTTTCCACCGTTGAGCACCCATTTCTGGAGAAGGGTTTGCGAACCAGGCGCGGTGTCTTGGGCAAGCAGCGCCGGACTTGAGAGGACAAGGGTGGCAAGTCCGGCAATGAGGAATACGGCATTCCGGCGAGACTGGTGGGGAATCATGTGGCGTTGGGTTGGTTTCAATAGTGACGGCGGGGACTCTGAAATATCCGCGTGGTGCGGCAAGGAGATTTTCGAGAATTTCCGCATTGCCGCCAAGGCATGGGACAAGGATGGAATCGCCAATGCTTGGAAAAACATCGCGCACGCGCCGGCGAGGCGGGTGCGCGATGATGTGACGGCGCTGGCGTTCACAGTGCCTTGAGGGCGGCCTTGACCGCTTCGAAATCAGGCAGGTCCTTCGGATGGTCCTGCACCTCGGCGTATTGGACCACACCGTTTTTATCGATCACGAAGGCGGAGCGCTTGGCCACGCCGCCCATGATGAGGTTTGCCTCGGGCAGGAATTGATCGTAGGCGACGCCGTAGGCCTTGGCCACCGCGTGCTCGTAATCGCTGAGCAGCGGTATGGTGATTCCCTCCTTTTCCGCCCACGCGGCTTGCGCGAAGGGGTTGTCGCCGGAGATGCCGATCACCTTGGCGTCGAGCGCCTCGTAATCCTTGATGCCGGCGGAAATGTCGCAGAACTCCGTGGTGCAGACGCCGGTGAAGGCCATCGGCACAAACAGCAGCACGAGGTTGGATTTTCCGATATGCTCGCCGAGCTTGAAAAGCTGCGGGCCTTCCGCGGTTTTGGTGACGAGGGTGAAATCAGGGGCTTGGTCGCCTGCTTTGATGGACATGTTGTTTATGGGGTTGTTGTGGTGAGGTCGCGAGCGTAGAACAAGGCCCCCGCCATGTCATACGAATTTTCACGAATGGGCCGCCAGCTCGGCAGCGGCAGCGGAATCGGCGAACTGATGGACGATCTCGGCAACGCGCTGGCCAGCGGCGGCCCCGATCTCAGGATGCTCGGCGGCGGCCAGCCGGCGCGGATTCCGCAGGTCGAAGCCGTGTGGCGGCGGCGGATGGAGGAAATCCTCGCCGAACCGGGTGGCCTCGACCGCGCGCTGACCATCTATGACCCTCCGCAGGGCAATCCGCGTTTCCTCAAAGCGATCGCCGGCCTGTTCCGCGACACCTTTGGCTGGGACATCGGTCCGGAAAACGTGGCTGTCACCTCGGGCGGTCAAACCGCGTTCTTCTTCCTCTTCAACCTGCTCGCCGGCCCGATGCCCGACGGTTCGCGAAAAAAAATCCTGCTGCCGCTGGTCCCGGAATACATCGGCTACGCCGACCAAGGCACCGATGGCGGGCTGTTTCGCGCGGTCACCCCGCGGATTGAGAGAACCGGCGGCCACGAGTTCAAATACCGGGTCGATTTCGACCGCATGGAGATCGCGCCGGACATCGCGGCGATCTGCGCGTCACGGCCGACGAATCCTTCCGGCAACGTGCTCACCGATACCGAGGTCGCGCGCCTGTCCGGCCTCGCCGAGCGCCACGGTATTCCCTTGATCATCGACAACGCTTATGGCGCGCCTTTTCCCGGCATTCTTTTCGAGCACGCCACGCCGTTCTGGCGGCCGCATGTGATTCTCACGCTGAGTCTGTCAAAAATCGGCCTGCCGGCCACCCGGACCGGGATTGTCATCGGCCCGCCGGAAATCATCCGCGCGCTCGGTTCGATGAGTTCGATTGTCGGCTTGTCCAATCCCAACATCGGCCAGCAGGTCATCATGCCGCTGATCGAATCCGGTGAAATCCTGCGCCTCAGCCGCGAGATCGTGCGGCCGTTCTATCAGCACCGCCGCGACCTCGCGCTGGCCGCCGCGCACGAAGCCTTCGGCGATACCATCGATTGGCAGGTGCACCGCAGCGAGGGTGCCTTGTTCCTGTGGTTCCGCTTTCCCGGTCTTGGCATCACTTCGAAGGAGCTCTATCAGCGACTCAAGAGGCGCAACGTGCTGGTGATTCCCGGCGAGTATTTCTTCTTCGGCCACGACGACCCGTCATGGAAACACCGACAGGAATGCATCCGGGTTTCCTATGCCATGGATGAAAATTCGGTGCACGACGGCCTGCGGATCATCGCGGAGGAAGTGGCGAGGGCGTCACATCTTCCCGCAGGCGTCTGAGCGGGAACATCATCGAGCGCCTGGCATCGGGTGCTCGCCGAGCAGCTCCGTGCTTTGATAGAACATCGTGCGCCCACGGGTGGCCTCGCGGACCTTGTTCACCTGCACGGGGTCGATGGCCGGGGCCTTGTTGCCGAACTGGTTGCGCACGTAGGTGAGCACGGAGGCGATTTCCTCGTCGTCGAGCAGGCCGCCGAAGGGCGTCATGGGCACCTGGCCGGCATATTGCTTTCCATTCACCTCGATCGGTCCCATCAGGCCGTGCAGCGTGAGTTTGATCAGCCGCTCGGGATCGCCGGTGACCCACTCGCTGCTGGCAAGTGGCGGGAATGCGGGATCAAGGCCCTTGCCGTCGGGCTGGTGGCAGGTGGCGCAATGGGCGTCGCGGAAATAGATTTCATGTCCGGCGAGAAAGCGCTTTTGGGCGATTTCATCGAGGTCCGCGGGTGGCGGTGGCGCGGGGTTTTTCTCGACTTCCACCTCGACGACGCCGGCGAGGCGGTCGGCGACGATCTTGGCCGTCCGCTCGCTCCAGGCATCGAGCGGCTGGGCTGCTGCGGCGGCGGCGATTTTCTTGCCAAGCGCGTTATCGAGCCAGGATGCGGCGATCATCGCTTCGAGACGCACCCGCCCGTGTGGATCGGCGGCGGCCTGCATCAGAAGGTCGCCATGAGCCGCCAAGTGATGGCTGGAATGGCGCAACACCCTCACGGCGGCGGCGCGAGCACGGAAGTCGGGCGAATGGAGGACGCGGCGCAGGAGTGGCTCGTCCACGCGGTTCATGCCCCAGCCGGTCCACAGCGCTTCGAGCAAATGATGTTCGTGCTGCGGATCGGCGGGATCGAGCGCCGCCACCCATGACTTCAGGGCTGGCAGCACCTCGTCGGCGGGCAGGCCGCGCAGTGCACGGCGGCTGCGATAGCGGCTGCGGTATTCGGGCAGCTTGAGGTTTTCCAGCAGGGTGGCCACGGGGGCGCCGGCGATTTCCGCGGGCTTCACCAAGGGCCGCGACGGATAGGTGACGCGGTAGATCCGGCCGTGCGCGTGGTCGCGCAGCGGATCGCGCGCGTTGTGCTGCATGTGGCCGATCAGCATGTTGTGCCAGTCGACCACGTAGAGCGAGCCGTCGGGCGCAAATTCCAGATCGACCGGGCGGAAATTCGGATCGGATGACTGGATCAGGTCGTGGCGGAATTCGGTCAGGAAACCTGTGCCGTCATCCTTGATGGAATGTTGCCGGATGCCCAGAAAGCCGATGGTGTTTCCCAACATCAGGTCGCCCTGGACCTCGTCGGGGAAATGGCGCGACGAGACGAGTTCCAGACCGGCGGTGGGACGCACCGCCTTGCCCTTCGGGATCAGGTCGCGGGTGAGCGGCGTGGACTCGCCGTAGCCGGGCTTGATCGAGCTGGGCATCATCCAGTTCAGGGCGGGGCCCGAGGTTTGAAGGAAGAAATCCTGGCCCCAGCGGTCGTAGGCGATGCCCCATGGGTTCGGGATGGGCACCTGCGCCATGCGGTCGAGCTGGGTGCGCTGCGGGTTGAAGCGGAAAAAGCCGCCGTCCACTCCGCGCACCGGGCCGTATGGGGTCTCGATGTTGCTGTGCAGGAAAAGGCCCTCTGCCATTGCGATGGCTCCCGATCCGTCGGCGCAAAA
>JBMTCD010000131.1:0-10554 GCA_049430545.1 Luteolibacter sp.
GCGAAGACCATACAGACAGGATATCTTGTAGTCTATCCTAAAGACTAGTCAGTATTGACTTTCGTGTGCATCACTTTCTAAGGGGTATAGTCGAGGAAATGTTCGGCAAGGAACTTCTTGTAAATAATATAGTATGGCATTATCGATCTGGGGGAGGAAGTAAACGTAATTTCGGATACAAGCACGACAATATAATATGGTGTGCAAAAAGTGTTAATTATATATTTAATGCAGATAACGTTAGGGTTCCTTATGATGCAATTATTGCAGAAAGTCGGCAAGAGTCATTCAATCCTCTGGGCAAGGTTTGTCCAGACGTTTGGGACATAAGCCGTCCTCCAAATCATTCATATGAATGGGTAGGCTACGCAACCCAAAAACCCGAAGCCCTTCTCGAACGCATCATCAAGGCCAGCAGCAACGAGGGCGACCTTGTTGCCGATTTCTTCTGCGGCAGCGGCACCACGGGCGCGGTGGCGGAGCGCTTGGGGCGGCGGTGGATCATGGCGGATCTTGGCCGTTTCGCGATCCACACCACCCGCAAGCGGATGATCGAGGTGCAGCGCACCTTGCATGCCGAAGGCAAGCCGTATCGGGCGTTCGATGTCCACAACCTCGGCCGCTACGAACGCCAGTGGTGGCAAAAAGACCGCCTCAAGGGCGCGGAAGAGGAGCACCGCAAAGTAGTGTTGGAGTTTTTCCGTGCGGAGGTTCTCACTAACGCGACCAGCCCGCTGTTGCACGGTCGCAAGGGCAGCGCATTCTGCCATGTCGATGGCATCGACGGCATCTTCACCAGCGATGAGGTGCGGCAGGTGGCGGAAGCCGTCGTCGCCGCGGGCGGGCGCGAGGTGTTCTGCCTGGCCTGGGAATTCCAGATGGAATTGCGCCAGCACTGCATCGCGCTTGAAGCCGAGCATGGCATCCGCATCAAGCTCGTTCCGATCCCCCGCGAGATCATGGAGAAAAACCGCAAGAGCCCGCCGCCATTCCTCGAAATGGCCGTGCTTGAAGAGGAAGCCATCACGCGCAAGCAAGGCGGCAAAACCGTCGTCGATGTGAAGCTCACGAAATTCCTCCCCTCGCTGGCCGAAGTGCCCGGCAAGGAGTTGGAGGCCTTGCAGGAACGCGCCATCCACAGCGGATTCGACTTCATCGACTTCTGGGCGGTGGATTTCGATTGGCACCCCGGCGAGCCATTCCATCACGATTGGCAGGACTACCGCACCCGCAAGGACCGCACGCTCAAAACCGTGAGCGACGCCTCGCACGAGTATCCAAAACAGGGAAAACACACCCTTTGCATCAAGGTGGTCGATGTCTTCGGCTGTGACACCAGCATCACAATTCAAGTCAAAGCATGAACGACTCCCTCACCATCCACGCCGAATCCCTTGAGCCGCTGTTTTCCGCATGGGAAGAACCCAGCAGATACCGCGTCCGCGCGGAAGGAGGTCAAGGAGCCACCACCCGCAATGGACGCCGCCCGAGCGGCATCACCATCGCCCAGAACCTGCGCGGCGCGGTGAAGGACTGGCGGGATGCGTTTTACCCCGGAGCCAGCGACACCACGCGCCATCTGCTCAACCACTGGTTCGGCCGCAGCCATCAGGTGGGCGGTTACGATTTCCGCTACTACTTCTGCCAGCGCGAGGCGGTTGAGACATTCATTTACCTCAAGGAAGTGCGGAAACTCGAATGCCTCTCGCAGATGATCGCCGAGTTCGGCGGACAACACTCCGAAACCGCCGCACTTGGCATCCTCGACGAGGAAGACGCCTGGAGCCGCTACGCGTTCAAGATGGCGACCGGCACCGGCAAAACCAAGGTGATGAGCCTGTGTATCGTCTGGAGCTACTTCCATGCCTTGCGCGAAAGCGATTCCCGCATGGCGCGCCATTTCGTCGTGATCGCGCCTAACCTCACGGTCTTCGAGCGTCTCAAGGACGACTTCAAGCCGGACGGCGGTGGTGCCGACATTTTCGATAACGATCCGCTGATTCCGGTGGAGTGGCGCGGCGATTGGAATCTAACAACCGTATTGCAGGACGATGCGGGCGGCGCACACACCGGCGGCGTGCTTTACCTCACCAACATCCACCGCCTGTTCGATAACGGGAAACGCAGGAAATCCCAAGGCGAGGCATTCGATTGGATGGGGCCCGCCGTCGCGAAAGCCAGCGCGCTCGACACCGGGGCCGCGCTGCGCGAACGCATCACCGGCCAGGAGCGGATCATGGTGCTCAACGACGAGGCCCACCACGTCTGGGACCCGGATTCGGCATGGAACGAGGCCATTGCCTACCTCCACGCGACCTTGCGCCAACGCGGTGGACTTCTGGTTTCCCAACTCGATTTCTCCGCCACTCCGAAGGACAACAAGGCGAACTACTTCAAGCATATCGTCTGTGACACCCCGCTCGGCGAAGCCGTGGATGCTGGCATTGTGAAAACGCCCATCATCGGAAGAGCAGGCAAACTCATCGAGCAGGCGACCGACGATGCCGCATACCGCTACGAAGCCCATCTGCGGCTTGGCTACCAGCGTTGGCAAAAGAGCCGCGACGAGTGGATGGCCTCCGGCAAAAAGCCGCTCCTGTTCGTGATGTGCAACAACACCGAAGAGGCGGACCAGATCACCCGCCGCCTGCAGAGCGATCCGGTTTTCAAGGACTTGAATGGCCGCACGATCAACCTCCACACCAACCTCAAGGGGAAGATCAGGAAGGTCGGCAAAGGCAAGGACGCGCGCGAGGAGTTCGTTGAGAGCGACAAGGAAATCACCGACGAAGACCTCAAGGCGTTGCGCAAACTCAGCCGCGATCTCGATTCCGGATCGAGTCCGTATTTCTGCATCGTCAGCGTGTTGATGCTTCGCGAGGGCTGGGACGTGCGCAACGTCACCACCATCGTGCCGCTCCGCCCCTACAGCTCGAAGGCTGGCATCTTGCCGGAACAAACGCTGGGACGCGGGCTCCGTCGCATGACCCCGCCGGGCCAGGCCAACGAGATCGTCACCGTCGTCGAGCATGAGGCGTTCGCCCGTCTCTACCGCGATGAGCTGGCCCAGGAAGGCCTGCCAATCGAAATGGTCGATGTGGACAAGGTTCCGGTCACCACCGTGTCGATTTTTCCGGACATCCCGGAAAAGGACTCGAAGCAACTGGATATTCTCATCCCGCGACTATCACCCGGAAACCAAACGCTCACCGGCCTTGGCCCGATCACCGTTGAAGAAGTCGCCCGGGCGTTTTCCCGATACAGCCCGCTGCCCATCGGCGAGCGCGGCCCGGATAAAGTCCAATACGAGGGTCGGCATCTGATCACCGGCGAAATCGTCGAATACATGAAAGTGAACCTCGCGCTTCTTGAATCGGGCGCCGGCGCGGTCTCATTTTACGTCCAGGAAATCGAGCACATCTGCAAGGTCAAGGGCACGCACCAGGTGCTTGCGCCGCTCGTTCAGGAGTTTATCGAAAACATGCTCTTCGGTGCGGGCAAATCGATCTATGATCCCAAGCTGGTGAAACGCCTCGGCGATGCCGACGTGCGTGAACATGTCAGGGCGATCTTCCTCCCGCTGGTGCGTTCCAGGACCACCCGGACGCAAACCCGCGAGAACATCTTGCCTGCACTGTCCCTCGCCAGCTGGCGGCCGTTTCAGGTCACCGCCAGCGAGCGGCGGCCTGTGCTCACTTCCGAAAAAACCCTCTTCAACCTCATCCCTTGCAACCGCGCGCTGGAAACCGCATTTGCGGAAATGTTAGGCCGGGCAACCGATGTCGTGGCTTTCGCGAAAAACGCCGGCCCGCAAGCGCTGCGCATCGACTATCTTGCCGATGGCCACCGACTCGCCTTCTACACCCCGGATTTCCTGGTGCGCACGAAAAACGGGCGTTGCTTCCTTGTCGAAACCAAGGGGCAGGTGGACCGTGATGTTCCGCTCAAGGCGCGCGCTGCCGTCGAATGGTGCAAGGGCGCGAAATGGGAATACATCTTCGTGCTCGAAGGCGTGTTCCATCGATTCGATGGCAACGAATTCCGCCTGCTTGCCAAAGCATGCGAACCCAGCCTCCGCGACCTGCTCGATGGCGACTCGCCGTCGGCGGATCTGCCGCTCTTCGCAGGAACCGCGATGCTGGAGGAAAAAGCCCCGGCCGCACAATCGGTGGTGCCCCAGGAATGCCTCGATGCATTGCCGGAGCGGCTCAAGCGCGCCGCGGACGAGGCGATTTCCCTGTTCCGCTTTTTCGAGAACAAGCCGGGAGTGAACCATGCCCCGGTATTCACCGCACTGCTGGGCGTTGTCGATGAAGCCGCCAAAAACCTTGTCACCCGCAAGCTCACCCCGGCCATGCCCGCCAATCAAGTGGACCAGCAGGATTGGTTTTTCCCGTATCTGCAAAAAATCGACCTGCGAATGCGCCGCCACTACGAAGACCTCGGCCGCAACCTGCGCAAGACACTGGTCTATCGAAGCGGCGTTTCACCTCTCGGCCTGTTGCGAAGCTGCCTCGATTACGCGTTGAATGATGCGACCAGAATCGACGGCGTTTTCGTTGCCATGAAGTCCTCCATGAAGTTTGCAGGCGCGAGAGACCTGCTCGATCGGGTGGCGAAAATGAACGATTTCCGCAACCACCATGTGGCCCACCAGGAACAACCGCTGATCGACCCGGCCGCATCGAAACAAGCCCTGCGCGAGTGGATCCAGGCAATGGCGGCCTTATGGACGGCATGAACCGCCTCAACCGCGGTCCCGCTCAAGCCGGTGGACGAGCAGCATGCGGACAGGTCCTGCGGGCGGCAGTGGGAATCCCGCCACGGGGCAGGAAAAAGCACGAAAATCCCGCGTTGTTTTCCACCTTTGACAATCCGGGCCGTGGCCGACAGGTTCCCGGCGCAACTTCACCCCACTTCCGAATCATGGCCTACGATCTCATTGTCATTGGTGGCGGACCGGCCGGCTACGTCGCCGCCATCCGCGCTTCGCAGCTCGGTAAAAAAGTCGCCTGCGTCGAGGCCGACCGCGCCGGCGGCACCTGCCTCAACTGGGGCTGCATCCCGACCAAGGCGCTGCTCAAGAATGCCGAGCTGTTCCACACGCTCTCGCACCGCGCCAAGGAGTTCGGCTTTTCCTTCGACAACCTGCAATACGACTGGTCGGCCGTGATCGGGCGCTCGCGCAAGGTCTCCGACCGCCTCGCCGGCGGCATCGAATTCCTCTTCAAGAAAAACAAGGTGGATTACCTCCGCGGCCACGGCGCGATCGTCGCCCCGGGCAAGGTGGAAGTCACTGCGGCGGATGGTTCCAAGAGCGCCGCCGAGGCGAAACACATCATCATCGCCACCGGCTGCAAGACGCGCGATCTTCCCGGCCTGCCGTTCAATGGCAAATCGGTGATCGGCTCGAAGGAGGCGATGGTGCTCGAAAAGCAGCCCAAGGAAATGATCATCATCGGCGCCGGCGCCATCGGCGTGGAGTTCGCCTACATTTACAACGCCTTCGGCACCAAGGTGACCTTGATCGAGATGATGGACCGACTGGTGCCGGTGGAGGACGACGAGATCGGCGAGGCGCTGCAGAAATCGTTCATCAAGCAGGGCATCCGCTGCTTGGCCGGCCACAAGGTGACCGCCACCAAGGACCACGGTGACCGCGTGGAGGTGAGCGTCGAGGGCCCCAAGGAAAACGGCACGATCTCCGCCGATGTCTGCCTGGTGGCGATCGGCGTGCAGCCGGTTTTGCCCGGCGGCACACCGCCGAAGCTGTCCCAGCGCGGCTACATCGAGGTGGGCGACCGCTACCAGACATCCATTGATGGCGTGTATGCCGTGGGCGACATTACCGGCCCGCCGTGGCTGGCGCACACCGCCTCGTTCGAGGCGATCCAGTGCGTGGACGGTCTCTACGTGGACGGCCACAAACCGCGCAAGGTGACCAATTTCCCCGGCTGCACCTATTGCCACCCGCAGGTCGCCTCGGTCGGCAAAACCGAGCGCGCGCTCAAGGAGGAAGGCATCGAATACAACGTCGGCAAGATCCCCTTCGTCGCCATCGGCAAGGCGATCGCCGCCGGCGAGCCGGACGGATTCGCGAAACTCCTCTACGGCAAGAAGCACGGCGAGCTGCTCGGCGCGCACATCATCGGCGACAACGCCACCGAACTCATCGCCGAGATGGGACTCGCGCTCGACCAGGAACTCACCGCCGAGGAAATCCACGCCACCATCCACGCCCATCCGACGATGAGCGAGGTGATCCACGAGGCCACCCTCGCCGCCGAGGGGCACGCGATCCATTTCTGAAGTGCCAGCTTGAGAAAATCATCCGGGTGAAGCACGCTTCCGGCCTGTGATCCAATCGTCCAAACTGGCCGACGAGCGCCGCGAGGCGGGTGCCATCGAATGCTGGCTGTTGCACGGCGCGGTGGGTATGGCCGCAGACTGGCGCGACTTCGCGAAATGCCTCGCGGAACAGAAAACCGGCAGCCGCGCGGTGGACTTGTGGCGTTTTCTCGAATGCGAGCCGATGCCCTTTCAGAAGTTCGGCGCGGCCTTCAACGCGGATGCCGGCGACCATGCCCGCAGCACGCCCAAGGTTCTGTTAGGCTACTCGATGGGCGGGCGGCTTGCTTTGCACGCGCTGCTGGAAAACCCGCATCCGTGGAAAGCAGCGGTGATCGTTTCCGCCCACCCGGGATTGGAGGACGGAAAAGAACGCGAGGCGCGCCGCGCGGCCGACGCGGAATGGGCGTCGCGCGCGCTCAGTCTGCCATGGCCGGAGTTTCTAACAGCCTGGGATTCGCAGCCGGTGCTCGGCGAGCCGTTGCCGCGGCCTGCGGGTGCGACGGGCGCGCTGGCGATGCGCCGCCGCGAAATCGCGCGCGCCTTTGTCGATTGGTCGCTGGGCGCGCAGCAGCCGCTGTGGGAGCGGTTGTCTCAAATCGCCATCCCGGTCCTGTGGGTGGCCGGGGAAAACGACGCGAAATTTCTCGCGCTCGCCCGCCGTGCGGTGGAGGCGATGCCGCAGGCCTCGCTCGCCATCGCCCCTGCCGCGGGCCATCGCGTCCCGTGGCAGGCGCGCGATTGGCTGGCTGGGGAAATGGCGCGCTTTCTCGCCAAGCATCAGCCTTCGCCTGAAAGATAATCCGTCTCCGGCTCGCGCAGGATTCTCCATCCCGTCTGCACGTAGTGGAATGCGGACCATGCGGTGAACACCGCCGCGATGCCGCAGGGCCAGACTGGCGGCAGGCCGGTGACCCGCAGCATCACCCAAGCGAGCGCGAACATTTGCGCGGCGGTGGTCCATTTGCCGCTCCAGTGCGGTCGGATGTGCACGCGCTTGCCGCGCGAATGCAGCACACGGATACCGCCGAGGATGATGCAATCCCGCAACACCACGATGATCGCGAACCACACCGGCAGCCGCCAGCCCGGCACACCCCAATCCACCAACGAAAGCGTGATCACTCCGGCCAGAAGCAGCAGCTTGTCGGCGAGCGGATCAATGAACGCGCCGAACTTCGAAATCTGATTGTAACGTCGCGCCACCCAGCCGTCCACACCGTCGCTCGCCGATGCCAGCACGAAAACCCCGAGTGCCCACCAGCGCAGGCTTTCGTCCGGCGCACCCGTTGTGGTGGAGCGGCCGTAGGCCAGCGCCAGCAGCGCGAACACCGGGACCAGAAGCATCCGGCCGATCGTGATTTTGCTGGCCAAGGTCATGCAGTCTTCTAGCAAGCATGCGCGCTGGAAGGAATCTGAAATCGCGATACTTGCCACTCACGCCGCGCAATGGTGGATTGGGCCGTGAGCTGGAACTTCCAAAACGTTGCCGTGGTCGGGGCCGGAGCCGTGGGACTCTACTACGGCGGACGCCTCGCCGAAGCGGGTGGCGACATCCGGTTTCTCGTGCGCTCGGATCATGACGCGCTCAAATCGCATGGCCTGCGGGTCGATAGCGTGCATGGCTCTTTCCATCTGCCCGCACCCAAGGTTTTCCAATCCAGCGGGGACATCGGCCCGGTCGATCTGGTCATCGTGACCTGGAAAGCCACCGCCAACGGCCGTCTAACGGAAGTGCTGCCGCCGCTGCTGCACGGGCGCACCGAGGTGCTCACGCTGCAGAACGGCCTTGGCAACTGCGAGGCCATCGCCGCCATCGCCGGCCCGGAGCGTGTCCTCGGCGGGCAATGCTTCGTCTGCATCAACCGCATCGGACCCGGACACGTGAAACACCTCGCCGGCGGGAAAATCACACTCGGCGAGTGGCAACCCGGCGTCCCCGGCCGCGCCATGGAACTGGCCCGCCGTTTCAATCAGGCGAATATCCCTGCCACTGCGGTGGACGATCTCGAGCGCGCGCAGTGGGAAAAGCTCGTCTGGAACATCCCGTTCAACGGCCTCTCGGTGGCCGAGGGCGGCGTGACCACCGACGTCCTGCTCTCGTCTCCGGAAACCGAGGCCGAAATGCGCGCATTGATGGCGGAAACGATCGCCGCCGCCCGCGCCCTTGGCCATCCGCTGGACGATTCACTCATCGATTTCAACATCGACCGCACCCGCCCGATGGGTGCCTACCGGACGTCCACCATGATCGATTTCACCGGAGGCCGCGAAGTCGAGGTCGGCCCGATCTGGCGCGAGCCGCTGCGGCGCGGGCAAACGGCCGGTGTCGCCATGCCGCATCTGGAAAAACTGCTCGCCCGGATCGAGGCTCGCATCGCCGCTCGCGGCTGAGCGGAGCGGCTTGCATGTCATCGGCCACCTCTGTTTCCTCGCGCGCATGGCCTCCGCTCCTATCGCCACACCCGCCGCCCGCATCCGCCACTCCGCATGCCGCTGGTGTTACGAGGACATTCCGCTCGAGGAGATGTGCGTCGCGGGCAAAGACATGGGTCTTGAATCCATCGAGCTGCTGCATCCGCAAGACCACCCGCTGTTGGAAAAACACGGCCTGCAATGCGCGATCTACAGCTTCCCCACCGCCACGCTGCCGGATGGGAGGGTGATCGGCTGCATCGAGGATGCATTCAACCGCCTCGAAAACCACGACACGCTGGTGGAGATCTATCAGAACCGTCTGCGCGAGGTGGCGGCCGCGGGCGGCGACAAGCTGATCTGCTTTCCCGGCAACCGCCGCGGCATGTCCGATGAACAAGGCATGACAAACTGCGCCGCCGGCCTCAAGCGCCTGCTGCCGCTCGCGGAGCAACTCGGCGTCACGCTGGTGATGGAGTTGCTCAACAGCAAGGTGGACCACCCGGATTACATGTGCGACCGCAGCGCATGGGGCATCGAGTTGTGCCATCGGATCGCCAGCCCGAACTTCGGGCTGCTGTATGATATCTATCACATGCAGGTGATGGAGGGCGATGTGATTGCCACGATCCGCAAGCATCACGATTGCTTCGTCCACTACCACACCGGCGGAGTGCCGGGACGGCATGAAATCGATGCCACGCAGGAGTTGAACTATCCGGCGATCCTGCGGGCGATCGCGGAGACAGGCTACACCGGCTTCGTCGGCCAGGAATTCATCCCGACCTGGCCGGACAAGCTCGCCGCGCTGCGCGAGGCGGTGCGGATCTGCACGGTCTGACGTGCGGGCAACTCATTCCTCGATCACCCGGCTGGCGATCTTGCCATCGGCGAGGCGCGTGTGAAGCAGCGCGCCCGGCTGGATGCCGGAAACCGAGCGCAGGATTTTCCCGTGTTCGTCCATCGTGATCGAAAAGCCGCGCTGGAAGGCTGAATCCGGGCCGAGCGCGCGCAGCAGGCCGGCAAGGCGTTTGAGGTGTTCGGCGCGGTCGGAAACGCCCCGCCCGCCGGCGCGGTGAAAACGGGCGCGGAGTTGCGCGACGTGGTTGATGCGCCGTTGCAACACCCGCGCCGGATGGTGCGCGCGGTGTGCGGTGCGGGCGTGACTGAGCCTTGCGGCGAGTGCCTGCATTTCAGTTTCCAAAGCCGCGAGCAGGCGTCCGCGCAGGTGGTCAAGCCGCATGGTCGGCTCGCGCAGCAGCCGCTCGCCGCCACGTTGCAGGGCACCGCGCTTCAACGCATCGAGCGCCATGCGGGCGCGGTGCAGCCGCTCGATCACGTGCCGTTCCAGCCTGCGCCGCAGATGCGAGAGCCTCTCCAGCAATTCCGCGCCGTCCGCCACCGCCAGCTCGGCCGCGGCGCTGGGCGTGGGCGCTCGCAGGTCGGCCACGAAGTCGGCGATGGTGAAATCGATCTCGTGCCCCACCGCCGAGATGATCGGGATCGGACAGGCGGCGATGGCGCGGGCAACGATTTCCTCGTTGAAGTTCCACAGGTCCTCGATCGAGCCGCCGCCGCGGCCGACGATGATCACATCGCAACGTGGAAGGCCGAATTTTTCCGGCTCGCCGAGCTGGCGGATGGCGCGGGCGATTTCGATTTCCGCGCCCTTGCCCTGGACGCGCACGGGAAACAACACCGGCTGGACCCACGGCGCGCGCCTGGTCAGGACATTGAGCATGTCCTGCAGGGCCGCGCGCATGACCACGGCGTCCCTATCCACTTCAGCAC
>JBMTCD010000132.1:0-10518 GCA_049430545.1 Luteolibacter sp.
CGCGGCCGGTGAACTCGGGGAAGTTGTTGGTCTTGTGCAGGCGTTCGAGCGCCTCCTTCCAGCGGTTGCGGAAGATCAGGTCGTTCCACTCCGGGATCAGGTTGTTGACCGGGCAGCCGGAGGCCATTCCGGAAACGATGTGTCCGGTCATGCAGAACGGCGTGCCGCAGTCCATGCAGCGCGCGCCCTGTGACTGGCGTTCCTTTTCGTTGCTGTGGATCTTGAATTCACGCCAGTGCCTGATGCGTTCGAGCGGCGCGGTTTCGGAGTCCTTCTTGCGCGCGATTTCCTTGAATCCGGTTGGTTTGCCCATGGTGAATGAAATGTGAAAGAGGTGCTTGCAGCGGCGCTTCGTGAGCGTCGATGTGAATGAGGTGTTTGTAGCGGCGCTCTATGAGCGTCGGCGCGGATTGGGTGAGATTGCGTCTCTGGGGTGATTCGGTGTGAAAGTCAGCGACGGTCACAGACCGCCGCCACAGTTTAATTTCCGCCGACGCGGGCGAGGTCCTTGAGGTTTTCCTCGAAGGCGGCCATGGCGGCTTCGTCGCCGGTCAGGCCCTGTTCCTCCACCTTGCGGAAGCAGGCCAGCATGCGCTCGTAGTCGCGCGGAAGGACCTTGAAGAACTTCGGCAGCTCGGCGTCCCAGTTTTCCAGCAGGAATTCCCCGCGGGCGGAACCGGTCAGCTCGACGTGTTTTTCGATCTCGGCCTTGACGTTGGCGATGTCCTCGTCGCCGCTTTCAATGAGGCGGTAGAGATTGACCATTTCGTGGTTGAGGCGCTTCTCGAACAGGCCGTCGATGTCATAGACATAGGCGGTGCCACCGGACATGCCGGCGGCGAAGTTGCGGCCGGTCTCGCCGAGCACGATCACCTGGCCTCCGGTCATGTATTCGCAGCCGTGGTCGCCCACGCCCTCGATGACCGCCTTGACACCGGAGTTCCGGACGCAGAAGCGCTCGCCACCGATGCCGTTGATGTAGGCGGCGCCGGTGGTGGCTCCGTAGAACGCGACGTTGCCGATGAGGATGTTTTCCTCCGCCTTGAATTCCGATCCTTTGGGCGGATAGATGACGATCTTGGCACCGGAAAGCCCCTTGCCGACGTAGTCGTTGGCATCGCCCTCGAGTTCGAAGGTCATGCCGGGCGGGCAGAAGGCACCGAACGATTGTCCGGCGCTGCCGTGGAACTTGAGATGGATCGTGTCCTCGGGCAGTCCTTTGCCGCCGTGCCTGCGGGTCACCTCGCTGCCGGTGATGGTGCCGACCACGCGGTTGATGTTGATGATCGGCAGCTCGGCGCGGACTTTCTCGCCGCGTTCGATGGCCGGTTTGCAGAGCTTGAGGAGCATCGTCATGTCGAGCGACTTCTCGAGGCCGTGGTCCTGCGTCTTCTGGCAGAAGGTGCCGACCTCGTCGCCGACGTCCGGCTTGTGGAAAATGCTGGTGAGGTCCACGCCGGCGGCCTTCCAGTGGTCGGTGGCCTCCTGGGTGTCGAGGCACTCGACGTGGCCGACCATTTCATCGATGGAGCGGAAGCCGAGTTCGGCCATGATCTCGCGCATTTCCATGGCGATGAAGGTCATGAAATTGACCACGTGTTCCGGCTTGCCGGTGAAGTTTTTGCGCAGTTCGGGGTCCTGGGTGGCGACGCCGACCGGGCAGGTGTTCTTCTGGCAGACGCGCATCATCAGGCAGCCCATGGTGACGAGCGGCGCGGTGGCGAAGCCGTATTCCTCGGCTCCCAGCAGCGCGGCGATGGCCACATCGCGTCCGGTCTTGAGCTGGCCGTCGGTTTCGAGCACCACGCGCGAGCGAAGATCGTTCAACAGCAGGATCTGGTTGGTCTCGGCGAGGCCGAGTTCCCATGGCGCGCCGGCGTTGTAGATCGACGACGAGGGCGAGGCGCCGGTGCCGCCATCGTGACCGGAAATCAGGATCACATCGGCATGCGCCTTGGCCACGCCCGCGGCGATGGTGCCGACGCCGACCTCGGCCACCAGCTTCACGTTGATGCGGGCCTTGGGGTTGGCGTTCTTCAAATCATGGATCAGTTCCGCGAGGTCCTCGATACTATAAATATCGTGGTGCGGCGGAGGGGAAACGAGGCCCACGCCGGGAGTCGAGTGGCGGACCTTGGCGACCCACGGATAGACCTTGGAGCCGGGCAGCTCGCCGCCCTCGCCGGGTTTGGCACCTTGTGAGATCTTGATCTGGATTTCGTCGGAGTTGACGAGGTATTCGCTGGTGACGCCGAAGCGGCCGGAGGCGACCTGCTTGATGGCGGAGCGCTTGCTGTCGCCATTGGGCAGCGGCTTGAAGCGTTCCGGGTCCTCGCCGCCCTCGCCGGTGTTCGACTTGCCGCCGATGCGGTTCATGGCGATGGCGAGCGTTTCGTGTGCCTCCTGCGAGATCGAGCCGTAGGACATCGCGCCGGTCTTGAAGCGTCGGGTGATGGACTCGAGGGGCTCGACTTCGTCGATCGGCAACGGCTTGCGGTTGCCCCTGAACTTCATAAGTCCGCGCAGGGTGGAGAGGTTCTCGCTCTGGTCGTTCACCTTGCGGGCGTATTGCTTGTAAACCTCGTAGCTGCCGGTGCGCGTTGCCTTCTGGAGCAGGTGGATGGTTTCCGGGTTGAAAAGATGGAATTCCCCGTCCCTGCGCCATTGGTACATGCCGCCGGAATCGAGCGCGATTTCGCTGGCCTCGATGTGACGGTCCGGGAAGGCCTGGCGGTGGCGGATGAGGGACTCCTCGGCGACGTCGTCGATGTCGGAGCCCTCGCAGCGGCTGGAGGTGCCGGTGAAATACTTGTCGACCAGCTCGGTGGCGAGGCCGATGGTCTCGAAGATCTGCGCGCCGCGGTAGGAGGCGACGGTGGAGATGCCCATTTTGGCCATGGTTTTGACCACGCCCTTGATCGAGCCTTTGATGAAGTTGTAGCAGGCCTTGTCGAAATCGATGTCGAGCATGTCGTCCTCGATCATCTTGTGGATGGAATCGAAGGCCATGTAGGGATTGACGGCGTCGGCGCCGTAGCCGATGAGCGTCGAGAAATGATGGACTTCGCGCGCCTCGCCGGTTTCCAGGACAATCGAGACCTTGGTGCGGGTGCCGGAGCGCACCAGGTGGTGGTGCAGGCCGCCGGTGACGAGCAGGGTGGGCATCGCGGCGTTGGCGGCGTTGATGTTGCGGTCCGAGACAATGAGTATGTTGCAGCCCGAGGCGATCGCGTCGTCCGCGCTCTTGCAGAGTTTGGCGAATGCGGCTTCGAGGCCCTTGCCGCCCGACTCGGCCGGGAACACGGCGTTGAGGGTGGTGGACTGGAAGCCGTCGAGTTCGATTTCACGAAGCTGGGCGAGCTGCTTGTTGTCGAGCAACGGGTGGTCGAGCCGGATCATGCGGCACGAATGCGGTCCGGGATCGAGCAGGTTGCCCTCGGAGCCGATGAAGGTCTCGGTGGCGGTGACGAGTTCCTCGCGGATGCAGTCCAAGGCCGGGTTGGTGACTTGGGCGAAGATCTGCTTGAAATATTGATAGAGGTGCTTCGGTTTGTCCGAAAGCACGGCGAGCGGGGTGTCGTTGCCCATCGAGGCGATCGGCTGCACGCCTGAAGTGGCGGTGGGGCCGAGCAGCATGCGCAGGTCCTCGTAGGTGTATCCGAAGGCCAGCTGGCGTTGAAGCACGCGGTCTTTCTCGACGGTCCTGGGTGCCTTGGGTGTCGGCAGGTCCTTGAGGAAGACGCGGTTTTCCTCCAGCCATTTGCCGTAGGGCTTGGCGGAATAGACGCGTTTCTTGACCTCCTCGTCGGGGACGATGCGGCCTTCCTTCATGTCCACGAGGAACATGCGGCCGGGACGCAGGCGGCCTTTTTCCACCACGCTGAGCGGGTCGAGGTCCGGAATCACGCCGACCTCCGACGCCATGATGACCAGATCGTCCTTGGTGACATAGTAGCGGCTCGGGCGCAGGCCGTTGCGGTCGAGCACGGCACCGATCATCTGTCCGTCCGAGAAGGTGATGGATGCCGGGCCGTCCCAGGGTTCCATCATGCAGGCATGGAACTCGTAGAAGGCGCGTTTTTCCTCATCCATGAGCGTGTGGCGCTCCCACGGCTCGGGGATCATCATCATCATCGCATGCACCAGGTCGTAGCCGCCGAAGTGCATGAACTCGAGTGCGTTGTCGAAGCGCGCGGAGTCCGAGCCATCCTCGTTGATCACCGGGAAGACGTCCTCGATGTTTTCGAACAACGGGCTCTGGCACAGCGCCTGGCGCGCCTTCATGAAATTGGCGTTGCCCATCACCGTGTTGATTTCGCCGTTGTGGGCGATGAAACGGTTCGGGTGCGCGCGCGACCAGCTCGGGAAGGTGTTGGTCGAGAAGCGCGTGTGCATCAGCGCGAGGGCCGACTCGAAATCCGGATCGTGGAGGTCCGGGAAGTAGGTCGAGAGCTGGCAGGGCGTGAGCATGCCCTTGTAAACCAACGTGCGGGCGGAGAGGTTGGTGACGTAGTGGTAATCCGCGCCGGGGAACTTGTTCGAACGGTTGCCATGGACGTCGGAAAACTTGTTGGGCACGGCATTGTCACGGATCCATGAAGCGACGCGTTTGCGGATGATGTAGAGCTTGCGCTCGAAATCCAGCGGATCGGTGATGTCCGCGCTGCGGCCGATGAAGACCTGCTTGAGGTGCGGCTCGTAGCGGCCGGAAGTCTTGCCGAGGATTTCGCTGCGCACCGGAACGGTCCGCCAGCCGATGAATTTCTGCCCTTCCTCGCGGATCACGTGTTCGAACACCTGCATTGCCGCCTCGCGCTCGCTGGTGTGTGGCGAGAGGAACACGATGCCAGCCCCATACTCGCCTTCCGGTGGCAGATCGATGCCCTTTTTGGCCATTTCGCGCCGCAGGAACTTGTCCGGCATCTGCACGAAGAGCCCCGCGCCGTCGCCGGTGGCCGGGTCCGATCCGCTCGCTCCACGGTGGTCCATGTTCTCGTTCATCGTGAGTGTTTTCACGATGATGTCATGGGACCGCTTGCCCTTGAGGTGGGCGATGAATCCGACGCCGCACGCGTCTTTTTCCTGAGCGGGGCTCCATAGCCCCTGAGGTTGCGGCCAGCCGAGCGGAGAATTGAGCGGTTTGGACATGGGATGGTGGTCGGGTAGGGGTCGGTGGTGCTGGGGATCGTGATTTGGCGTTCGGTTCACGCGGATCCGGATTTGTCCAGCAGGCGGAGTGCCGCAATCGGCCCAATCTGCTGGAACCGCCGAACCATCAGGCGAAACGGGCGGCAATCTGCTTGTGCCACCGCGCCCTGTCAAGACCGGGGGCGGGAACGGGTTTTCCTGCGGGGTGAGCATGCGGATTTCAGGACGCAATCCTCCGCCAAGGGAATTGGCTGGGTGGGGGATTGCCGGAGCGAGCATCGCGATGCGCTTGGCGAAGGGCGTATCGAATGCCCGGCAAGACCACCGGGAAACAACCCCACCATGAAGCGATCAATCGGGAATCTCCCCGGCAAGAGGCGGATGGATTCCACGGTGGGCGGCAGGAACGACTGCCGCTCAGACCATCAGCTGCTTGATGGCACCGGTCTGAGGGAGTTTCTTGCGGGCCATTTCGAGGTCGAGATCGCCGTAATGCTCGATCGGGTTGCCATGGGCGTTGAGCAGGGTGGTATACCAGTTGCCAAGTGTCTTGTGGCCGTCGACGCCCAGGACGGGCAGGCGGATGTAGCGGCCGGCTATATCGAGTGCGCAGTTGCGCCCGGACATGATGACGAACGGGGTTTCGAGGCCGATGCCGTGGTGGGTCTCGCCGTTTTCCGGGAAATACATCACCATCGTATTGTCGAACATCGTGCCGTTGCCCTCGGGAGTCGCCTTGAGCTTCTCTACGATGGTTCTGACCTGGTTCATGTGGCTGATGCGGATCTGCTCGCGGGTCTTCCACGCGGGCACGCCGCCGAATGCCTCGTCATGGCCAAGCGGGTGGATGCCGATGCGGTCGGTCTCATTGCCGGGCAGCCCGGTGATCGGGGTGCCGAGGTCGTCGATGGTGTAGGTGACGACGTTGGTAAGACCCGCTTTCAGCGCGGCGCAAAGCACGTCGGTCATGGCCGCCTGTTTTTCGGGCGTGGTGGCGTTCTCGCCGCCGTTGGCGTGGACCGGTGGGATTTCCGGCAGGAACTCGGCAAGAGAGCCGGAAAGCCCGATCAGCTTCCGGTTGCGCTCGCGGATCGACTCGATCGATTCGACCTGCATTTCCTGACGGCGCTTCTCATGGCCGGTAATGCCGCTGGCCGCGAGTCCTTCCTTGCTTTGGAGAAAGTCGAGCATGTCGTTGTCAGAGTTCACCGCCTCCGGGTTCAGCACCGACTTGAACAGCTCGTTGCGCGCGGTCTCGGGGTCGGCGTAGCAATAATTGCGGGTCTGCGGGGCGGGAGCGGAGTAGCCGGAGACGATGCCGGTGCGTCCTGCGGCAAACGACAGCTCGACATGGCCGAAGGGCGAGGGGAACAATTTGGCCAGTTCGAAGTCAACGGTGGCGCGCTTGATCGAGCTGAGCGTATTGCGGTTCGACTTGAAGCAACCCATGACCGACGAGAACGAGTAGTGGACGTTCTCGCTCATCTTCGCCGAGAGCCCCTGCAGGATGGTCATGTTTTCCTTGTGGTCCGAGAGGCCCTGCAACCACACGGGCAGCTCGTGCTTGTCGAGTTCGACCTCGATCGGCTGCTTGCTGGCATCGAGCTCACGGTCCTTGTTCGAGAAGCTCGGCAAGGCGAGCTCCAGCGGGCGGATGCCGCTGGATTTGCGGATGAAAATGAAGCGCTTGGGGAAACCCGTGGCCGCGCTGGCGGGAGCCGCGAACAACTGGTTGAACGACGGGAACAGCGCCATCGCGCCCACTCCCAGTCCGGATTTATTCAGGAAGTCTCTTCGGTTGATCATCGGACTAGTTTTCCAGTGGTTTGCGGTAAATGAAGGAATCGGAGGTGAGCAGGGAGACGATTACGGCGTCGAAGCTGCCGCCGCTTTCAACATAAGCTTGGTCGGCGTCCATCAGGGTCTTCGAGTCGGACAGTTGTTCGTTGCGCCCGAGGAAGTAGCGGAACGCGTGGCGGATGATCGACTGACGGACCCGCGTGGATTTCGCGAGGCGGTCGGCGAGGTCGAAGGCGTCCTTGAGTTCGCCGTCGAGCGATTCGTCGCCGGTGCCCTTGAGGTGGCCGGACGAGTCCACCGGCAGGGTCTGATAGATATCGCGGCTTTCGATAAGGAGCGTGGGCTTGTCCGGGCCCTTCTTGACCATTTTTTCCGGATACTCGAGAAACTCCTCCATCCGGTAGCGGCCGAAGTCGTCGTAGCTCTCGAACACGTAGCCGAGCGGGTTCATGCTCTCATGGCACTTCCAGCAGTAGCTGTTTTCTGTGGCGCCGGCAAGGCGGGAGCGCAAGGTCCGATCATGGTCTTCGGGAATCACGGCGTCCACTGTGACCGGCGTGTCCGGAATGGTCCCGGCGAGCAGTTTCTCGCGCACCCACTTGCCGCGGTGGACAGGATCGGTTTCCGTGTTCTTGGCGTGGGCGATCAGCCATGCCGGGTGGGTGAGCATTCCCTTGCGGTGGGCCACTTTGGCCGGCTGGTGGGTTTCGTAGTCCCAGTCATCCAGTCGGAAGTTGAAAAACTTGGAGGCGTGGTAACCCGACATGAAATCATAGCCATAACCGCGGTAGAGGTCGAAGGGCGCTGCGGCTTTCTGCCCCTTGTCGAGGCGGGCGGTGATGCTCGTCATTGACAACTTGAAGAGCTGCAACGTGTCTCCCTGGCGGTTTCTCGCCTCGAGATTGTCCGGATCAACGCCGCGCATCTGCACCTCGCGCAGGAACTCGGCGTGATCGACCAGGTCTTTCTTGGTGAAGCGCTTCCAATCGAGGTCCTTGAAGTGGTCGTAAATGCGCTTGATCCGGTCGGAGGCCGCCTGCATCCGCTCGTTGTCGCCGTCGTGGTACACGTAAAACTCCTCGGTGGTCAGGAGATCCTCGAAGACATTCTTGTCCTTTTCGAGGATGTGCTCGACGAGCCGGTCGGTCTCATTGACGAGGCGTGCCGTCGCGTCATCGAGCCGGTCACCTCCGAAACGTTTCTCATCCTTGAAGATGGTGAGTGCGGCGGGATAGCCGAAGAACTCGCGGAAGAAGCGCAGCTCGCGGATGGGCAGGCGGGTGGTGTTCTCGTGGAACTGCTTGTCGGCCAGGATGGGATCAATGAGGCAGAGCTTGTCGCGCTGGCCCAGAATCCGCAGGACCTCGCGTTTGTAATCGTCCCTTGTCTGCAAGCGCCCGCCGGCAGCCGCGGCCTTCAGTTCCTCATCCGGACTCTGGTCGGTGAGGGCATAGGCGATGGCATAGCTGGCGTCACGTGGCGAAAGCATGCGGCGGCCGGACTCATCAGGCGTGCCGGTGCCGAACTCTTGACGATAGACGAACTCGCTGGAGAGAATGAAGGTCTGGATCAGCTTCTGGATCGCCTTGAGTGTGCCGAGCTTGGCGGCATACGACTTCGCAATGATGAGATACTCCGTGGTTTCCGACGGGGTCGGCGGGCGTTCGAGGATCTTTTCGCTGAGCTGTCCGACCAGATCGGACAGAAGCTCGTCGGACGGCGGCCCGGCGTTGGCGATTTCCCGCTCGAAGCCTTGTTTCCAGTCCGCCATGCACTTTTCGATGATCTGGTTGTAGAAATCCCCCTGTTTGCGGTGCTTGAGGATCGATGCCCGGATGATTTCCATCTCCGGCTCGTCCAAGGGTTGATAGACGAAAGGCTTGTCCTTCCCGCCCTTTTTGGTTCCCAGTTCACGGAAGTCGGACAGGTAATCGCGAAGCAGCGTCATGCGCCCCTGGATCTTGAGCTCGTGGTCGCCGAAGTGAAACCACGTGCGCTCGCAGAGTTCGCGGAACTCGTCGTCGGGCAGGGCGGCGGTTTTCGCGTCCGAGAGCAGTTGGTTCACAAGCGTGTCCGCCTGCAATCCCTTGAGCATGTTTTGGGCGACGTGGATCGGAGCCCTCTTGTATTTTTCACCCTCCTTCAGTTCCTTCAGATCATTGATCTCAACCGGGATGAAGGTGGGCAGCATTTTGGCATTCCCTCCGCCGTAGATGTCCTCGCAAAGCCTCGCGATGAACAATTCGAGGAATTGGCGCCGCATGGCCAGGGTGGCCTGTTGCCGGTCCTCCAGCGCCATGATCGCGTTGATGGCGGGGAGGAACTTCGGGTTTCGCTTCGCAAGGTAGCCGGTAATGTATTCGGATGTCTTCTGCGAATTGGTCAACATCGTCGACAAGTGGCCGCCGGTGAGGTCCTCGTTGGCGTAGTATCGGACGCCTGAGATTTCCGGCAGAAGGAACGGGTTCGTCAGACTAAGGTCCTGGATCCGGCTGCCGCCGATCACCGGCACGTTCTTGCCGTATTTCTTGGTGCTGGGCTTGGCCTCCAGCATGCGCTGGAACTTCGCGTTGAAGATGTACTCGCTGATCAGCCAGCGCCGGTCATGAGTGAAGCCGGGAAGAGCTCGATACTCGCCGGAGAAGAGTTTCTCATGGTCAACGTAGTTACCGAACTCCGGTTTCTCCAGCTTGCCCTCGAGTGTCGAGGCATGATGGCGCGCCAGTTCGCCGGCAAGGTAAGACAGGATCGCCTGCCGCTCCGTATCGTCCGGCTGCCTCTTGTTCTTGGGCGGCATGTTCCGGAAAAAAACCTGCTCCTGCATACGGTTCAGGAGATCCAGCCGCTTCCGGGTATCCAGGGTTGCGATGTCATCGAGGCGCGTGTCGCCCTTCTGGATGTCCTCGTCGTGGCAGGAATAACAGTATTGGCCGAGAATGGCATCGGTCTGCTGCGGAAGCCGGAAGGCCGCGTTGTCGGCTTCTTCCGGTGTGGCCGACAGCATCGTGACCAGCGCCTGAAGTGCGATGAATATGGCTGCGATGGATCGGAATTCGCTCATTCGGGTGAACCGTCAAGAACAGCACTGGCCGGGATGGCGGGCTTGCCGCATGCCGGACAGATTGGCAAGGCCTTTCACATACGGAGCCACTCGGACCCTTTTGTCATCCGGATTTTTTTTGCTGGCGGACATCAAGGGTCAGGGCTTGCGTTCATGCCGCTGTGCGGGTTCTGATGCCGTCGGAGCGCTGGCGCAGCGTGTAATGGCGAAACCCCCGATCGCTTTCCGCGGCACCAGTGCCATGAAGGTGTTCCGCTTTTCGGTTGCGACTGCGACAAGGGCCTCTGCCCGGGCCCGCAACCCGCAACCCGGGATTCAGGCGTTGGCTGCTTGGTTGGTCTTGCGATTGATGCGCCGCCCCTTATTTTGGCCGCCCGACCATGGCCACCGTCACTCCCTTTGCCGCGCTCCGCCCCGATCCGTGGTTCGCCTCCAAGGTCTGCGAGCTTCCCTACGACGTCATGTCCTCCGCCGAGGCGCGGGTGATGGCGGCGGGCAATCCGCTTTCC
>JBMTCD010000133.1:0-10466 GCA_049430545.1 Luteolibacter sp.
CCGCCAACCAGAACAGCATCCCCCGGGAGCTGGTTTACGACGTGGACGTGATGCTCGCCGGAAAACTCGACCGTGTCCCCTTCCCGTTCATCGGCACCGATGTGCCCGAGGGCCATCAAGGGCAGAGCGTGGAGGGCATGAGTCATGGCTGCGTGCTCGCCAAATTGAAGTCCGGCTTCCACCGCCGCTGCATCGCCTGGAGTTTCAATGCCGACCACCAACCGGTCGGCGGTGCGTTCGACACACGCGAGGACGCGCTGGTGCGGGGCTGCCTGCTCGCTTCCTACATCACCTTCGATCTGTCCCCGGAACTTTCCCGCACCACCCTGCCGGAAGGAGCCGCAGCGATGGCGGACTATGTTTCCACCCACATCGCCACCGACCTGGTGGAGCGCGTCAGGCGGCGCGTGGCGGATGCCGGAATCCCGCTCGACCCGGTCAGCTTCCACGAATTGCTGTGCCGCGTGTGGCCGGCGATGCGGAAAATGAAGGCCCGGGACGAGAAATACCGCGCCATCCGCGAGCGCCACTTCACCACCGCTGCCGGCCGTGGATACCTGCGCGAGCTTTCGATCGACGAACTCCCCGGCCTGACCACGCCCGCCACCACCGCCATCATGCTGGCCCTCTGCGAGGCGATGGCAATGCCCGTGCAATTCATCGCTCCGGCATTCGGTTTCCAGAAAAACATGCCGTATCCGGACAACGATGTGCTGCGCGAAATGATCTCGCGCCAGTGGGACGTGTGCCGCTGCTTCGGCGTGAGCATCGGGTTTCACTCGGGCTCGGGAAAATCCGCGGAGAACTACCGCGTGATGGGCGAGGTCACCGGCGGACGGCTCGAAATCAAGACCAGCGGCCGCTACACCTATGAAATGGGACGCGCCTTGGCCGCCTCGTCCGATGCCGGCGATCAGGCGCTTTGGCGCGATTGGCACGCCTTCACGCTGGAACTCGCCGTCGCCGGTGCCTTTGCCGCCGACGAAACCGAACGCGGCATGGCACGAACCTTCATCGCCGGGTCGTTCAAAACATCGGGTGCCGAAATGCCCGCCACGCTTTTCGATGATCCCGAATCCTGCCGCGCTGCCCTGCTCGCGCTCGCTCCGGACCCCGAGCACATGTTCTGGTTCGAATACAATTTCCTCTACGTGCTCGCCGCAGACGGCCGGGCTGAAAAAGCGGCGCTCGGCGACCACTCCGCCGCAGGCTACCGCCAACGGGCGAGGTTCTATGCGATCAGCGGTGATGGGCGCCTGCGCTTCGCCGCCAACGTCGCGCGATATATCATCTTCCTGTGTGAAACCACCGGCATCGTGCCGCCGGAGCGCTGCGCCAAGGCATTGGCCAGTCTCGATGATTGTTCCAACTACGACGCGTTCCTCGCCGGAATCGGTTGATATAAATGTGAACCTCATCGGCACACCGGTTGAATGGGACCATTGGCCGCATCTGCCCCGCGCTGGGCATTTTCGATCCCCGCCGTTGGCGACCTTTGGGCCAGGCAGTTGAAGGGCATTTTGGAACACCTGCCAAAACGCAACAAAGCCACCTTTTCCGAATGTCTCGCGTGGTGGCCGGGGCTGGGAAGGTAGTGGCCGGATGGTCGGTGGATCTGGGAAAGTGTCCCGCCCTTTGTCCAACCCGCAAACGGAAGCAGCTTTTTCGGCTCTTAACTGCTTGATTTTCAATGGCTCCGGCGGTTGGGATCGAACCAACGACCTAGTGGTTAACAGCCACCCGCTCTGCCGCTGAGCTACACCGGAATTACGCCCTCGGGTTGAGCGCGCGGCAAGATGCATGGGGGTGCGGGCCGGGTGCAAGTGAAAATTTGTCGCGCGTGGAATTCCGTTGATCAGAGAGAGGCGCGGATTTTCGCGAAGCCGGGCTTGATGACGTCGAAGATCATGCGGATGCGTTCGTCGTAGGGAGTGAAGGCGCTTTTGATGGCGTTGAGCGAGAGTTTTTCGAGATCGGCGAGGGAGAGGTCGAAGAGTTCGGTGGCGAGGGTGGTTTCCCGGGTCATGGTGGTGTCGCTCATCAGGCGGTCGTCGGTGTTGAGGCAGACGCGGAAGCCACGGCGGAAGAAGAGCCAGAAGGGGTGTTCCTCGAGGCTCTCGCAGGCACCGGTGGGGAGGTTGCTGAGCAGGCACATTTCGAGCGGCACGCGGCGGTCGAGCACGTATTGGGCGAGGCGGCCGAGATGCATGGTGCCGTCGGGAAAAAGCTCGATGTCGTCGCGCAGGCGTGTGGCGTGACCGAGGCGGTGTGCGCCGCAGTATTGGAGCGCCTGCCAGATGGATTCCGGCCCGTAAGCCTCGCCGGCGTGGATGGTGATGTAGAAGTTGGCGCGCTCGATGGCCTGGAAGGCCTCGACGTGTTTCTTGGGCGGAAACCCATGCTCGCCACCGGCGAGGTCGAAGCCGACGACGCCCATGTCGCGGCAGCGGATGGCGAGTTCGGCGGCTTCGAGGGAGTTTTTCATGTGACGCATGGCGCAGATGATGAGTCCCCAGCGGACCCCGAACTCGCGTTCGCCGCGTTTCAGGCCGCGGACCACGGCGGCGACCACCTCGTGCGGGGTGAGTCCGCCGCCGGTGTGTTAAACGGGGGCGCAGCGGACTTCGGGATAGACGACGCCGTCGTCGTACATGTCCTCGATGAATTCATAGGCCACGCGTTCGAGCGCCTCGGGCGATTGCATGACGGCGATGGTGTGGGTGAAGCCTTCGAGGTATTCGGGCAGGTTGCCACGCTGGGCACCGCGGTGGAACCAGGCGGCGAGTTCGCCGGGGTCGGTGGTGGGCAGGCCGCCGTAGCCGTGCTCGCGGGCGAGGTCGATCACGGTGGACGGCCGCAGGCCACCATCGAGATGCTCGTGGAGCAGGACCTTGGGCAAGGCGCGGAGATCGATGCGCCCGGTGAGCGCCTTGCCACGCAGGGGGACGCGGACGGGTGGATTCATGCATGGAATCTAACCGACCGGCTCACGGGTGCCATGGAAATCGATGGCCAAATCGCGCCCCACGCCTCCCCTGCCCCGCAGGTCTGGTGGACCGGCATTGGGGAGGCTTGATGTGGGTCGAGCGGGATGTTCCGGCGATTGACCGGGATGAAAGGGTTCGGGAACCTGCGAATCGAAATGAGTGCGCCCAGCTGTCCGAATTGTGGCAAGGCCGTCGCGCCCGATGCTGGGCGATCGGATCCCGCGCTGATCAATATTCCTCTTCCTCACCGCTCTCCGGCAGCGGCGGGATCACGTCCTCACGCATTAGCAGGCGTTCGAGGTCGAGGTCTTCCAACAAGTCGGCCGGGGTGCCGCGGACGATCGCGGCGTAAGGTGTCATGCGGTCGAGTTCGGCGATGGCGCAGTGGACCATGGAAGAGACGATGTCGGAATCGAAGGCCTCGCGTTCGAACAGGTTGGTGATGCGGAAAACGAGCATCGCGCGGTCGATGTCGTATTCGAAGCCGCCGAGCGTGAGTGGTTTGTTGGCGCGGGCGAGGAGTTCGAGCACGGCGGGGCGGTGGGCGTCGTCGAGTTCCAGCGGGCTTTCACTGACGATCACCAGGGCGTTGAGTTGCGGATGAGCCTGGGCGATGAGGTCCACGCGGGTGTGATGGGCCTCGAAGCCGGCGCGCAGGACATCGCGGCCCTCGATGAGTTCGCAATGCCAGCCGTTGCGGCCGAAAATCTCCTCCACTGCCAGAATCTGCCTTGAATGCGGTCGCACACCGGCAATCTGCCGCCGGACACGCGCGGGCGGCAACAGGATTTTCCCGCAGCCTTGGATCGACAGACGGCGTCAAGCGCGCCGATGCTGCGCGCGTGCCAAGCGTCCGCATCAAGACCGTCAGTTTTCATCCATCGATCTGGCCGAAAATGATCGGCGAGGTCTCGCCCGATGCCCGGGCCGGCGATCTGGTGCGGGTTTTGGGCAAGGAGGGCGAGCCGTTCGGTTGGGGTTTGTGGAATCCGGGATCGAACATGCCCTTGCGCATCGTCCGGCACACGGCGGAGGAGATCGACGAATCGTTTTTCGAGGATGCCATCCGCCGCGCCGCGTTGCTCCGCCGCGAGATTCTCAAGCTGGACGCCGAGACCGAATGCTACCGCGCGATCCACGGCGACGCGGATTTTCTGCCGGGCCTGGTGGCGGACAAGTTCGGCGACGTGCTCTCGGTGGAAATCACCGGTCTCGCCGCGTGGCAGCGGCTGCGTTCATGGCTGCCGCTGCTGCACGAATGCTTCGAGACGCGGCGCGTGGTGGTGGGCGTGGACGAAGAGCTGGCGCGCGTCGAACGCATCCCACGGAAAGGCGGGGTGGAATCCGACGGTGTGCGTGCAGTGAAAGTGCGCGAACACGGCATCCGCTACGAGGTGGATTTTTCCGCCGGCCACAAGACCGGCTTTTTCTGCGACCAGCGGGACAACCGTCGTCGTTTCGGCACCTTGGCCGGCGGGCGCAGCGTGCTTGACCTTTGTTGTTACTCGGGCGGTTTTTCCATCTCCGCGGCGCTGGCCGGGGCCACCGAGGTCACCGCCGTGGACCTCGACGAAAAGGCCGTGGCGATGGCCAAGCGCAACGCCAACCTGAATGGCGCGAAGATCAAGTTCACCCACGCCGACGCCTTCACCTGGGTGCGAACGATGATCGAAAACGGCCGGAGCTGGGACCTTGTCATCGCCGATCCGCCGAAGTTCATCCATGGCCGCGAGGACGAGAAGGGCCAGGGCAAATACGCCGACCTCAACAAGCTCGCGCTGCAACTTGTCGCGCCCGGCGGCTTGTTCGTTTCCTGCTCGTGCTCCGGCCTGCTCGATGCCGCGAACTTCGAGCGCATCGTCACCACCTCCGCCCACAAGCTCGGCAAGCGCCTCCAAATCCTCGACCGCACGGGTGCGGGCGGCGACCACCCCACCCTCTCGAACTACCCGGAATCGCGCTATCTCAAGCTGGTCTGGGCGCGGGCCTGGTAGCCTGCATTTCTCACCAGTTCGAACTCCGGGTGAATGACGAAACACCCAAAGACCCAAATTCCAAGGAATGACGAACTTCGAAGTCCGAATATTCCCTTATTAGCATATCATCGGAGTATCCGCCCTTTTCGGGTTTCGTTATTCGGATTTCCTTGGGTATTTGGGTATTTCGTCATTCGTCATTCTTTCGCCTGGCAAGAATGTGGGAAATACGGGCTACGCCGCCGGCTCACGCGAACAAATCCTTGATGACATGCGCCGGCTCGACGCCCGTGAGGCGTTGGTCGAGCCCTTGGAAACGGAAGGTCAGCCGCGTGTGGTCCACACCCAGCAGATGCAGGATGGTCGCGTTGAGGTCCCGGATGTGCATCGGATTTTTGACGATGTTGTAGGAAAACTCGTCGGTTTCGCCATAGACGGTGCCGGCCTTGACGCCACCGCCGGCCATCCACATCGAGAAGCAGCGCGGGTGGTGGTCGCGGCCGTATTTATCCCGGCTCAGGCCGCCTTGGGAGTAAACCGTGCGGCCGAACTCGCCGCCCCAGACGACGAGCGTGTCGTCGAGCATGCCGCGCTGTTTCAGGTCGGCGACGAGCGCGGCGGTCGGCTGGTCGATGTCCTCGCAGAGGATTTTCATGCGGTTCGGCAAGTCGCCGTGGGTGTCCCAGCCGCGGTGGAAGACCTGGGTGAAGCGAACGCCGCGCTCGGCGAGGCGGCGGGCCATCAGGCAGTTGTAGGCGTAGGTCCCCTTCTCGCGCGCCTTGGGGCCATACATCAGCCAGGTGGATTCCGGCTCGTCGGAGAGATCGGTGAGGCCCGGCACCGAGGTCTGCATGCGGAAGGCCATCTCGTATTGGGCAATGCGGGCATTGGTTTCCGGGTCGCCGATGCGGTCGTGGAGGCGGCGGTTGAGTTCGTTGACGCCGTCGATCATCTCGCGGCGCATTTTCGCCGGGACGCCCTTCGGGTTGTTGAGATGGATCACCGGATCGCCACCCGAGCGGAGTGCGACGCCGGCGTGTTCGGGCGAGAGGAATCCGGCCGACCACAGGCGCGACGAGAGCGCCTGGATGTTCTGGAACAAAGGCAGCTTCGAGGTCAGCACCACGAAGGTGGGCAGCTCGTGGTTGAGCGAGCCGAGACCGTAGGAAATCCATGAACCGATGGAGGGACGGCCGGGGACCATGTTGCCGGAATTGATCAGCAGGATTGCGGGCTCGTGGTTGATGGCATCGGTGTGCAGCGAACGGATCACCGCCAGCTCATCGGCCACCTTGGCGGTGTGCGGGAACAGGTCGCTCACCCAGTGGCCGGCCTCGCCGTATTGCTTGAAGCCGAAATAGGAGGGCGCGACCGGGAAGCGCGACTGGTTGGCGGTCATGCCGGTGAGCACCTGACCGCCGCGCACGGACTCGGGCAAGTCCTGATCGAAGCGTTCGTGCAGGCCGGGCTTGGGGTCCCAGGTTTCGATCTGCGAAGGCGCGCCGGCCATGAACAGGTAGATGGCGCGTTTCGCCTTGGGGGCGAAATTCGGCAGCAGCGGAGTTTCCGCGGCGGCGCGGGCGATTTGCTCCCGCCCCATCAATCCGGCGAGACCGGCCCAGGCGAGCGCCTTGCCGGCGCGGCTGAGAAACTGGCGGCGGGTGGCGAGAGTGAGCCACTCGCGTTTCAACGCGTCCGGCACTGGCAACGCCAGAACCTGCGGGTCCTCGCCGCAGTGGTCGGAGCAAAGATAGCGCATCGGGTCGTGTTTCATGGCGGAATGACGGCTTATTTGACGAGTGTTTCGTCGAGGTTGAACATGAGGTTGGCGATCATGGTCCAGGTGGCGGCGGCGATGGGATCGATCTCTGGACCGGCGGGGTGTTGACCATTGGCGAGGATGGCACGGGCGTCGTCCGGATTCTCCCGATAGAAGGCGGAAAACGCGGCGAGGCGGCGGTGCAGGCTCTCGATTTCGTCCGCAGCCAGCGGTCGGGCGAGCAGGGTGCGGGCGATGAAGTCGAGGCGTGCGGACGGGTCGCTGTCATGGCGAATGGCGCGCTCGGCGAGCAGCCGCGCGGCCTCGAAGAACTGCGGGTCGTTCATGGACACGAGCGCTTGGAGCGGCGTGTTGGTGCGGGCGCGGCGGACACAGACGGTTTCGCGCGCCTGGGCGTCGAAGGTCTCGAGCGAGGGTGGCGGGGCGAAGCGTTTCCAGAAACTGTAGAGCGATCTGCGGTAGAGGTTTTCGCCGCTGTCTTCCTGGTATTTTTTCGTATCGGACTCGGGCATCGAGACGGCTTCCCAGATACCGGGCGGCTGGTAGGGTTTCACGGGCGGCCCGCCGATTTTTTCCACCAGCAAGCCGGAGGCCTGCAATGCCGTGTCGCGCAGCATCTCGGCATCCATGCGGAACCGCGGGCCACGGGAGAGCAGGCGATTGTCGGGGTCTCCGGCCAAGGCCTCGGCGGTGATGCGCGTGTCCTGCCGGTAGCTGTGGGAGGTGAGCAGCAAGGTGTAGATATGCCGCAGGTCCCAGCCGGATTCGCGGAACTCGACGGCCAGCCAGTCGAGCAATTCGGGATGCGAAGGACGGCTGCCCATGATGCCGAAATCGTCGGGCGTATCGACCAGGCCGGTGCCGAAGACTTCCTGCCAGAAGCGGTTCACGGTGACGCGGGCGAAGAGCGGATGGTCCGGCTGGAAAAGCCAATCGGCAAGATCGGCGCGGTTGCGCACCGTCTGGTCGGCCAGCGGCGGCAAGACCGCCGGAGTGGCGGGGCCGACGAGTTTCTCGCGGTTCGAGTAAACGCCGCGGCCGAGGGTCCAGGCGTAGGGTGGTTCGGGGCGCGGCTGGGCGATGAGGGTGGGTGTGCCCTTGTCTCCGATCTGCTGGATTTCGGCATCGAGCGTGGCGATCTCGTCGCGCAGCGCGCTGGCTTCCGGGTCGTGGTTTTCGAGGAAAAAGCGTTCGAGCGCGAAGTGGCGCTGCCATGCATTCCATGCGGCGGGATCAGGCTGGGCGGCCAGCAAGCGGGCGGTGAAGTGCTCGAATGGCAGCCGTGCGAACTCATCCGCCGGCAGGGTGCGGCGGAACAATTTCACCTCTTGCAGGGCGATCTCGCTGAGGCGGGCCTCGCCATGGCGGGAGCCGAGGGTGAGCGGAAGTCCGGTGCGGATCGTGAGATCAGGCGCGAGCGTGTCGTGGATGATCTTCGTTTCGAGCGGGCGGCCGTTGAGGAAGAGCTTGATTCCGGCGGCGGTGGCGGAGCCATCGTAGGTGAAGCCGAGGTGGTTCCACTCACTGCGGTTGACGCCCTCGGCCTCGACGCGGATCGCCTGGTCCGGCCAGTTGTGGCTGAGGTGGACGACCAGTTTATTGCCCGCGAGGTAAAGATCCCATCCGCGCAGCGGCCCGTCATTGGATTTCCCCATTCGGGCGAGGAAGGCGCCATCGCCGGTATTGCTGCCGCCCACCTTGATACGGGGTTTCGCCCATAGTGCGACGGAGAATGCATCACCGGTGTCGAAATCGCCGTGTTCCGGGATGGCGAGATCGCTGCGGATGTCCATGCGGACGGACGGATGGAACCACGGATATTCGCCCCAGACGGGCGGGTTGGTGGTGATTTGCCAGGAACCTGCGGCTGGCGCGCGGTTGTGGACCGTTTCGCCGCGGCCTTCGTCGAGCGGCAGGTGGAGTTCGAGTAGTTCGCTGGAAACGGCGAGCGGCTTGTGACCGGCGGTGAGCCAGGCAGCAAAACGCTGATGTGCCTTGCGGCGGAGGGATTCAAGCTTGGCGATGGCCCGGGAACGCTCGGCCACTGCGCGATCGATCGCGGCGCGCTTTTCCGCTTCGTCGGGCAGGAGCAGCACCGGCGGCGGGTCGGGCCGGTTGCGGTCCCATGCAGCCTCGGCGGTGTTGTGGAAAAACGCGGAGAGCGAGTAAAACTCCTCCATCGAGACCGGATCGAACTTGTGATCGTGGCAGGCGGCGCAACCAACCGTGAGGCCGAGGAAGGCGGCACCGAATGCCTCAGCCCGGTCGCGGGTGTTGCTGGCATGGATTTCCTCGGGAATGGTGCCTCCCTCGTTGGTGGTCACATTGCTGCGGATGTAGCCGGTGGCGATGAGCGCGTCGGCGTCACCGGCGGCGATCAGGTCACCGGCAAGTTGCTCACGGACGAAGCGGTCGAAGGGCTTGTGGGCGGCAAATGAACGGATGACATAGTCCCGGTATGGCCAGATCGAGCGCCGGTTGTCGAAGTGCAGGCCGTGGGTGTCGGCGTAGCGGGCGTAATCGAGCCAATAACGCGCGCGGTGTTCGGCGTAGGCGGTTGATTCGAACAAGCCGTCGAGATAGGCGCGGTAGGTGTCGTCACCGGGATCGGCCGCGAAGGCCTCAACCGAAGCGGGGTCTGGCAGCAAGCCGGTGAGATCGAGCGCGGCACGGCGGGCGAGCGCGCGCGGGTCGGCCTCCGGCATCGGCGTGAGGTCCGCCGCGGTGAGTTTCTGCTGAATGAAGGCATCGACCGGGTTGCGGACGAGTTCCGGACGGGCGGCCGTCGGCACGGTAGGGCGCGAGGGCGGCTCGAAAGCCCAGTGTTTTTCGTATTCCGCACCTTCCTCGATCCAGCGGGCCAGCAGGGCGATGACATCCTCGGGGATCTCCTTGTGCGATTCCGGCGGCGGCATCATCACCTCGGGATCGCGCGAACGCATCAGCCGGACCATGAGCGAACTTTCCGGATCACCGGGGATGATGACCGGTTCGCCGCTCTGGCGTGTGGCGAGCGCGGCCTCGGCGATATCGAGGCGGAGCGGCTCCGCCTTCGGTTCGCGCGTCCCGGCATCGGGGCCGTGGCAGTGGTAGCAATACTCGGACAACACCGGCTGGACGTGGGTGTTGAAGGAGAGTTTTTCCAACTCTTGAACCAACACGTCGCTTCCTTGATCCCGTCCGGCATCGGCAGGAGGGCGCTCACAGGCGACAAGCGCCAGCAAGGGTGTTGCAATCAGGCAGAAATTCGCACGGAACATGGTATAATTCGCCTACGTGCCACGAATTTCATGCTTATCAAGCAAAACCCGGTGACGCCGCACCGGACTCAGGAGCCGGTGCCGTTCCTGCGGCCGCCATTGCGGCTTGCGACGGCAGTCGGCTGGGAAGTTGCGCTGTGGAGCGGTCCGTGGATCACGAAGACGTCCGCACCGTATCCGACGCGGTCGTAGAGGTCGATCACATCGCGGCTGGACATGCGGATGCAGCCGTAGGACACGGGATAACCGAGGCGTTTTTCCTCCGGGGTGCCATGGATGTAGATGGTGCGCTTGAAGGCATTGCCGTTGCGCCGTTCCATGCCCTTGAGCCAAAGGATGCGGGTGACGATGGGATCGCGACCGGGGGAGTTCGGCTTGAGGATTTCGCCGGTGGGACGGCGGCTTTTGAAAACCGTTCCCGGCTTGGCGCGGCAGCCGATCTTTTTTGCGACCTTCATGTGGC
>JBMTCD010000134.1:0-10377 GCA_049430545.1 Luteolibacter sp.
GTTTTTTGGCGTAGTCGTCGGAGTTCATGGCCGGCCTCCTTTCGTTCCGGTCCACTGCCGAATTTCCGGGTTGAAGCGGATCACGCCTGCATCCCTGGCCGACTGGAAGATCCGTTCGGCTTCCGGGCGACATCATCGCCGGGACCAATGGCCCGGATGTCGCCGAGTGCTGGTCCGAGCGATTCAATTGCCAGGGCCGGGAGGCCCATAGCCCCGGGTTGTATCGTCTGCTGAACCAGAACATCGAGACGAGGGCTGCCGGGGGCCGGCAGTCGACGCGGATGGGCACAGATGGGTCGACCCCAAATCACCAGTGACGAATGCCGTGGCTGTGAAAAACCATCGCGATCGCTCAAGTATATGATCGGGTTGAAGCCTTTGCGTCTCAGTTGGTTCCTTTGCATGCTTCTCCTGCCGGTTGGTTCCCCGCAGGTGAAGGCGGAGGAAGGGGCAAAGGCCCTGAAGCCCGAAGAGCTCGAGTTTTTTGAGAACAAGATCCGGCCGGTGCTCGCCGAATCGTGCTACGAGTGCCACAACAGTATCGACAAGAAGAAGGGTGGACTCGCATTGGATTGGAAAGATGCGCTCGACGAAGCGGGCATCATCGTTCCGGGAAAACCCGAGGACAGCGGGCTGATCGGTGCCATGGACCACTGGCCGGGATATGAGGCCATGCCTGACAAGGCTCCGAAACTGTCGCCCGTTGTCATCCAGCAGTTCGAAACGTGGATCCGCATGGGAGCTCCCGACCCACGCACCAAAAAGCCCACCAGGGCTGATCTTGAAGCCCAGGTCGACTGGCCATCGATTCGGGACCGTCGTGCCCGGTGGTGGTCTTTCCAGCCCTTGAAAAAATCGATCCCTGCCCCCAGTGAGGGCACGGAATGGAACCAGAACGCCATCGACCGCTACATTTACGCGGGAATCCGGACGAAGGGGCTCATGCCTCAACCGCAGGCGGATCCCGCAACCTTGGTTCGCCGGGCCCATCTCATTCTGACGGGACTGCTGCCCTCGCCGGAGGTGGTCGATGCCTTTGTGGCTGATCCCACGGATGCGGCATACGTTTCCTTGGTCGACCGATTGATTGCCTCTCCACAGTTTGGGGAGCACTGGGCCCGCCATTGGATGGACTGGTATCGCTATGCCGAAACCCACGGAAGCGAAGGGGACCCTCCCATCCCCTATGCCGGTGTCTACCGCGACTACCTGGTGCGCGCTCTCAACGCCGATGTCCCGTACGATCAGCTGATTCGCGAACAACTGGCTGGTGACCTGCTGCCCGAGCCACGCCTCAATCCGGATTTGCAAATCAACGAGTCCATCATTGGACCTGCCCAACTCCGCATGGTCCCCCATGGCTTTGGCGTGACCAATGCCTATGAGGAGCAGATCACTTGGACCGACAACCAGATCGATGTGGTCAGCAAGGCCATGCTGGGTCTGACCGTTTCCTGCGCCCGCTGTCACAACCACAAGTTCGACCCCATCAGCCAGCACGACTTCTATCGCCTCTACGGAGTAATGGTCAGCAGCCGCCCGACCGTGCGCAACATGGAGACTCCCGAGCGCCAGGAGATGAACCGCGAAGCCATTCACGACTCCAAGCAAGCCATCCGTGTGGCCCTCGCAGATCATTGGCTGAGTGACTTGGACGGAGCGATGCAGCGTATGCGCGATGTCAGGATCGGGGAACCTGAAAAGACCCCCGATCATGATCCTTTCTCTGCTTGGATCAAGGGCTCGACACTGGGACCGAAACCATTGGCCAAATTGCTGGGAAACCAGGTTGAGGCTCACAGGAAACGAATGGTTCACAACCGGCAGGCGCGGCAAGAAGCCACCTTCCATCTCGACTTTCGCGACCCGGAGCATGCCGACCGCTGGTTTTCCATCGGCAACGGCACGAAGGAAGCCGTCAGCAGGCCGGGTGCCTTCGCCGTGGCCCCGGAGGGTGAATTCGCCATTACGGGCATTTATCCCGCCGGCTTGTACTCCCACATGATCTCCGACAAGCATAGCGGCGTTCTCAACACCGTTCTCCATGAGGCCAAAGGCAAGTACAACGCGATCCGTGCTGTTGGGAACGGTGGCCATGCCCGATTTTCCGTGCGCAACTATCCCCTTCCCCATGGATTGCTCCATCCGTCTCAGACCTTGAAGCAGGATTTGGGCTGGGTGCAACTTGGCAAGTATGCCTACTGGAATGGCGAGAAAGGCTATCACGAGATCACCACCAGCAGCGACCGCAACTCGGAGGTCAAGGAGGAGCGCTCGTGGTTCGGAGTGATTGAGATCATGGCCGGCGATCACCTGCCGCAGGAGACAGGGGCGCCGCTGGTGGCTTGGCATGACGACTTAGACGGGATCCGGACCAATGACGATTTGTTGCGTGCCTATCGCGATGAGCTTCAACAAGCGATTGCTGCTTGGAAGATTGACCAACTGAACGATGAGCAGGCCATCCTGCTCAATGCTGCCCTGCGGCGCGGGTTTCTCGCCCACAAAGTCTCAAACCTGCCCGCGCCATTGCGCCGTTTGGTCGAAGCCCATCGGGAACTTGATTCCGGGATTCCCCTCCAACGCCGTGTCGCAGGAGTGATGGATGCCCAGATCTGGGATCAACCGAACCTGACCCGAGGTGATCCACGCAAAGAAGAGGAACCCGTGCCCCGGCGCTTTCTCGAAATCTTCGAAGGAGAGGAATACCCCGCTGATGCCAGTGGCCGCCTGCAACTCGCGGAGGACATCCTGCGCGATGACAACCCACTGGCTTCCCGGGTGATTGTCAACCGGTTGTGGCACCACATTTTCGGCAGTGGCCTGGTCACTTCGACTGATAACTTCGGCTTGCTCGGTGAAAAGCCGACACACCCCGAATTGCTTGATCATCTTGCGCTTTCACTGCGTGAGTCCGGCTGGTCGCTCAAACAATCCATTCGCGCCATGGTACTCAGTCGCGCGTTCCGTTCGGCAAGTACTTCGTCGGAGAAAACCGCCGGGATCGACCCACTCAACCGTTGGCTCTCGTTCTACCCACCCCGGCGCATGCAGGCCGAGTCGATCCACGATGCCCTTCACCTCGTCGCCGACACCAAGGTCACCAACCGCGTAATGCATCAGCAAGTCTTGCGCAATTCCCTCAACCCGTTTCTCACTACCTTCAACTTTCCGGTGCCAACCACCACAGTCGGCAAGCGCGATCAAACAAACGTGCCGGGTCAGGCACTGACGTTGCTGAATGGTCCGATTGCACGCAGTTGTTCCAATCGCTGGGCCATCCGCATCAAGGACGATTACCGGCTCAAGACCGACAGGGAGAGGATCACCCGAATGTACCGCGAAGCCTACTCACGGCCACCTACCGAGTCGGAGTTGCAAAGCTGTCTCGACTTCCTCGCCGGAGGAGACGCAGATCGGGCAACCGTGGGCGATCCATGGCAACGCCTCGCTCACGCCCTCTACAACACCAAGGAATTCATCTATGTCCGTTGAACCGTATAACCGGCGCCTGTTCCTCAAGCTGGCCTCCGCCGGACTGAGCGGGTTCACCGTTTCCAGCCTGATCAACAAGGTTTCTGCAACGGGGATCCACATGCCACAGCTGCACCACCGACCGAAGGCCAAGTCGGTGATCTTCCTCTACATGTCCGGTGGGTTTTCCCATGTCGACTCCCTCGACCCCAAGCCCATGCTCCGCAAGATGCACGGCAGACCCATGCCCGTGCCCGTCGAGCGCACCCAGTTCGACAACAATGGCAACATCATGGGCAGTCCGTGGGAATCGAAGCGCTACGGCCAGTCCGGCATCGAGATGACCAACATGTTTTCGCATATCGCGGAGATGGCCGATGACCTTTCCGTGGTTCGGTCGATGACCGCAAAGTTCAGCGAGCATGCGCAGGGGAATTTCTTCATGCACACCGGCTTCCCGTTTCTCGGCTATCCGAGTGCGGGTGCCTGGGTCAATTACGGCTGTGGCACCGCCAACCCGAATCTTCCGGGGTATGTCATTCTGCAATCGAGGAACGCTGCCACCCCCCATGGTGGAGTGAGTCTGTTTGGAAACGGCTTTTTGCCCGCCATCCATCAGGGCTCCATTTTCCATATTTCGAACGATCAAGCGGTGCCCCACATCTCGCCGTCCCTTCGCAAGCAGGAACAACGCCGCTCCCTGGACTTCATTCACAGCCTTGACCGCAAGTTTGCCGAGCGCACGGCTGCCAGCGATGCCGTTCACGATTCGATCAAGAATGCCGAGACCGCGTATCTGATGCAGGAAGCGGTGCCGGAGCTCACCGACATCAGTGGGGAAAGCGAGGCGACCAAGGAGATGTATGGTGTCCACAATAGGGATCCAAAGCATGCCGAGTATGCCCGCCAGTGCCTTATGGCCCGCCGGCTGGTCGAACGCGGGGTGCGCTTTGTCGAGCTCTCCTGCTGCAGCCATGGAATTGGCGGCGGCAACGGGCCGAATCCATGGGACCAGCATGGGGATCTGGAAAAAGGCCACCGCGTGATGGCCAAACAGGTGGACCAACCCGTCGCCGCCCTGCTCAAGGACCTCAAACAGCGTGGCATGCTTGAAGATACCCTCGTGGTTTTCACCGGCGAGTTCGGTCGGACGCCCTTCTCTCAGGGAAGCAAGGGGCGGGACCATAATCCCATGGGTTTCAGCCTGTGGCTTGCCGGCGGAGGGATTGCCGGTGGTCGGGTGCTCGGTGCCACCGATGAGCTCGGCTATCGCGCCACCGAGAATGTGTCCACCGTCTACGACCTCTGGGCGACGGTGCTCCATCAACTCGGTATCAACCACGAACGCCTCACTTACCGCTGGAGTGGCCGCGACATCCGCCTGACCGATGTTCACGGTCACGTCTGGAAGGAGCTTCAAATCTGAACTGGTTTACGGATGGGAGCTTGCCGCTTGAAAAGCCCTGCGTTAGGGAAGAAGGGATGAGCGATCGATTTCGACTGGATGGAAAAGTGGTTTGGGTCACCGGTAGCAGCCGCGGGTTGGGACAGGAGATTGCGAGGGAGATGGCGGCTGCGGGGGCGCGCGTGGTGGTGAATTGCCTGCGCGGCGTCGATGCGGGAGAGGCTGTCGTGCGGGCGATCCATGATCCTGGTGGCGAAGCCATGCTGGTGGCGGGGGATGCCACGGAGGAAGCGGCCATTGATCGCATGGCGGGGGAAATCGAAGCGAACTTCGGGCCGGTGGATGTGGTGGTGGTGAATGCCACCCCCGAGCAGCCGATGAAGCCGATCGAAGGGTATGCCATGGCCGACTACGAGGCGATGCTGGCTGCGTTCGTGCGCAGTCCGTTTCTGCTGACACAGCGCCTGGTGCCCTCGATGAAGGAGCGGAAAGACGGGCGGATCATCAACATCACCAGCGAGGTCTTCCACCTGGGCATGCCGGAGTTCAGCGCCTATGTCGCGGCGAAGGGCGGGCAGATCGGTTGGTCCCGGAGCATGGCCAACGAGTTGGCACCATGGGGGATCACGGTGAACACGGTGGCCCCGGGGTGGATCCCGGTCGAGCGACACGTGGAAGCTGCCGAATCGGACAAGGACGCCTATCTGAAAACGATCCCGCTCGGACGCTGGGGCACACCCGCAGACGTGGCTGCGGCAGTGCGCTTTTTTGCCAGCGATGCGGCGTCGTTTTTGACAGGGCAGACGCTCCTGGTGAACGGCGGGAAGACACCGTGGTGAGGTTTCCCTAGGCGATGATCTCGCGAATGGGATCGGCCCCCTCGACACCGACGAGTTTCTGGTCGAGACCGCCGTAGAAATAGCTGAGGGTGTTGGGATCGAGTCCCATCTGGTGGAGGATCGTGGCGTGCAGGTGTTTCACTCCGACCCGGCCTGCCACGGCGCGAGCGCCCAGTTCATCGGTTTCGCCGAAGCTGGTGCCGCCTTTGATTCCACCCCCGGCCATCCACATGGTGAAGCCGTAGGAGTTGTGGTCGCGGCCGGTGCCCTTGGCGTATTCGGCAGTCGGTTGGCGGCCGAATTCGCCGCCCCAGACGACCAGCGTTTCCTCCAGCAAGCCACGCTGCTTGAGGTCCTTGAGCAGCCCGGCAATCGGCTGGTCGGTGTTTCCGGCATGGTGTTCGTGGTTCTTCACGAGGTCGCCGTGGGCGTCCCAGTTGTCGTCGTTGTGGGCGCCGCCGGAGTAGATTTGGATGAAGCGGACCCCGCGTTCGACCAGGCGGCGGGCGAGGATGCACTTGCGGGCGAAGTCGTCGGTGCGGCCACCGTCCATGCCGTAGAGTTTCTTGATGTGCTCCGGTTCGCGATCGACATCGATGGCTTCCGGCGCGGTCGCCTGCATCCGGTAGGCGAGTTCGTAGGAGGCGATGCGGGCGGCGAGATCGGAATTGTCGGCTCTCGGGCCGAGGTGGCCGCGGTTGATGTCGCCCACGAAGTCGAGCAGCGACCGTTGTTGGACGCGGTCCAGGCCGTGCTTGTTCTCGAGGTTGAGGATCGGGTTTCCCTGTGACCGGAAAACCACTCCCTGATAGGAGGCCGGCATGTATCCGGAGGTCCAGTTCTTGGCACCCGAGATCGGGCCGCCGGTTTTGTCGAGCATCACGACGTAACCGGGAAGGTTTTCGTTGAGTGAACCGAGTCCGTAGTTGACCCACGATCCGAGGGAGGGTTTTCCGCTGAGCAGTGATCCGGAGTTCATCATCAGCATGGCCGACCCATGGATCGGCGAATCGGCCGTCATGGAATGGATGAAGGCGATGTCATCCACGCACTCGGCCACGTGGGGGAACAGCGTGGACACGTGCTTGCCGCACTCGCCATGCTGGTGGAATTGCCACTTCGGGCCGACCACGCGACCCTGGCTTTTGCGACCGCCGCGGCCGAAGGTCTTCACCGGGATCGTCTTGCCGTCGAGAGGGTAGAGATTCGGCTTGTAGTCGAAGGTGTCGATGTGGCTGGGCCCTCCGTACATGAAGAGGAAGATCACGGACTTCGCCTTGGCCGGAAGCTGCGGTGGTTTTGGTGCCAGTGGGTTGCCCATGCCGAGGGCGGGCGCTGCGATGGCCTTGTCCCGGTTCAGCATGCCCGCCAAGGCGAGAGAGGTGAAACCTCCCCCCAACTGGTGGAGGAATTCCCGGCGGCGGATGCGTTGGCAGAACATGATCGGATAGGGTGGGAGGTCAGGGTCGGGAGTTCAATCCAGAAACAGGAATTCGTTGAAGTTCAGGGCGGCCAGCGCAAAACGGTTCAGCGCAGTTGTCGGATCCAGGTCCTGTTCGGATTGCAGGGTTTCGAGGAAGGCGAGGGAGCGGCTCAGCTCGACCTGGCTTGGCGGACGGCTGAGCAGGACCTCGAAGGCGCGCCGGACCTGCGCGGCAGGATCGTCGGGGTGTTCGCTTCGCAAGCGGTCGGCGAGGCGGACGGCTTTCTGGTTGGTGAAGTCGCTGTGGAGCATGGCCAGCGCCTGGGTGGGCACGGTGGTGGTGAAGCGGACCGGGCAGGGATTGTCGATGTCGGTCAGATCGAAGTCGGAGAACATCGGCGGCAGCAGGGAGCGCTTCATCTTCACGTAGAGGCTGCGCCGGTTCTGTTGGTCCACCGGACTGCGGCCCCATTTGCCTGCCTTGGTCGACGAGGTGGCGATGACTTCCTCCGGCAGCTCGATGAAGACGGAGGGTCCACCGATCTGGCGGTTGAGCTCGCCGGTGGCATTCAGAATCGAGTCGCGAATTTCCTCCGCCGTGAGACGGCGGGGGTTGAATCGCCAGAAATGGTCGTTGGCGGGATCGGCTGCCATTTCCCGGGGCGAGGATTCGACCGACATTTGGTAGCTGCGAGAGGTCATCAGGAGACGGTGCATCGATTTCACACTCCAGCCGAGGCGCACAAACTCGGTGGCGAGCCAGTCGAGCAGTTCCGGGTGGGTGGGTGCGGTGCCGAGGTAACCGAAGTCGTTGGGAGTCGGACAAAGCCCGCGTCCGAAGTGGTGCTGCCAGATCCGGTTCACCATCACCCGGGCGGTGCGGGGGTGGTCCGGACGGGTGAGCCACGTGGCCAGCGCGAGACGGCGGCCGCTGGACGGGATTTCAGGCGGAAGAGGGGCAATGACGGCTTTCTCCCCGCCCCAGATCGCTGGAAAGCCCGGTTCGACCTGCTCTCCTTCGGCGTGGGCACTGCCGCGGATGTGCACGTGGGTGGGAGGAACGGAACGACCGCCTTCGGCCACCACGAGAGCCTTGATACCGCTTGGTGCCTGCCGAGCCTTTTCGATGGTGGCGAGGCGTTTGGTGGCGTTTTGGTAGCGGGCGATCGTTTCTGCAGAAACCACATGGTGGTCGAGAACGCGGGACCGCGGGGTGAGGCTGTCGCGTTCGATGCCCAAGTCGAAGAACTGGCCACCCGAAGTCTGAGTCACTTTGGCAGCGAGGACGTTGCGTCCGGTTTGGAGATGCCGGAGGAACTCCGCAGGGGCAGGGATGCCCAGGTAGTCGCGGGTATATCCCTGCCGCTGCACAACGGGCTGGCCATTCAGGTAGAGCTCCACGTTTTCATCGTGATACAGGTGCAGCTGGAGCTGGTCCGGGATCTCTTCCAGCAGGAAGCTGGTCTGCAACCAGATGCTGCGGCTCTTCCATTCGGTCTTTGCCATGACCCCGGGCGCGGAGGTGCCGAAGCCCGCAGGTCCCTTTTGCCAGTTGTGCTGTTCGGCGCGGAACGATACTTCCGACCAGTCGGGGTGTGGCTGTTTGGTGGTGTAGTACCATTCCCACGGTTCCGTCCGTGCGTCGGTGACGATCCACCGCGCCTTGTCCTTGTCACCCAGCCTGGCCGCAAGTCCGGGGTGCTTTTCCCGTGCCAAGGTCACCGCTTCTTTTTCGATGGATGCCTGGACTCCGCGCAGTGATTCCTCTTCCTCACGCATCTTGGCAAGGGCCTCCTGGTTGCCGCCGGGGCTGTCCGGCATGTCGATGGTCACGACGTTTGCTTCCCCTTTGCTGATCGGGCTTATGCCACGGAAGAATGCCTGGAACCGGTAGTAGTCGCGCTGGGGAATGGGGTCCCCCTTGTGATCGTGACACCGGGCGCAGCCCAGTGTCATCGCCATGAACGCCTCGCTGGTGATGCGCACATTGTCGTCGAGCACGTCGAACGGGTATTGCACCTTGTCCGCCGGTTCATCATCCCACTGCATCAGGCGGTGGTATCCGGTCGCGATCAGGGAATCGGCATCCCTGTCCGGCAGCTCGTCACCCGCAAGCTGCTCGCTGATGAAGCGGGAGTAGGGCAGGTCTTCGTTGAATGAGCGGACGACCCAGTCACGATAGCGCCAAACGAAGGGCTTTTCCGCATCGCGCTCGAAGCCGTTCGATTCGGCATAGCGGACCAGGTCGAGCCAATGGCGGGCCCATTTTTCCCCGTAGTGGGGCGAGGCGAGCAGGCGGTCGACCTGCTTTTCCCATGCGTCCGGGGAGTCATCGTTCTCGAAGGCCCGAATTTCGGCCAAGGTGGGTGGCAGTCCGGTGAGATCGTAGCTGGCGCGCCGCAGCAAGGAAGCGCGTGAGGCTGGCGCAGCGGGCTGCAGGCCATGTTTTTCCAAGCGGGCCATGAGGAAGGCATCGACCGGATGCACTCCCCAGTCCGGATCTTTCACCTCGGGAACGGGCGGGCGTTGCATCGGGCGATAGGACCAGTGACTGCGCGTTTTCTCGTTTACCTCGGTGATGGCGGCATGGGGGTCATCGACCTCAATGAGGCGGTCCTCATCCTCGGGAGTCCACGGGGCTCCCTTTTCGATCCATTGCCGGATCAACTCGATCTGAGCGTCCGGCAACTTGCCGCGTGGCGGCATTTCCATTTCTTCGTCCTCATACGAGAGTGCCTTCAGGATGAGGCTTTCGGAGGGGTTTGCCAGGTCGATGGCCGGGCCATGCTCTCCTCCGAGAAGCAGTCCCTTGCGGCTGATCATTTGCAGTCCGCCACGGATCTTGATTTCGCCCCGCGGGTTTTCGCCGCCATGGCATTTGAAGCAGTTCGCCGCGAGGATCGGCTTTACCTGATCCCGAAAGAACGCCACACCTTCCTCCGCAGCAGCGGAGAGGATCAAGGCTGGAAACAGAACCAGATGGATGGGTCGAAACACGACTGATCGTATACTCACCCCGATTTCTGCTCCTTTCAAGCAGCTGCTTCGGTTGCCTTTCTCGACAGCTGTGTGCTTGTCGCTGCGCTTGCTCCGGACCAGCCCAAGCACGCCGATTGCCTGGCGCTCCTGCTCCAAGGTGACTTCCAGCATCTGCGTCGCGGTGATGATCCAGAAATTCGGATTTGGCAGCTCTTCTCCAAATGTTGAGCATGTCGCGGCCACCCATGAGCAGACCA
>JBMTCD010000135.1:0-10340 GCA_049430545.1 Luteolibacter sp.
TACAGCACCCGCCCGGGAATTCACCCAGAAGGAATCCGGCAAGACGCTTCAAGGCAAGGTCCTGGGGGTGAACGACGATAGCGGCACCGTCACAATGCGCCTCGATGGCGGCCGAATCGTCACGTTCCAACACGAGATACTTGTCGAGGAGGATGTCGATTTCCTCAAGGAATGGGCTCGCAAAAAGGCGTTGGCGGATCGCGTCTCGATTTCCGCCACCCGTGTCGCCGGCGAGCGCGGCAAGCAGAAAACCGGCGAGACCTACGAATACCGCTCCGAGGAAAGCGGTTTCAGGATTACGCTGCGCAATACCCACACCAGCGTAACAATCCCCGAAATTCCCATCAACTGGCACATGGTCGTGACTCGTTCCAATGGCAATACCGAGGTCATCAGCGGATCCGAGACGTTCAAATTCCTCACCGCCGGCTCCACGCGCGAAATCTCCACTGACCTGGTCAAGCTCCTCACCTCATGCAAATCGCTCAGCTCGTGCCCGACCTGTGTCGATCATGCCAAGCAGTTCAATGGGGACCGGCTCGAGGGGATCCTGATCGAGTTGGCCGATGAAAACGGCGAGGCTGTCCAGCAGGTTTTCAGCCCCGACATGCGCGAGTCCCGCATCCGCGAGGCGCTTGGATCAAAAGCCGCCAGGTAGCATCTCAAGGCTGCACGCCCAGAGAGGGGCGAAACATGTTTCAGGATATCCGTTCGCTGGCTATGGCTGCGCGTGTCCGTCGGCCGTTGGATTCCCATGGTCATGTCGGGCATGTTCCGCTGCAGCCAGCGTTTGCGCTCCTTTCGCGTTTGATCTGGAACACATCCTCCCTCTGCCTCGGCATTCCATCCGGTTTGGCGACCGTTATCACTGGCAATGACTGGCTGCCACATCATGGCTTGACGTGACGCAGCCGGCTGTTGACTTTCCGTGCATGGGCCCGCGCGCATCGTTTTACACACTCGGTCTGTTATGCGGTTTGATCGCCGCCGGCGGGTGGTTCGCCTGGCTGGGTCAGAAAAAAGATGGTGACGATGGCGGTGCCAGAGTGCTGCAAGTCGCCCACGGGCTGCCGGTCAGTCATCCCGTGCACCGTGGCTTGGAGGAGATGGCGCGGCTGGTGGAGGAGAAATCCGGCGGCCGGATGAAATTTCAACTTTTCCACAGCGAGCAACTCGGCACCGAAGTGGAATGCCTGGAAAAAGTCCAGGCCGGCACCCTAGCCATCACCAAGGTGAGCGCCGGCGTGGTCGGGAATTTCGTGCCCGTCTATCAGACGTTCAGCCTTCCCTACCTGTTCCGCGATGAGGGTCACTTCTGGCGCGTGCTGGATGGCGGAATCGGCGATGCGATGCTCGAACGCCTCGCCACCCGGGCCGACGGTTCGACCAGCGGCCTGCACGGGCTGGCGTGGTATGATTCCGGCAGCCGCAGTTTCTACACCAAGACCCCGGTGCGCGGGCCCGACGACCTGCGCGGCCTCAAGATCCGCACCATGAGCGATCCGGTGGCGATGGACATGGTGCAGGCGATGGGCGGCTCGCCGACCCCGATCGCCTGGGGCGAACTCTACACCGCCCTGCGCCAAGGCACCGTGGACGGCGCGGAAAACAACCCGCCGAGCCTGCTTTCCAGCCGCCATTTCGAGATCTGCAAGCACTACATTCTCGACCACCACTCGCGCATTCCCGACGTGCTCGTGATGAGCGCCGCGGTTTGGAAGGAGCTCGGCACCGAGGAAAGAGGCTGGATCACCGAGGCGGCCCGCGAGTCCGGTGTCTACCAGCGCAAAGTCTGGGCCGAGGAATCCGACAAGGCCATCGAGGAAGTAAAGAAAGCCGGGGTGAACATCGTTGAGGCCAACCTCGATGAATTCGCCGCGCGAACCGAATCCGTGATGAAAAAACACGCCACCGGCGAGATTGGCGAATTGGTGGAAAAAATCCGCGCGGTGGAATGATCAAGGGAATGTTGAAATTGCTCGATGCCCTGCTCGGCCCGCTTTGCGCGCTGGTCTTTGTGGTGCTGTTGTTGGATGTCCTGTGGGGCGTATTCACCCGCTACGTGATGGGGGATCAGGCGCGTTGGACCGAGGAGTTGGCGCGTTTCCTGATGGTCTGGCTGGCCTTTCTCGGCGCGGCTCTCGCTTACACCCGCCAGCAGCACCTTGGCGTGGACATCCTGGTGGCTCGCATGGAACCGCAGGCCCGCCGCATCGCGCTGCTCGTCGAACATGCGGTCGTGTTCCTGTTTGCCTTGCTGGTGCTCGGCTTCGGCGGCGGTGAGTTGTTCCGCGAGCGCTTCGCCTCGGGCCAGACCATGCCCGCGCTTGGTATTCTCAAGGCCTGGCAATACTTCTGCGTGCCGCTCAGCGGTGCCTTGTTCTGCCTGATCGCCTTCGGCCACTTCATGGAATCCCTCATGGCAAAATCCCAGGACGGGGAGGTGCTGCCATGAGTGATGGACTTGCCATCATGCTGGTGGTCTTCACCGCGCTGCTGCTGCTGCGCACGCCGGTGGCGATCGTGATCGGCGCGTCCACCGTGCTCGCCGCATGGGCGCTCGGCTACCAATCGGTGCTGCCCACCACCTCGCGGGAAATGGCCAACGGGCTCGACAACTACCCGCTGCTCGCCATCCCGTTCTTCGTGCTCGCCGGCGACCTGATGGGTGCCGGCGGCCTTGCCCGGCGATTGATCGACCTGGCCGCCTCGATGGTCGGCCGGTTCCGCGGCGGACTGGCCGCCGTCAATACCGTCACCTGCATGCTGTTTGGCGCGATTTCCGGTTCGGCGCTGGCTGCGGTTTCCTCGGTGGGCGGCACGCTCATCCCGGAAATGAACCGCAAGGGCTACGGCAAGAATTTCAACATCGCGGTCACCGCCACCGCCGCCACCACCGGCCTGCTCATTCCGCCCAGCAACGTGATGATCGTCTATGCGGTGGTCGCATCCAATGTGTCCATCGGCGCGCTGTTCATCGCCGGCGTGCTGCCGGGCCTGATGATGGGGTTATTCATCATGGCGGTGGGCGTCGCCATCAGCATCCGCCGCGGCTACGGCAAGGTGGCCGCGGATGGCGCGGAGATGGTGATTCCGCCCTTTCTGCTTTCGGCATGGCGGGCGTTGCCCAGTCTGCTTTTGATTGTCTTCGTGCTCTGGGGCATCCTGTCCGGGGCTTTCACCGCCACCGAGGCCTCTGCCGTGGCGGTGCTGTGGGCCTTCATCCTCGCGGTCGTCTGCTACCGGGAAATCCCGTTCAAGGACCTGCCCAAGCTGGTCATGGGATCGGCCCGCACCTCCGGCGTGGTGCTGTTGCTGGTGGCCGCCTCCGCCGCGATGAGCCGCCTGCTCACCTCCGAGCAGGTCCCGCAACTCGTCAGCGAGGCCTTGCTCGCGCTTTCTTCGAATCCGCTGATGATCCTGCTCACCATCAACATCATCCTGTTGATCGTCGGCACCTTCATGGACATGACGCCCGCCGTGCTGGTGTTCACGCCGATCTTCCTGCCGGTGGCGGTGGGCATCGGGCTCGATCCGATCCACTTCGGCATCATCATGATCGCAAACCTCTGCATCGGCATTTGCACCCCGCCGGTCGGCACCTGTTTGTTCCTCGGCTGCACCGTTGGAAACTCGTCCATCGGCGCGGTTTCCAAGGCGATGATCTGGTTTTACGCCGCGATGATCGCCGCGCTCGGCCTGATCACCTACTGGCCGGACCTCACCCTGTGGCTGCCACGGGCGATGGGCGTGATGGGCGGGTGAAATGCCGCTTCGGGATGGACCTTGGCCGTCAGCGGGCCTAAACCACCCGCATGAACTTCCGCACCCGCTTCGCTCCCTCGCCCACCGGCTATCTCCACGTCGGCGGCGCGCGCACCGCGCTTTTCAACTGGCTTTTCGCCCGCAGGCACGGCGGCAGCTTCATCCTGCGCGTCGAGGACACCGACGAGGCCCGCAACACCGGGGAGGCGCGGCAGGCGATCTTCGACGGCATGTCGTGGCTCGGCCTCGATTGGGACGAGGGCCCGGACAAGGGCGGGCCGCTCGGGCCGTATTTCCAGAGCCAGCGCCGCGAGATCTACGACCATTGGTTCCGGAAACTCGTGGACGCCGGGCGCGTCTATCAGGATGGCGGCGCGTGGCGTTTCCGCTTCGAGCGCAAGCCGGTGACGATGAACGACATGGTCTGTGGCGAGGTGACCATCGATTACCGCGACGCCTCGAACACGCCCGACATGGTGGTGAAGCGCTCGGACGGGAGTTATGTGTTCCATTTCGTCAACGTGGTGGACGATCTGGAAATGCGCGTCACCCACGTGATCCGCGGCGAGGACCACCTGATGAACACGCCCAAGCACATCCAGCTGATCGAGGCCTTTGGCGGCAATGCGCCGCAATACGCGCACATCCCGCTGATCCTGAATCCGGACGGCTCGAAGATGTCGAAGCGCGACGAGGGCGCGGCCGTCGGCGACTATCCGCGCCAGGGCTTCCTGCCGCAGGCGGTGGTCAATTTCATCGCGCTGCTCGGCTGGAACCCGAAGACCGACGAGGAAATCTTCACCATGGAGGAACTCGTCGCGCGCTTCTCGCTCGAAAACGTCAACCGCGCGCCTGCCCGCTTCGATTTGGAAAAATGCAAGTGGGTGAACCAGCAACACCTGATGAAGTTGTCCGATGATGAATTCGCCGCCGCCGCGAAACCCTTCGTCGAAGCCGCGGGCTTGCATCTAACAGAAATCTTCCCGCAGGTCGCCGCCGCGGTGAAGGAAAAGGTGCGCCTGCTCTCCGAGGTGCCCGCCGCCGTGGATTTCCTGTTGGCGGATGATTTCGCCTACGACGGTGAAGCCATGGAAAAAGTTCGCGGCAACGCCCATGCCAAGGAGGTCTTCGCCAGCCTGGCGGAAACTTTCGCCGCGATCGCCGATTGGTCCGCCGACCAAGCCAAGGCCGCGCTCGGCGACGCCGCCAAGGCCGCCGGCGCGAAACCCGGCCAGCTCATGTTTCCGCTGCGCGTCGCCCTCTCCGGCCGCGGCTACGGACCCGACCTCGGCGACATCCTCAATCTGCTCGGCCGCGACCGCTGCGTGGCGCGCGTGAAACACTTCATGGAAATGATCTGACCATGAGCGCGAAAAAGAAATCCGCCCGCAAACAGCCCCGTCCGACTCCGTCCGGAGGCTTGCTCATTCCGGAAAAAATTGCCCCGCTCGTCCGCGTCCTGCGCCATGAGAAGGTCATCATGGACTCGGATCTGGAGGAGCAGTATGGGGTGACGACCAAGGTTCTCAATCAGGCGGTCCAGCGGAATCTTGATCGCTTTCCTCCTGATTTCATGTTCCAAGTCACTGAGGATGAATTGAATGCTTTGAAGTCACAAATTGCGACCTCAAAAAATGCGGAGGGATTTTCTTTAAGGTCACAATTTGTGACCTTAAAGAGTGGCCGCGGCCAACATCGGAAATACCTTCCCTACGTCTTCACCGAGCAGGGTGTCGCGATGCTTTCCAGCGTGCTCCGTTCGCCGCGCGCGGTGGAGGTGAACATCGCCATCATGCGCACTTTCGTCCAACTGCGCCGCTTGATGGATTCCAACGCCCTGCTCGCCGAGAAGATCGAGGCGCTCGAAGCCAAATATGCCGAGCACGACCAGAACTTCGAAGTTGTTTTCGAGGCCATCCGGCAACTCATCGCCACTCCGACGCCACCGGCCCGTGAAATCGGCTTTCACACCCACCGGGCACAAGGCACCCAAGCATGATGAAACCCGTTCAAACGCTCGACGACCTCTTTTCCCGCGACTTGCTCGACGCCGGCGCGGACCATCCGGCGCGCCTGGCGGTGCTCGGCTGGCCGGTCGCACACTCGGCCTCGCCGGGCATGCACCAGCCGGCGCTCGATGCGGCAAAAATCGATGCCCGATACATCCGCCTCGCGGTGGAACCCGGAAAAATCCCGTTCGCCTTCGATCGGCTGCGGGCGCTGGGATTCATCGGCTGCAACGTCACCGTGCCGCACAAGCTCGCCGCGCTGGAAAATTGCACCGCGCTCGATCCCGCTGCACGGGCCATGGGGGCTGTCAACACGGTGCGCTTCGAAACGGGCGAAATCCGTGGTTTCAACACCGATGGACCCGGATTCGAACGCGCTATCGCCGATGATTTCGGCATCCCTCTGGCGGATTTGAAAACCACCATCGTCGGGGCCGGCGGCGGAGCGGGGCAGGGGCTCGCCACGCAATGCGTGCTTTGCGGCGCGCCGCGGCTGGTGCTTGCCAATCGCAGCTTCGACAAACTCGCGCCGATGGTGGAAAAACTCCGTAAGCTTGGCACAGCCACGGAAATCATTCCCATGGCGCTCGACGACCCGCGTCTCGCGGAGAGCTGTCTCGACAGCGACCTGATCGTCAACACCTCCTCGGTGGGACTCAAGGCGGGCGACCCCTCCGTGCTCACAGCCGATTGCCTGCGGCCGGGGCATCTGGTTTACGACACGATCTATCAACCCGCGGTGACGCCCTTGCTGGCCTTGGCCTCAAGCCGCGGCTGCCGCACCGCCAATGGGCTCACGATGCTGCTGCACCAGGGCGCGCTGGCGTTCCAGCATTGGTTTCCCGGAACCGAGCCGCTGGCCGCGATGCGCGCCGCGCTCGCCATCCCGCCATCCCGAATTTTCTGACATGGCCGATTCCTCCAAACCGATCCGCGAATTCAAGGGCCTGCGCGTGCGTGTGGACGACGTGGTTTACATGCCCGGCCTCGATGCGCCGCCGGACAAGCCGTATCCGTTCGTCTATTTCATCTCCATCCACAACGACTCGCCGGTGCCGGTGACCATTCTTGGCCGCAAGTGGGTGGTGCGCGAGGACGGTGGCGAGGTCACCGTGGTCGAGGGCGAAGGCGTGGTGGGCCAGACGCCGGTGATCGAGCCGGGCGGACATTTCTCCTACAACAGCTATCATGTCGTCGCGCATGATGCGGAGGTGAACGGCGCCTTTTTCGGCCTCGCCGCGGGTGACCGCATCTTCACCCGCATCCCGCCATTCCGGCTGACGGTGGATGAGCCGCCGTTCTGATATTTCCTAACAGAAAATCACCTCGTCCATGGCGATGTCGTGGGATTCGGGAAATGTGTCGTCCACACGCGCGGCTCGGTGGCACACGCCGATCTTCAGTGCGTCGGGCCGGGCGTGGGCGAGCATGCGGTCGTAGAAGCCCATGCCGCGGCCGAGCCGCCCGCCGCGCGCGTCGAAGGCGAGGCCGGGGCAGAAAAAGGCGTCGATTTCCACGATTTCCACAATCGGCAGTGCGGGGGCGGGTTCGCGCACACCAAACGCGCCGGTGCTCAGATCGATGGCGGGATTTGCGACCGCGTGGAAGCGCAACCCTTGGCCCTCCATGCGCGGGAAGACCCAGCGGCGATCGGGATGGCGGGCGATGACATCCATCAGATCCACCTCGCCGGGCAGCGCGGCGAACGCGGCGATGGTCCGTGGCGCGGGATGCGTCCGGAGCCACGCATCGACCGCCAGCGGATCGCTTGCCGGCAGGTTTGCCAGCAAGCGGCGCATGGCGGCGCGCAGGGATTTTTTGGGTGATGGAAGGTCGCCGGATGCCACTGGCGGCGATGCTCAGTTCGCCGCGAGGTTTTGGCAAGCGAGGGTCCGCCATTTTCCACCGTGGCGTTGTTGCGCCGTTTTGCCGGTGAGGCAGACGAGGTGGATCCACTCGTGGTCGAAGAGTTGCTTCACCGCCGGATGGGCGTCGAGCACGGCATCGATGCGCGAGGTTTCGCTTTCGATGAACACCGTCAGCCTTCGCGGTTCGTGGACGAAGTCCTTGCCGTCGTGGATCGATTGCAGCGGCAGCCCGCCGCGGAGGTCGCCGGCGTTGCCCTCGATCACTCCGATGCCGGCGACGACCTGGTGGATCGTCTTGTTGCCCGCGGCGAAGTTCGCGGGGTCGATGCGCGAGGCGTAGTATTGCAGGTTGATCCAGCTCGCTACAACCACCGGCGCGGTGAGTATGACTGTTAGAATGTTGGACTCCGGGTCCTTGGCGGGGTCGTATTCGTGGAGAAAGGTGCGGCCGTCGAGTTTGAGCGACGCGGTGCGAGAACGCGGCGCGGCGATGAGCGCGGCGTTGTTGGCGAGCCCCCACTCGGGACGGACCTGGGCGATGTCGCTGCCCCGCTCGCGGACGGCGCGGTCGAGCGCGGGTCCGTCGAGGTGGGCGAGTCCGAGGCGCGGCGCACCTTCGCGGCGGGCGGCGGCACCGGCTTGCTGGAGAGCGGCTTCGAGTTCCGCGAGTTCGGCTTGGTGCGATGCGGGGACGGCTTCGGTTTCGTAGAGTTGGAAGTCGTCGCCGAGCGTGTCGTGCCGCGCGGCGATGAAGTGCGTGTCCTGCGGGATGAAGATATCGCGTTGCGCGAGGATGGCGCGGACTTCCGGGTTGTTGAGCGTGTTGGCGGCGAGCCGTGCGTTGACCTCGCCGGCATGGCCGCCGCAGGCGCCGCAGTCCAGCGACGAGGCGAACGGGTTGTTGGCGCTGTGGCTGCCGTGGCCGCAGATCACCACCAACCGGGCGAAGTTTTCCGTCAGGCTCATGCCGCGCAGCGCGCCCTCGGCGAGGGAAGCGCGCTCCTCGGCTGTTAGGTTTTCGATCGTCGGAGCGGGGGCGATGTGCGGATCGGTCTTTTGGTGCATTTTCAGCAGTTTGCCGGAGAAGGCCAGGCCGAGCGATTCGACGAAGGTGAAGCAGGAGGTGGCGGAGTTCTGGAATGCCTTCCATGCGCCGCGTTCGGACCGGATCCGCGCGGCATTGTCGGGTCTCGGCTCGCGGCTGATCACCGGCGGGACCAGCAGGACCGGACAGCGCGGCGCGGGCTTGCAGGCGTGGGCCGGTTGGTGGGCCACCGGGAAGCCGAAGAAGCCCGCGAAACCGAGCGTGTGCGTGCCGGGCAGCGCGGCCTCCAGATGGCGGCGGACGATTTCCGAACGCACGTCGATGCAGAACACCGCCTGCGCCCGCGGTCGGCCGGTGGCGGGCTGCGACGGCTGGGTTGTTAGATCGGCGGCGAGATTGCGTTGGTAGCCGGCTTCATACGCCGACTGCCAGCGGGCGAGCGCCTGGTCGAGATCGTCGGGGCCGGATTTCACCTTCCGGTTGCGCCATGCCGCGGCGATCTGCGGGTTGTGGCCGAAGGCGCGGTGCAACGCGGCGTCGTAGGCGAGTCGGATGGCAAGCAGTTCGACGAGTGCCGGGTTGTCGTTGCCGCGCATGGCGTCCTCCCGCACGAGGTAGCGGACGTGCCCGGCCCAGCCGGAGACGTTGGCGAGTTGGCGGTGGAGGAAATCGGCGGCATCGACGCCCTGCGGATCGAGTTTCGCAAAGCAGCGGCGGATGACCGCCCGCGGATCGTCGGGTAGCATGCTGACAAACGCGCGGAAGCCGGGCAGGCCGAAGGTTTCCGGTTTGAGGTCGTGGGTCGCGGCGGATTTCCAAGCGGCGAACAGGCCCATGTGCCGCCAGGGCGAAACCCAGGTCGTCTGGTTGCGGTCGAAGTGGACGGCGCACCATTTCGCGATCTCCTCGGCGATGAAGCCGGACCAGCGCGCGTGCGGCAGGGTTTCGTCGAGCAGGTCGGCGAAGCTGGCGACGGGGTGGCAGAGCGGCTGGTGATCGGCATTTTCGAGTGTCTCCAAGAGGCGATGCAATGGCCATTCCGTGTCGCTCGCGGCTGCCAGATCCTCGGCGGTGATGAGTCCGCTTTTCCATGCGGCGAGATAATCCTCGGGCGTCTGCACCGGTGCCTTGCCGAGCGTGCGTCGCAAGGTGGCGCAGGCATCGGCGAACGGGACGCCGGCGAAGCCCATGAAGGGATTGACGGCGACGAAGTGTTCGAGCGGCCAGAGCGGAGCGATGCGTTCGAGCGCTTCGGCGATGGCAAGGTCCAGATCGGTGGTGGTGGCGGCGGGTGCTATGAGTGGGGCGTTCATTTTCGTGTGGAGATGGTGGTTTCAGGAAATGGAGCGGGACGGCCACAGGCGAGCCATCAGGCGGTTGGCGAGTGTGCCGACGTAGAAGCCGTTGAGCGCATGGATGTAGAGACTGCAGCCCAGCGGATGCGCCGAGGCCCGCCACAGCAGGGATTGGAAGAGGAACAGCATGGTGAAAACCACCGCGACCCATGCGACAAGCCAACCGGGCACCTGATGCGCGGCGAGGTCGGGCATCACGAGTCCGGCGGCAAGGTGCAGACCCAGCCCGGCCAGGGCGATCCCGGCGGCGACGGCCACCGCGCGTCCCAAGCTGGCGCGGTGGCCCGACCATGCGCGG
>JBMTCD010000136.1:0-10279 GCA_049430545.1 Luteolibacter sp.
GCGGGCCGACCTCATGGGCGTGCGAGGCATCGCCGGACCGCGGCTTGCCGAGGAAGGTGACCACGAAGGCGCGGGTCATGTAGAAGGCGGTGAGGAAGGCGACGCCGGTGGCGATGGCGAAGAGGAACTTGTCGCCGTGATAGGCGGCGGCGAGGATTTCCTCCTTCGACCAGAAACCGGAGGTGACATAGGGCACGGCGATCAGCGCAGCGGTGCCGGCGGCGAAGGTGGCGGTGGTGATTGGCATTTTTTTCAACAGCCCGCCCATTTTCCAGATGTCCTGCTGGTGGTGGCAGGCGAAGATGATGGCACCGGCGCCAAGAAACAGCAGCGCCTTGAACCAGGCATGGGTGTAGAGGTGGAACATGCCCGCCTCGCCAGCGAGCAGACCGACGGCCATGACCATGTAGCCGAGTTGCGAGAGGGTGGAGTAGGCGAGAATGCGCTTGATGTCGTTCTGCTGGGTCGCCATCAGCGCCGCGAGAAGGGCGGTGAGTCCGCCGATCCACGCGATGGTGGTGCCCGCGAATCCGGCGAATGCCTCGGCACCGATGGAAAGCTGGAGACGGAACAACATGTAAACTCCGGCCGCAACCATGGTGGCTGCGTGGATCAACGCGGAAGCGGGAGTGGGACCTTCCATCGCGTCCGGCAGCCAGACATGGAGCGGCAGTTGGGCGGACTTTCCAACCGCGCCGCCGAAGATGCAGAGGATGGCGACACCGAGCATGGTCGCCGGAGCCGCCGCGACACCACCGTCGCCGGCCCATGTTTTGAGTCCTTCGAAACCGAGGCTGCCACTGATGCCCCACAGCAGCAGCACGCCGATCATGAAGGAAAAATCGCCGAGGCGGTTGCAGAGGAAGGCCTTCTTGCCGGCGTCCGCCGCGCTGTCCTTGTGATACCAGTGGCTGATGAGGAGATAGGAACTGAGGCCCACCAGCTCCCAGAAGATGAACATCATGATGAAGTTCTCGGAGAGGACGATGCCGGTCATGGAGAACATGAACAGCCCGAGTCCGCAGAAATAGCGGTTCACCGACTCGTCCTCCTTCATGTAGGCGAGCGAGAAGACATGCACCAGGGAACCCACGCCGGTGACCACCACCATCATGCCGGTGGACAGGTGGTCGAGCTTGAGGGCGATGTGGATGTCCAGTCCGCCAATGTGTGCCCAGGAAAAGCCGGTCGTGCCACTGGTGCCGAGCAAGAGCAGCGAGATGACAAAAGAGACGCCGCAGGCCGCGGTGGCCAACCATGGCACCAGCGGGTTGCGACGCAGCACGAGCTGGTTGGCCGCCGCCACGGCAATCGGGAGATAGAACAATATCCAGGCGAGGTTCATGGACTGGAAAAGATATTGGGGATTGGGAATTGTATATTGTGGGCTGGATCAACCTTTGAGGCTGGTGAGTTCGTCGGTGTGGATCGTTTGCCGGGCGCGGTAGAGTGCAACGATGATGGCGAGGCCGACGGCGACCTCGGCGGCGGCGACGGTGATGACGAAGAAGACGAGCATCTGGCCGTTGTAGTCGGGAAGACCGTTGACGGTGTTGAAACGCGAGAAGGCGATCAGGCTGAGGTTCGCCGCGCTGAGCATCAGTTCCAGGCACATGAAGACGACGATGATGTTGCGCCGCAGCACCACACCCGCCAGGCCGATGGCGAAGAGCAGGCCGGAGACGAGGAGGTAGTCGTTCAATGAAGCCATAAATTTTAAGCACTGAATTCGAAACGAAGGATTCACTCCGACTGTTTTTTGGAGAGCGCGACCACTCCGACGGTGGCGACGAGCAGCAGCACTCCGAGGATCTGGAGCGGGAGGTTGTAGCCGGTGAAGAGGGTGTGGCCTATGAGTTGGGTGTCGGGCAGGCGGCCTTCATTGAGGGCGGTGGCGATCTTGCCGCCTTCCTTGAAGTGTTCCGCCGCCTTGGCGAGGGTGGCGGTGTTCAGCTCAGGAGCGGTTTTGTCGGCGGTGCGCGAGAGCACGCCGATGAGTTGCAGGGCGAACAGAATCACCAGCGAAAGACCCGCGGCGAGTGGAGCGAGGGCTTTGGCGCGCTTTTCCTCATCCTTGAGGTCGAGCAGCATGATGATGAAGAGGAACAACACCATCACCGCGCCGGTATAGACGAGAATCTGGATGATGCCGACGAAGAAGGCGCTCAGGCCGATGAATAGTCCTGCGAGGCCGACAAAACAAGTGACCACCGAGAGCGCGCTGGATACCGGATTTCTGAAAGCGATCACTGCTGCTCCGCCGATGAGCATGATTGTCGAAAACAGCCAGAAGAGCAGTTGGGACATTGGAAATTGGAAATTAGAGATTAGGGGGCGTTTGCGTCGGCTCAATGACGAGGCCCTTGGCTTTTGTCGAACGTTTCAGCCATGACATGTAGCCGTTGAGGATTCGGAGCGTTTTATTGAAGTGCTCGCGTCCGGCTAGATAGAGCTCATCGCAAATCAGCGAGTCGTCGTGACAGGTGATAGGCTGGTCGAGCACTTCGTTGAGCGATCCCCGAGCGTTGGAGCAAAATCGGTAATTGTCGAGGAAGTGGAATCTTCCGTGACCTTCAGCGATGTTGTGGGTGACGGAACGCGATGCACGTTTGATTTGATCACAGAGATCGTATTCGTGGATTTTTTTCAGGATCGGGACGACTCGCCGGAAGACAAAGACACGAAGCTCGCGGCCGGCTTTCCAAGCTTCGAGTTCTTCAAAGGTCTTCGTTGGTTCCTCGTCCATACCCAATTATCCAATTTCAAATATCCAATGTCTTTTATTTCAACTCATTCCATTTGTTGACGAGCCCCGTTCGGACTCCGCCGATTTCGTAGAGTTTCTTCTTGTCGTGGACCATGTCGGCGCGTTGGAGGCCGGTGATGAGGTAATCCTTGCGGAGGAAGATGGCCTGCTCCGGGCAGACTTCCTCGCACATGCCGCAGTAGATGCAGCGGATCATGTCGATGTCGAATTCCTTGGGCCGTTTCTCGACCTTGGACCATGGGTCGTCGGAGGGGATTTCACCGGGCACGATCTTGATCGCCTTGGGCGGGCAGATGAACTCGCAGAGCTGGCAGGACACGCAGCGTTCGCGGCCTTGTTCGTCGGTGACGAGTGCGGGCGCGCCGCGGTAGTAATCCGGCATGTGCGAGTCCCAGCGTTGCTCGGGAAACTGCATGGTGACGCCGAGGCCGGAGGATTCGAGCGACTTCGCCCCGGTGGATTTCCCCAGCAGCGACTTGACCGCGTGGGTCATGGTGAGGATGAAGCCCTTGATCAGGGCTCCGAAATAGATCTTCTCGCCGAAGTTGAGCTTGGGGCGTTGGACTTTTACGACGGCCATTGGGGAGATAGTGTATAGGAGATTGTGGATGACGGATCAGACGCGCAGCGGTTTCGCAGGGACTTCGGAGACCTTGGCGACCCAGACTACGGCGGCTGTGACGGCGATCAAGAGCACCGCGCCGATGCCGAGGATCACGGCGGTCAGATCAGGGGCGGCGAGGATGAGGGCGGCGAGGAAGACATTGATGAGGGCGGCTTCGAAGAAGATCACCCAGCCGAGTTTCATGAGCTGGTCGTAGCGGAAGCGTGGAACGGTCCAGCGGACGAGGATGAAGAAGAGGATGAAGGCGACGAGTTTGGTGAGGAAGATGCCGAGGTGGATGAGGCCGCCGATCTGGAATGCGCCGATGCTGAGTTTTGCGATCAGCGGATCGAGCCCGAAGCCGGCCGACCAGCCGCCGAGGAATAGCGTCACGACCATGGCGGAGCCGATGACCATGGCGGCGTATTCGCCCATGAAGAACAAAGCGAACTTCATCGAGGAATACTCGGTGTGGTAGCCTCCGACCAGTTCGGTTTCGCACTCGGGGAGGTCGAAGGGCATGCGGTTGGTTTCCGCGAAGATCGAAATGGTGAAGATGAGGAAGGCGATGAAGGCGGGGATCCAGAACAGCGCGGTCTGCATGTCGGGCAGGCCGAGTTGGCCGTTTTGCCAGAAGGGCAGGAGCAGCCAGCCGTGATCGGCCTGGTGCTGGACGATTTTCCCGAGATTCAACTCGCCGAACCAGAGCAGGACGGGGACGATCGAGAGGCCGAGCGAGATTTCATAGGAAATCATCTGCGCGGTGGAGCGCACGCCGCCGATGAAGGGAAACTTCGAGTTGGACGACCAACCGGCGAGCGTGATGCCATAAACGCTGAGCGAGGCGATGGCGAAGACGAACAGCGGGCCGACATCGATATCCGCAATGACGAGTTTCTCGGTATGGCCGAAAATCGTGATGGGCGAGCCGAAGGGGACCACGCACACCGTGATGAGCGCGGGAATCACGGTGAGCGCCGGTGCGAGCCAATAGAACGCCTTGCGCACATAGTTCGGCGTGAAGTCCTCCTTGAGGAAGAGCTTGATGCCGTCGGCCATAGGCTGGATCAGGCCGAAGAAGTGGAAATCCTTTTTGGCACCGAACAGGGTGAGGGGAATGCCCACGCGGTTCGGCCCCACGCGGTCCTGGATGATCGCGGAAAACCGGCGCTCGAAATAGACCGAGATCGGCACCAGCGGCAGCACGACGATGAACGTCAGTGTGACGATTTTCACCAGGATGATGGCGAGTTGGAGGAGAAGGTCGGGCATTGGGATTTCCGGATAACCTTTGACAAATAACTTTTTAACCCACGATCCTCCCCGCGGCCTTGGCGGCGCGTTCATTGACGAGGAGGGGAATCTGATGGCCGGTTTCAAGAACTTGAGTGCCTTGATGGCCGATTTTCGACAGCGAGAGGCCATTGAATGCCGGAATCTTTTGCGCCATTGACTTGAAGAGGTCCTCGATGAGGTGGGTTTCGTTTTTTTCGCCGGTGATGGCGAGGATCAGGTCGCGGAGGATTTCCCAATCGTCCTTGGCGAGGCCGGGCATTTCGACGGCGCGGTTGAGGCGCTGGAGACGGCCTGATAGATTGACCATCGAGCCGCGTTTCTCGGCGAATGCGGCGGAGGGCAGCACGAGATGGGCGGCGCTTGCGGTGGAGTTGGCGAGGAGGTGTGATTGGAGGAGGAAATCGAGTTTGGCCAGATCGTCGGCGCTGAATCCTGCGTCAGCGACAATGTCTTCGCCGAAAACGAGCAGGGATTTGATGTTTCCGTTGCGAACGCCCTCGCGGATGGTGTCGAGCTTGGCGTAGGGATCGTCGATTCCGAGGACGAGTTTCGCGCCGGTGGTGTTCGGGTTGCGGTCGGCGGCGATGAGCAGGTGGTCGGCTTCGGCAAAACGTGGGACGAGGGAAAGGTTCGCGATGCCGGTTTTGGCGGCGAGGGCGTGGACGAGGAAGAGTTCCTCGTTGGTCATGCGGCCGGAGGCGATGATGGCGGTTTGCGCGGCGGGGGTGGATTTGATGCGGGCGGCCGCGGTTTCCAGGGCGTCTTGCCAGGATAAGGCTTGATGCGAAGCGGGCGGACTGCCCGGGCCGCGCTGAAGCGGTTCGGTGAGGCGGGAATCGCTGTCGATGTAGTGGAAATTGAGACGGTGGGAATCCGGCATCCAGCACGAGTTCACCTCGTCGTTCTGGCGCGGCGTGATGCGGTGGATGGTGTTGCCGCGGGTCCAGATGGTGAGGTTGGTGCCGGTGCCGCAATTCACATCGATGCTCGGGGTCTCCTTGAGAAACCACACTCGCATTTGGAAGCGGAAGTCGTTGGATGTGAGCGCGCCGACCGGGCAGATGTCCGCGGTGTTGAGCGAGTAATTGGAATCCAGCAGGCGGCCGGGATGGACGGTCAGGGTCGTGTGGGTGCCGCGCTGGGTGAGGCCGAGCACGGGATCGCCGGCCACTTCGTCCATGAAGCGGATGCAGCGGCTGCACATGATGCAGCGTTCGTCGTCGAGCCGGATCCGCGGGCCGATATCCACGTTTTTGGGTTTTTTCACCTTGGCATCGACAAAACGGGAAACGCCGCGGCCATGTTCCACCGAGTGTTCCTGGAGGCGGCACTCGCCGGCTTGGTCGCAGATCGGGCAATCGAGCGGATGATTGATCAGCAGGAATTCCATCACGCCCTCGCGGCATTTTTCGACGAGCTCGCCGGTGGTTCGGATGCCCATGTTTTCCGAAACCGAATTGGCGCAGGCGATCACCGGGCGGGGCATCCAGCCGATCGGTTCATAGCCCTGATCATCGCGCTTGGGCTCAACCCCCGGGGTGGGGCGGGGTGGCATGCCCATTTGGACGAGGCACATGCGGCAGTTGCCTGGTGAGGTGAGTTTCGGATGGTAGCAGTAATGCGGAACGATCACTCCCGCCTGGCGGCAGGCTTCGATCATCCGGGTGCCCTTGGGAAACTGATGCCAGACTCCGTCGATCTGCACATTGACCATGCTTTTTGCGGCTGCAAGATCCTTAGGCAGTGTGACTTCCGCAGTCGCCGAATTGGTGTCGGTCATGGCTCGGGTGATGGCCGGGCACCCATTTTCTGTATACCCGGCGGGTCGCGCGGGAATATGTCGGCGTCGCTCCATGCCGGCAAGCGTGCATTGAGAAAAAATTCCGCCCTTTCAAGAGGATTTGCGGGTGGGCGAAAAGTTCCGTTGGGAAATACGCGAACACACCGCAGGCGGACGCTGGGATCGACTGCCAATATTGCATTTTAATGAACCAAGTTCGTTCAGCGCTCAGCGGTCAGTCGCGCGGTGGCGTTTGAAAATGGCAAGGGTGCGCTCGCGCTCGGTCTTGTGGTCGAGACAGGGCAGGGGATAATCGTCGGCGATGGGGCGTCCATCGAGGGGAGGAGCGGTGAAACGGGATGGGGCGGTTTTTTCGAGTTCCGGCACCCAGCGCTTGATGTATTCGCCAGCGGGATCGTGGCGGGCGGATTGCGACCATGGGTTCTGGATGCGGAAATAGGGCGCGGCGTCGGCGCCGGTGCCGGCGGACCATTGCCAGCCGCCATTGTTGGAGGCGATCTCGCCATCGACGAGCTGCCGCATGAAGTGGGACTCGCCGAGTTTCCAATCGAGGTGCAGATCCTTGGTGAGGAACATGGCGGTGATCATGCGGACTCGGTTGTGCATGTGGCCGGTGGCAAGAAGTTCACGCATGCCTGCATCCACGATCGGGAAACCGGTGCGTCCTTGTTTCCACTTTTCGAAAAGTTCGCCGGGTTCGTTCCACGGCAGTCCGCGCCAGTCGGCGTTGAATTCCTCGTCGAGCACGTTCGGGAAGTGATGAAGAATGGCGAAGTAGAACTCGCGCCACGCGAGTTCCTTGAGGTAAACCTCGATGCTGTGCCGCTCAGCGGCGGTGGCGTGCTCCGAGGCTTTCACGCACTCGGCGTAAACCGTGCGGATCGAGAGCAGCCCGTGGCGCAGGTCCTGTGAAATGCGCGAGGTTCCGTTGGCGGCGGGGATGTCGCGGCGGGCGGCATAGTGGCCTATGATTTCTTGCACGGCGTGTTTCAGCCGTTGTCTGGCGGCACGTTCTCCCGGCTCGACGATTTGGTCGGCAGGCGCATCAAGTCCCCAGTGAGAGACATCCGGCAATGGCAGCGAGCGGATGCCGGGCGGGGTGTTGATTCGGGCCGGCTTGCCCAGCGGCCGGGGTTTTTCCAGCGCCAGCCAGTTGCGGCTGTAGGGGGTGTAAACGCGGTAAGGCTGCCCACCTTGGGTCAGCACTTCGTCCGGCCGATGCAGAGAGACGTCGTGGTGCGCATGGCAATCGATCCCGATCTCCGCGCACATCGCACGCACCCGCAATTCCACCGCCTTGCCGTGCGGGTCGGGGTCGGCATTGAAATGCAGCGCAGTGGCGCAGGTTTCCCGGATCAGTCCGCGCAGCCCGGCAACCGGGTCGCCATTGCGGATGATCAATCGGCCGGCGAGCGTTTCCAGGTTCGCCGCCAGTGAGGCCAGGCAGCCACAGAGGAATGACTGCCGGTTGGGGCCGGTCCACGTGTGAGCGCCCTGCCAATCGCTCACAAAATAGCCCGGCACCGTGGAAGCGCCCGCCTTCGAGGCGCAAAACAAGCCCGTATTGTCCGCGATCCGCAGATCGCGGCGAAACCAGTGAATCACGGGACCGTCAGGCATGGCGGATCATGGGCTGGCATGGTCGTCATGCAAACGGAAAGGGCGTTGGCTCAGAGCTTGCCATCCACCCGTTTGGCGCTGTCCAGCAGCGCCTTGAGTTCCGTCAGGGTTTTCTCGGCTGCCGCAAGCGATTTCCTGCCGCCGCCGAACTTCTTGTCCGGAAAGTAGCGGGTGAATGTGGTGCCGGCCCTGCTGATGCAGAGGCGCCATCCTTCGAATGCCGCACATTCGTAGGTGAACCGGGTCAGATTTTTTTTCGATTTCATGGGCGTTACGGGGGTGCAAACCACATATGCACCTGATCTGATAGAAAATCTAGCGAATTTTTTCCGGTTTCCGCTCGAATCAGGCCTAAGGCCTGCCGCTGGCCGGCTCGGCGGGCTTGACAAAGATCCCGCCGCTTGTTTGTCTGCGGCGTCGGCCGCTTGAATGATATTCAAGCATCCGTCCGGACGCTTTCACCGCAGGCATTCCGGGCATCCACCACCGCCGGCCGCACCGCCCACCTTCGCGGCACCCCAACCGACATCTCCCAACATTCCCATCCATGGACTGGTCCTCACCCATTTGGTATGCTTCCTACATTCTGGTCCTGCTTGGTTTGGCAGGCTACGGCAGCCACCGGCTCACGATCGTCTTTCTTTACTGGAAACATGCGCGCAAGCGGCCGCAGCCGATGCGGGTGTTCGGTGAGCTGCCATTGGTGACCGTGCAGCTGCCCGTGTTCAACGAGATGCACGTGGTGGACCGCCTGCTGGAATCGGTGTCGGCTCTGGATTATCCGCAGGACAAGCTCCAGATCCAGTTGTTGGACGATTCCACCGACGAAACAGTGGACATTTGCCGCGCTGGCATCGCACGGCTCAAGGCGCGTGGCTTCGATGCCGAGCATATCCACCGCAGCGACCGCACCGGCTTCAAGGCGGGCGCGCTCGAAAACGGCACGCGCTTCGCCAAGGGTGAATACCTGCTCATCCTCGATGCCGATTTCGTCCCGAACCCGGATCTGCTCCAGAAAACCATCCACTATTTCACGGATGGGAACATCGGCATGATCCAGACGCGCTGGGGCCACCTGAACCGCACCTACAACGTGCTCACGCGGATCCAGGCGATGTTCCTGGACGGCCATCTGGAACTGGAACAGACCGCCCGCAACCGCTCCGGGCGCTTTTTCACCTTCAACGGCACCGGCGGCATCTGGCGCAAGTCCTGCATCGCCGACGCCGGCGGCTGGGAGCACGACACGCTCACCGAGGACATGGACCTCTCCTACCGCGCGCAGCTCAAGGGCTGGCAGTTCATTTTCCTCAACGACGTGGAAACCCCGGCCGAACTGCCCGTCGACATGGACGGCTTCAAGAGCCAGCAACACCGCTGGACCAAGGGCTCGATCCAGGTTTGCAAGAAGGTGCTGCCGGCCATCTGGCGCGCCGACGTGCCGCTCTTCATCAAGCTGGAGGCCACTGCCCACCTGACCTCGAATTTTGCCTACCTCCTTCTCATCTGCCTTTGTTTCCTGATTTATCCGAACCAGCAATGGCAGCCGGACTTCGGCAAACTGACCTATTACATCATCAACGTGCCGATTTTCTTCTTCGCCTCGGTCTCGGTGCTCGTTTTCTACATGGTCTCGCAGAAAGCGCTGCGTCCCGGCACCTGGTGGAAGGAAATTCCCTACCTGCCGCTGCTGCTGGCGCTCGGCATCGGCATGTCCATCAGCAATGCCAAGGCGGTGATCGAGGCCCTGTGCAACCACCAATCCGCCTTTGTCCGCACGCCAAAATACGGCATCGCCCAAAACCGGCGGTCCGATTGGAGAAAGAGCAGCTACAAGGCGATCAAGACGCTCACGCCCTTCGTCGAGCTGCTGTTCGGTTTCTTTTTCCTCTTCGTGGTGGTGGACGCGGCGCTGCGTGGCAGTTGGTCCTCCGCCATTCTGCTGCTGCCGTTTCCCGTGGGATTCTTCTACACCGCCCTTTCCTCGCTGGCCCGCATGCTGCCATCCACCTCCGGCATCCCGATGCCGCGTTTCGTGAATCGCAACTCCCGGTGATCCCACGATGATTCGTGCCCTTACCGTTCATCCGAGCACACGCTTCGTCCTGCCGCTGATTCTCGCGCTGGGGATCTCCAGTTGCGCCACCGGCCCGTCGCGCCGGGCCACCCGCAACAAGATGATCGTCAGCGT
>JBMTCD010000137.1:0-10270 GCA_049430545.1 Luteolibacter sp.
TGCCATCGGGCAAACCGGCCTCACGATACATCATGCCGACGATGTCCTTGGGCAGGATGCCGTGCAACTTGCCAAGCGAGATGAAGAGCCGGGCCATGCCGGGTTCGTGTGCGGCGGGGCCGCGTTCGGATTTTGGTCCGCGCTCGGCACGGGGCGGGCGGTCGCCGCGGTCATCGCGCGGCGGGCGGTCATCGCGGGTCTTGGTCTGGCGGGCGGGTTTTTCCGGCTCGCGGTCCTCGGCGATGAACGAGCCTTCGCGGCCGGAGGATTCGCGCAGCATGGTGGCCAGCGCGCCGGCGATGTCGGTGGGCGTGTGGCCTTGTTCCAACAGGCGGTCGATGTTGTCCTGATAGGTATCGAATTTCCCGGTTTCGAGGCGTTCCTTGAGGGTGTCGAAGATCAGGTCGGCGCGGCGGCCCTCGACTTGTTCAACGGACGGTATGCGCTCGCGGCGGATGACCTGGCGGGTGTAGCGCTCGATCGACTGGAGACGGTAGATATCGCGGCCGAAGACAAAACTCACCGCCCGGCCAGAGCGCCCGGCGCGGCCGGTTCGGCCGATGCGGTGGACGTAGTCTTCGGGATCGGCGGGCAGGTCGTAGTTGAAGACGATGTCGATCTCGTCGATATCGAGCCCGCGGGCGGCGACGTCGGTGGCAACGAGCAGTTCCACGCTGCCTTCGCGGAAGCGCTTGAGCACGCGTTCACGCATCGTCTGGGTCATGTCGCCGTGGAGGCGGTCGGCGGCGTAGCCGCGGTTGACGAGGTCCTCGGTGCATTCGTCCACCGAGCGCTTGGTATTGCAGAAGATGATGCCGAGCCGCGGCGGGTTCATGTCGAGGATGCGTGACAGCACTTCCACCTTCGAGCGCTGGCGGCACTCGAAGTAGGATTGATCCACGGTGGAAACGGTGCGCGCCTTCTGCTCGATCTCGATGATTTCCGGTTCCTTGCCGAAGCTCTTGATCAGCCGCGAGACGCCGGGGTTCATGGTGGCGGAGAAGAACAGCGTCTGGCGCTCCGGCGGCAAGGCGGCGAGCAACTCGTCCATTTCCTCCTTGAAGCCCATGTCAAGCATGCGGTCGGCCTCGTCGAGGATGGCCATGCGGATCTGCGAGGGATCGAAACTTCCGCGCCGCAGGTGATCCAGCAGACGTCCGGGGGTGCCGACGACGATATGTGCGCCATCGCGCAGGGCACGGAGCTGGCGGTCCATCGGCGCGCCGCCATAGACGGGTGTGGCGTGGAGGCCCCTGAGTTTCGCGCCGAGGCGGTGGACTTCCTCGCAGACCTGCACGGCGAGTTCGCGCGTGGGGCAGACGATGAGCACCTGGGTGGCGGGCGATTTCACATCGAGCATTGCCAGCGCGGGCAGGGCGAAGGCGGCGGTTTTCCCCGAGCCGGTGGCGGATAGGCCGACGAGGTCGCGGCCTTCAAGCGCGGGCGGGATGCTCAGCGCCTGAATGGGCGATGGGCGCTCGAAGCCGAGGGTTTCAATGGCTGCCAGCAAGGGCGCGGGCAGGCCGAGTTTTGAAAAAGGCGGGGTGTCCATGGGAAGTTTAGATGGTGGATTCGAAACCACGAAAAGCGCAAGGAATCACGAAAATCAAAAGCCTGAAGATGCGGGGCAGGCGTCCAATCGCCGGGATTCCTCCCGCTGTCGATTCGATTTACGCCTTGGTGTGTTTTCGTGAATTTGGTGGTTCCTCTTTGGATCGAGGATGGATTGCAGGCTCTGCCCGCTGCGGGTGGAAAGGGAATCGCGGTTTTCAGGGGAAAAACAAGCACGGATGTTTGGGAGGGAGGAATGGGATTCTCAAATCACTCGGGCGGTTTCGACTTCGGCAAGGTATCCTTCGAGGCGCGGGCGTGGTGGGGAATGATTTTCGCGGGAGCTGGAAAGTGACGGGCAGGGCGTCAGGTTTTGCCGGTTGCCGAACGCGCGGCAGAGTGCGAATCTTCGCGCATGAAGCTCCGACTGATTCCCCCGCGGGCCGCATGGCTCGCCTGTTGCCTGATGATGCCGCTGGCCCTTGCCCAGGATGCGCCCGAAGACAGCGAGGGCGAGCGCATCAACGGCATTCCGGCCGACCTGCTCGACGACCCGCACGTGCGTGAGGAACTCGCGATCAACGAATTCACCGCGCCCTCGATTTCGAAGTTGTTCGACACCCTCCAGTTCTTGATGCCGCTGCCCTTGATTGAGACCGAGCTGGAGCTTCCCGAGCGGATGCCGATGGACCGGGCCGACCTGGCGATGGAACTCGGATTCCTGATTGCCGACGGGTTCCTGATCGTGCAGGCCGAGCAGTTGGAAAAGGTCGAGGACCTCGCCACCAAGCTCACGCGCTACGGCAAGGCGCTTGGTGCCGGAGACCGGGTGAACCGCCATGCCGCGAGCCTGCTGGACAGCGCGAAGAACAAGGACGTGGCGCAGTTGAAAAAGGAACTCACCTCGACCCAGCGTGATGTGGAAGCCGAACTGGTCATTTTGCGCGACGCCGACTTGGCGCATCTCATTTCCCTCGGCGGCTGGATCCGGGCGCTGCACGTGGCCACCGTGGCGGTGGACAACCAGTTTTCCACCCAGCGGGCACGCAAGGTGATGCGCGAGGACATCGCGGATTACTACACCGAGTCCGTGGCGGGCTTGGAACCGCGGATTTCCGAACGGCCGAACTATCTCGCCATCCGCGACTTGCTCGCCGGGCTGCGCAGGGAAATGGTGATCGATGAAGGCGCGGAGCCGACATTGGAGGAAATGAAGGAAATCCGTGAGCAAGCCGCGGAACTCGTGAAACTCTCCCTGCAACGCAAACAATGAGCCATTCATCCTCCCGCAAAGCCGCCGTGCTCGGGCTCGGCATTGTCGGCTCCCGTGTCCACAAACGCATCGTCGCTGCCGGTTGGGACGCCGCCTGCTGGAACCGCACGCCGAAAACACTGCCCGGCGAACGACCCGCGCCGGAAGAGGCCGTCTCCCATGCGGAGGTGATCTCCATCTATCTGAAAGACTCGCCCGCGGTGCGCGAAGTCATGCATCGCGTGGCCGGCCACCTGCGCCCGGAGCATGTGGTCTTGAACCACTCGACCATCGATCTCGCCACGACGCGATGGCTTCACGAGTTATGTGTGGAGCGTGGCTGCCGTTTCCTCGACGCACCGTTCACCGGCAGCCGCCAGGCGGCCGAGGACGGAAAGCTGGTCTATTACATCGGCGGCGATGCGTCGCACGCCGCGGAGATGGAGGATTATCTGGCGGTTTCGAGCCGCATGCGCCTGGCCTGCGGCCCGGTCGGCAGCGCGACGGTGGTGAAACTCGCCACCAACCTGATCTCGGCCTGCACCGTGCAGGCGATGGCCGAGGCGCTCGCCATCGCCACCCGCCACGGCGTGCCTGCGCGGCAACTGGCTGCGGCGGTGGCCGAAAACGCCAGCGGCTCGCCGCTCGCGGCGATGAAGTTTCCCGCGATGATCGATGGCGACTACGCCACGCATTTCTCGCTCGCCAACATGGCCAAGGACAGCCGCTACATGCTCGAACTGGCACAACAGGCCGGTGTGATGGTGCCGGGCATCGACGCGGTTTCCCGGCGCATGCACGAGTTGTGCGACGAGGGCCATGGCGACCTCGACTATTCGGTGCTGGCGAAACCCTATCTCGGCGGAAAATGAGTGGACCTTTGTTGGTGGGGATCGACCGTCCCGCGCTGCTCGAATTCCGCGGACCGGACGCGGTGAGATACCTCAACGGCCAGTTGACCCAGGATGTGAGGAAGGTGGCGGGTGGCAATGTCTCGTTGCCATCCTGTGTCACGGATGCGAAGGGCCGCCTGCAATTCCGCGTGTGGATCACCGAATCCCCGGAAGGAAACCTGTGGGTCGAAGGAGAGACCGGAACGGCGGAGGCGCTCAAGGCGCGGCTGACCAGATATCTCATCGCCGATGACGTGGAAGTCCGTGATCTGACAGGGAAATACCGGCTGTCCCATTGGATCGGCGGAGATGTTGCGGATGCACCGCAGGCGGTTGACGTGCGCCACTCGCGGAGATTCCACGTGGAGGGCATCGACTGGTGGAGTCCGGCGGGATCCGGGTTCGAATTGCCGGAGGCAAGCTCCCATTTGTCTGGCGACGCATTGGAGGACTTCCGCATCCGCCAGGGCGTTCCGCGTTGGGGCAGGGAACTCGAGGAGGGCTTGCTGCCGCCGGAAGCCGGACTCGACGCCACCGACATTTCCTATCACAAGGGATGTTATATCGGCCAGGAGGTGATTTCCCGCATCAAACATGCGGGCAAGGTGAACAAGCGGCTGGTCCGGCTGGATCTTCCCGAGGATCTGCCGTTGGACGATTTGAAGTTATTGAATCCCGATGGCCGCGAGGCGGGACGGATCACGAGTGTCTCGCCGCTGGTGTCCGGCGGCATGCGTCCCGCGCTGGCATACCTCAAGCGGGGTGTTGAAAACATCCACATCGCCGGGCGGGAGATCATGCCGATGGAGGGGAATTGAGGAGGGCCGCACTCCGGGCGACCCGGTGCGGGCTGGGGTTCGGCTCTCCTTGTATCACTTTGCGTGACAGCCTGGCTACCGGTATCAGGCGCTCAGCGGAACCTGACGGCGTGTTTCTTGGAAAGCTTGAGCACATCGCCGGGTTTCGGGGAAACCGGGGCGGCGGGGTCGGTGAGTTTTTCGCCGTTGAGCTGGACGGAGCCGGAAACGATGAACTGCTTGCGCAATTCGCTATTGGATTTTTCCAGCCCGAAAGCGGCCCTGAAGACGTGGGCTGTGAGGGCAAGCACGCTGGTTTCGCCGGGGCAATCGAGTTCCGGCAGTTCCGCGCTGGCGAGGTCTTTTTTGGAAAAGCGCGTGTCCCAATCGGCCCGGGCGGCGGTGGCGGCCTCGTCGCCGTGGTAGCGGGCGGTGAGTTTTTCCGCGAGCGACTTCTTGGCATCCATCGGGTGGCCGGAGGGATCGCGGCTTTCGCCCAGCAGGAGTTGATAGTAGCGGTCCATCAGTTCGTCGGACACGCTCATGAGCTTGCCGAACATTTCCTGCGGCGGATCGGAGACGCCGATGTAGTTGCCGTAGGACTTGGACATTTTTTTCACGCCATCGAGCCCTTCCAGCAAGGGCAGGACCATGACCACCTGTTGTGGCTGCCCTTCTTCCTTCTGGAGGTCGCGGCCGACGAGGATGTTGAAGAGCTGGTCGGTGCCGCCGAGTTCGACGTCGGCGCGGATTTCCACGGAGTCCCAGCCCTGCATGATGGGATATTGCAATTCGTGAAGGCGGACTTCCTGGCCGTTGTCGATGCGGGTGCGGAAGTCCTCGCGCTGGAGCATCTGCTGGAGGGTGACGCGCGAGTTGAGCTTGAGAATTTCCTCGTAGGTCATTTTGCGGAACCAATCGCCGTTGTGGACGATCTCGGTTTTCGCCTTGTCGAGGATCTTGAAGGCCTGGTCGGTATAGGTGGCGGCATTGGCGAGCACCTCGTCGCGGGTGAGGGGCGGGCGGGTGGCGGAGCGTCCGGAGGGATCGCCGATGGTGGCGGTGAAATCGCCGATGAGCAGGACCGCCTGATGGCCGAGTTCCTGGAACTGGCGCAGTTTTTCCAAGGCCACGGTGTGGCCGAAGTGGATATCGGGCGCGGTGGGATCAACGCCGAGTTTCACGCGCAGCGGCCGGCCGAGGCGGAGTTTTTCGAGCAGTTCCTTTTCGGACAGGACCTTGGCGGCTCCGGCGGTGAGGTGGGCGAGTTGTTGTTCCGGCGTCATGGCGAAAGCGGGCGGTGGATTTCCGTTTGGACGGGCGCCACCCAAAACTCCCACCGGCGTTCTGCCAAGCCGGATTGCGGCGGGAATTTTCCGGGCGGCGGGATCGGGAAGCCGCGCGAATTACGGCAGCGGCCTTTTCCTGGCCGCCGAGGATGGTTTTCCCCTGCCGGTTTGCCCACGAAACGGGCGGTGGTGGAGCTGCACTGCATATTTTCGAAGCGTGGAGATTTTCCACTTCCCAAAATCCGGGCAATCGCCTAACCCTGCCGCCCGCCAACGAATGGTGGTCGTAGCTCAGTTGGTAGAGCCCCGGATTGTGATTCCGGTTGTCGCGGGTTCGAGTCCCGTCGTCCACCCCATCTTTCCCATCGGGGTTTCGCTGTGTGGATACGCGAAGGAATCCGGGCGGGGGAGGAGGTTCCCATGCCACAGATCCCATGCAGTCGCTGGAAAGCCGCATTCATTACAAATTCCGCAACTCGCTGCTGTTGGCTGAGGCCCTCACCCATCCGAGTCTGGCTTACGAATCGCAGCGTCCGCATTTCGACAACCAGCGCTTGGAGTTCTTGGGGGACGCGGTGTTGCAATTGATCGTCACCGAGCAGCTTTACCGGGTTTTTCCGGATTTCCCCGAGGGGCGGCTCACCAAGCTGCGTGCGCGTGTCGTGTCAAGGCGCGCGCTGGCGAGGTTCGCCATGGCGATCCATCTTGGCGATTATGTCTTGCTGGGAAAAGGCGAGGAGGCCACCGGTGGACGCAGGCGGCTTTCCACGCTTGCCGATGCCTTCGAGGCATTGATCGGAGCGGTGTATCTGGATTCCGGAGCGGAAAAGGCAAGCGAGCTGGTGTTGCGTCTGTTGGAAACGGAAATCGGCAGCATGGCCAGCAGCCCGGAAGAGCGGAATCCGAAGGGTGAGTTGCAGGAGTGCCTGCAGGCGATCGAGCCGACCGCGCCGGTCTATCGGATCATCGGTGAGAGCGGGCCGGACCACCGCCGGGTGTTTCAGGCGGAGGTTGCCTGGAAGGGGCTCGTGCTGGCCACCGGCAAGGGCAAAAGCAAAAAGGAAGCCGAGGCGCGCGCCGCAGCCGAGGCGCTGCGGGTAAGGCTCTGGGAGAACGAATGAACGAGGCGGCCGGGTAACCGGCATGCCTGCGCCGCAGATCATGGCCCCCACAACGGGCCAATGAAATCGGCATACCATTTCCAGATTTGCCAGCCGCCAACGGCCCAGCTGAGGCAGCCGAGTGCCAGGAATGGGCCGAAGGGCAATTGCCGCCCGAAGCCGATGCGCCCGATCACCGCGGCGGCGATGGCGTAGATCGAGGCGGCGAAGAGCGAGAAAAACACTCCCGCCCAGCCGAAGAAGGCACCGATCATGCCCAACAGATGAATGTCGCCCATGCCCATGGCCTCGCGCGGCACGACCGCCGAAGTGGCCACGCCGCCAAGCGATTTGAGGTCGCTGATTTGGTGCACGGTGCCGTCGGGAAGCTCGATCTCCGTTTCGCGGATCATCAGTTTGCCCGCGCCCGCGGTTGCGCCGTCCACACGGATTTCCCGGCATTCAACGATGAGGCGGTCCGTCCTGCGCGAAAACATGTCCCACCAGGCGACCTCGTCGTCGCCGATGACGAAGTGCATCGCATCGTGGTCGTCGCGTGGTTCGCGCAGGTGCCATGGCTGCGGTTGGTCGAACTTCAACGCTTTTTTGCCGAAAGCCATTTTGCCGAGTTGCACGACCACCCAAAGCCCGCCGAAGCCGGCGATCCAGCCGATGGCACCGTGTTTCAAGCCATCGATCCAGCCCCCGGGATCGCCGCCGGCAAGGACGGGCAGGCGTGGCCAGAGCGCGCAGGCGATGAGACCTGCGATGCTGCCGGCCCATGTGAGCGCGGTGGGAATGATGAGGTGTTCCGCGTCGATGAACGTGATGGCCACCAGCAGCGCGGCAAGCAGCCAGATGAACACGATGACCTGCGGGGCCTGCGGGGCAAAGACCATCCACAGCAACGTGAAGAGCAGCGCGGTGAGCAATTCCACCGCGAAGTAGCGGAAGGCGATCGGAGCGCCGCAAGAGTGGCATTTTCCCCGCAACTGCAGCCAGCTCACCAGCGGCAGGTTCAACCACATCGGGATCGCATCCTTGCAGTGCGGGCAGAATGAACGTTTCGGCTCGTTCACCGACATGCCCAGCGGCACGCGATGGATCACCACGTTGAGAAACGAGCCGATGCAGGCACCGATCAGGAACGCCGGAATCCACCATGCCCAGTGATCGAGGGGCGGGTGGATGGTGTGGAGAATGCCGGTGGCGGCGAGCCCCGGTTGTGGAAGTCCATGCCATCCGGTCATAAGGGAATCAATGCTTCGGTGTTCAGCGGCTGCGCCGCTGTCGCAGCACACGCTCGCCCTCGCGGCAGTAGTCGAGGCGGTCGCGCGCGTGGATTTCCAGGTATGCGGGATCCTCGCGCAAGGCCTTCAGCTCGATCCGCCGGTGGTCGCGCTGCATGAGCACTTCCGCCTCGCGCCGTTCCGCGTTGCGAAGGCGCTCCTCCAGTCTGGCCAGCTCGCGCCGCTGTGGCACCGCGGTGGCCACCACCACGAATCCCAGCGCCACCCCGCAGGCCATGAAGCCGATGCGGCCCGCCCCGCGGATCATCCGCGTCCGCGCCTCCATCCGGGTGAACCTGGCCGGCTCTATGCGCTTTCTCGCCATCGCTGCGCGAAGGATGTTCAACGAATGGCGGATGTCAAGAAAAGTCAATGACTTGGGAAAACACGCGCGAGCGTCTTTTCCCGGTTGGGTTCTGGACATCCGGTGGGTGTGGCGCGATAGGAAAAGCCAGTTTGATGTCTGCCCCGAAGTCCCATCGTTCGCTGTCAGGCGATAGCCACCGCGAGGAAACCGCCAGCTTGCTCACCCATGCGGTCGGCATGCTGTTCAGTATCGGCGCGCTGGTGACCATGCTGGCGATGGCCGATGGGGGCGGTTTGAAATGCGCCTCTGCGCTGGTCTTGGGCTGCAGGTTTTGCGCATGGCGGCGGCTGCCCTGCCATCATGCCTTCTGGCATCTGTTCGTGTTCGCGGGAAGCGCCTGCCACGTGCTGGCCCCCTGCCGCTTCGTTTTCTAACCAAGCCACCCTGTTCCGAGACGTGCCCGAGTTGCCCGAAGTCGAGACCACCCGCCGCGGTATTGCGCCGCATCTGGATGGCGCGCGCATCCACGAGGTGATCGTGCGCCGCCATGACCTGCGCCAGCCGGTTTCCAAGAACCTCTCCGCCATTGAGGGCCACTGCTTCACCCATGCCGGCAGACGCTCGAAATACCTGCTGCTCGGCATCGACGACGGCAGCACGCTGGTCGTCCATCTGGGCATGTCCGGCAGCCTGCGCCTGGTGTCTCCGGCCGATCCGTGGAAGACGCACGACCACATCGGCATCACCCTGGACAATGGCATGCAGCTCAGGTTTCACGATCCCCGGCGCTTCGGGCTCGTTCTGCATCTCAGCGGCGATCCTATGCGGCACAAGCTGCTCGCCGGTCTTGGCCCCGAGCCACTCGGGGCTGAATTCACGCCCGATTGGCTTGCTGCCGCGTGTTCGAAACGCAATGCCGACATCAAGCTCGTCATCATGGACGCCAAGGTCGTGGTGGGAGTGGGGAACATCTACGCATCCGAGGCGTTGTTTCGCGCCGGGATCCTGCCCCGCACCGCGGCGAAGCGCCTTTCCATGGCGCGCATCGCCCGCCTGGTCGCCGCCATCCGCGAGGTGCTGGCGGATGCCATCCGGGCCGGCGGCACCACGCTGCGTGATTTCCTCCATAGCGACGGAGAGCCCGGCTACTTCCGCCAGCAGCTTTTCGTTTACGAACGCAAGGGGCAACCCTGCCGGGTCTGCGGCACGCCCATCCGCCACGCCGTCATCGGCCAGCGCTCCACCTACTGGTGCCCGAAATGCCAACGCTGAAAAGCGGCAAACGAAAGAGCTGCACGGAAGAGCTTGCATTGCCGGCGTCCGACGCATATTCCTCCGCCCGCTGCCTCCAAACGGCTTCAAGCGCGCTTAGCTCAGTGGTAGAGCACATCCTTCACACGGATGGGGTCGCAGGTTCGAACCCTGCAGCGCGCACCATTTCCAAACTTCTTGAAATGGCCTATAACGCATTGATAACGAGTTATTTATTGCAAGAAAGGCGGGTTTAGGTGTTCATTTGAAAATCTTTGAATCCAGCTAAATGCACGAAATAACCCGTTCTGTTGCACGCTCCGTTGCACGGTGATTTCATGCCAAATTGAGCACCTCGCTCAGTCTCTGCCCGTCAAAGTGCCCGCCAAGCGCATCGAACCGATCCAGTCGCTGCGCAGAAGGGTGGAAGTCGTCAACAGAGCAAGCCCTACACACCGCGTTTTCGTTTCGAACCCGCAACATGACGTTGAAAAGCGGGATGCGGGGATCCGGCTGGAAATGGCCTGATTTTGGGATTTTC
>JBMTCD010000138.1:0-10253 GCA_049430545.1 Luteolibacter sp.
CGGCAGGCAGGGAAAACGCATCGCGGACACATAACGGCCAACGTCGCGGGATTCTTCCGCCGAAGTTCCGGAAGACTTTCCCCAGTGCTACCCAAATCAGGGCAGGCTGAGGCTGTCGCGCAGTGATTTAAAAACGGCGATGCCCCATCACGGCAATCCCAATGTCCGGCACTCCAGCGCCGGCTTCATCGCCCTGCCAGCATCGGAACGGCGCGGCGAAATGCCCCCGACACCAGCCATGAAAAAATCGGATCTCCTCACCGCCCTCGTGCTGGCAACATGCATCCACGCCTCCACCCCCATGGCCTGCGGCCGCACCCTCGTCGTGGACAACCGGGCACCGGCAGCGGCCGACACCAGCGACGGCGGGGAAGACTCGCCGCTCAAGACGATCCAGGCGGCGGCGGACCGCGCGATGCCGGGCGACACGATTCTGGTGAAGGGCGGGATTTATCGTGAATGGGTGGTCACTGCACGTGGAGGCACCCGGGAAAAGCCGATCCATTCTCTGGCCGAAGTAGCAGGAGCCGCTGCCGCCTCGGGGAAGGCGTTCTAGCGCAATGTCAGGATCGTGAGGGAAATGCCGGGGAGCGTGGTGGTCACCATGCCGTCCGCAAGGGTCGCATTCCGATCTTTTTCCAGCATGGGATTCAAGTCGTCGTAGGCCGATCCGGCATAAACCGTCCGGCTTTCGATTTCCCGCGCGGAGTTGTCTTCAAGACGGATGTTCGCGGCCACGGGTTTGTCGCTTTTGTTGATGAGATAGACGACGATCCTGCCGTGCGTCCACAACGATTTCCACGGCTCCGGCAGGTGCGCTTCCGGAAATGCAAATCATCGCAGCCGCGACCAGCCCCGGAGCAAAGTGCCCCGGCAGTCGGCACAAGGATCCAAGGAAGGATCCATGCGCGTCATGGCCCCGTGTCCGGCGATCAGGGTTTCTTCTCATGGCTTCAGATTGATCCAACCCACGGGTTTGGTGCCGGGGATGGCTTTGCGATAGTGATCGAGTTCGCCATCGAGTTCCCTGACCACATCGGGGTGGTCGGCGAAGACATTGCGCTGCTGGCCGGGGTCGGTTTCGAGGTTGTAGAGTTGGGCGGGTGGCGCGCCGGGACGGAGCCGGCCGTTGTCGTGGTCGCTGTGGGTGCCCCCGGTGAAGGGCAGCGCTGCGGCATCGGAAAACAGGTGATCGCCGGGTTTTTGCCCTTGGAATCCGCCCGCTCCTTGGGCCGGGATGTAAACCCAGCTTCCCTTGCGCAGGGCGAGGTGCCTGGGGCTGTTGGGGATGATGACCATCGATTCCCGCGGCGGCTTCGCGGGATTGCCGGTGAGGCTTTCGAGTTGGTTGATGCTGTCGATCCCCTTGCCTTCCTTGAGTTCGCGCCGGGTGACGGCCGCGAAGGTGGCGATGAGATCGACGTGGTTGAGCAATTGGCCGGAGCTGGTTCCGGGTGGGATTCTGCCCGGCCATTTCGCGAGGAAAGGAACGCGGTGACCGCCTTCCCAGGCACCGAACTTGAAGCCTTGCAGGTCGCCGTTGATGCGGTGGCCGGATTGCCATGCCTTCTGGCCGGTCACGTTCAACATGCCGCCGTTGTCGCTTGTTAGAATGACGAGGGTGTTGCCCGCCGAGCCCGTTTCCTCGAGCGCGTCGAGCACGCCGCCGACGATCCAGTCGAGCTCGTGGATGAAATCGCCATACAGGCCGCACCCGCTGGTGCCGATGAAGCGTTCGGCGGGCGTGAAGGGGTGGTGGATGTGGGTGGTGGCGAGATAGAGGAAAAAGGGCCGGCCGGATTTTTGCTGTTTGATCCACTCGATGGATTTTTCGCGGAGGGTGGAGCCGACCTTTTCGTCATCGTAGAGGCGGTGGGCTTCGTCCGCGCCGCCGATGTTGCCGATGCCTTTTTCGGGGAACTTGCGGATAAACGGGGAAGGTTTGCCCGGGACGAGGGGGTCACCGGGGTCGAGGCCGACGACGCGGTGGTTTTCGACATAGACGAAGGGTGGGTAGCTGTTGACGCCGGGGTTGCCGAAAAAATGGTCGAAGCCGAGTTCGAGCGGCCCGGTTTTGAGCACGCCGTTCCAGTCCGGCTTCGGATCGCCGAGGCCGAGGTGCCACTTACCGATGCAGGCGGTGGCGTAGCCGGATTCCTTGAGCAGGGATGCCAGCGTCAGGGTGTGGGTGTCGATGGTGAGTTTCTGTGTCCAGGTGGGCGTGGGGCCCCAGAGATTCCGGCGCAGCGGGTAGCTGCCGGTGAGCAGGCCGTAGCGGGAGGGCGAGCAGACGGCGGACGCGCTGTGGGCATCGGTGAATCTCCGCCCCGCGGCCGCGAGGCTGTCGATGCGCGGGGTTTTCACCTGGGTCGCCCCGTAGCATCCGAGATCGCCGTAGCCGAGGTCGTCGGCGAGAATCAGGACGATGTTGGGATTTCCGGCGCCAGCCGCATGCAGGGCCGTCGCGAAACAGGCGGCAAGAAGGAAACGAGTGGTGTGCATGGCAAGAATCGGGTGGAAAAATTGCTTTGCCACGAGGGGATGCGCCAAGTCGCTTATCTGCCCGCCGGCCGGGTCGGCCGGTGGTGGAACAGGTGCCAGCAGGCCTCATCGAGCGCGTAGCAATCAACCGCTGCGGGTTGCTCCAGATCAAAATCCGCGGGCAGGACGCCATAGCGTTTCATCTCGCGGAGGTATTCGCAGCGGGGCTGGAAGCCGAGAAAGCCATATAGCATCACCTGCGGGACCAGCACGCTTTCCATGAACTCACGGTCCATGCCGAGTCCGCCGGCCGGGCCGCCATCTTGCAGGGTTCCACGGCCGGGTTAGGCATAGTAGGCGCGGTAGCCACCCACGGCCCGCACTTCGCGATACCATGCGGGGATTTCCCGCAGCCGCAGCCATGCATCCCACAGCGTGCAGGATGTGAATTCCGCCTCGTGGTGCAGCGCATGCAGGTCGTTGATTGCCGTGATGTTCTCCTCGAAGCCCGGAACGCGGAGCATGGGCAGGGCCGCGGTCTCTGCCCCACCAGCCCACGCGGTGGTGGCGAGAAAAATGGTGGCCGCGAGGCGGGTCGGGACGCTGTGGAGCCGGCGCTTCATGGAATGGCGTCAGTGGGTTTGCGGGCTGATCCCATGGGAGGCCCGTTGGGTCCGGCCTCACCGGCTTTCCATCAGCGCGCGGAACAGCCGCACCTCCGCCGGATCGAAGGGCGTGCCGTCGGGACGCAGGATGTCATGGTGCCAGAGTTCGGGTTCGGCGGTGAATTTTTCCTGCCACGACGACCACGGATACTGGGTCTGCGTTTTGCCCGCGACCAGTCCCCAGTTGTAGGCGGCGATGCGGTTTTTCCTGAAGTAGGGAAGGTGCGTCTCGAAGCGGCTGTAGGCCCCGCGCGCCATGTATTCGGTGCATAGGATCGGGCGGCCGAAGGGCTTGAGCGTGCCGACCCGCTCGATGGTGAGGTGCAGCTCGCGGTAGTCGTGAAAGGAAAGCACGTCGGCATTCTCCAGGACGTAGCGGGTGAAGCGCGTCGATTTCGGGCCGATCCACTCGCCGCCGTAGAGGCCGATGGTCAAGGGCTGCGACGGCGCCGCGGCACGGGCCCATTCAAAGGCGTGTTCGAGCAGGATCATGCAGAGGGCAAGTTTGTGGCGGTGCCTCATGCCATCGCTGCTGCTGCCGGCGCCCGGCTCGTTGTAGAGATCCCACGCCAGCACGCGGGCATCGTCCTTGAAGCGCCCGATCACGCCCTTGACGTAGGGCTCGAGCTTCTTGTGCTTCGACACGTCCTTGAGCGTATCGATGTGCGGCGACTGGACCCAGCCGGAGTTATGGACATGGGGCCTGGGGGCCGGTTGCTCGCCGAGTTTCGGGAACGATCCCCAGCAACTGTCGAAGATGACGAACATGGTGCGGATGCCGTGCTTGTCGGCGATGCCGAGAAAGCGGTCGATGCGCTCGAGGAAGCCCGCGGCGTCCTGTTCCCAAAGCAGGTCGTGCAGATAGACGCGGACGGTGTTCATGCCGAGGCCGGCGGCCCAGCCGAGTTCGCGATCGATCGTTTCCGGGTCAAAGGTCGCCGCCTGCCACATCTCGAGCTGGTTGATCGCGGTGGACGGAGTGAAATTGCAGCCGAACAGCCAGGGCTGGGTGTCATACCACTGGTTGGCTTTCTCTTCCGACCAGCGGCCGGGGACGGTCAGGGATTCGGCGGCCAGCGGGCTGGCGAGCAGGCTGAGGATCAGTGCGAGGTGTTTCATGGATGACGTCCGTTTTCCACGATCGGTCAGGAGCCTTTGGCAAGCGGCTTGCTGGTGATCAGGCCGATGCCACGGCCCTGCTTGCCGACCGCGTTGTAAAACAGGTAGTAGGTATCGTTGGCCGGGTTCCAGACCAGCGAGATCTTGTGGGCGTATTGCTTGTCGAGCCCGGAGGGATTCCCGCCGGCCTTGTAAAGCGGCTCCGGATCGACGGTCCAGTGGAGCAGGTCACGCGAGAAGGCCGCCATGATGTGCGCGCCGCCCTTGCCGACCCCGAAGAACAAGGCGGTCCAGTGGTCGCCGTCGCGAAACACCTTCGCATCGGCGGAGAATTGCTGGTTGTAGCTGCCCTCGGGACCGTGGGGGATCACCGGGTTTTGCGGGTGGCGCCGCCATTCGAGAAGGTCATCCGAAAACGCCAGCCCGAGCTGCTCGATGTTGCCGTTGGCAGCATTGTAGAAGTTGTAGTAGCGCCCGCCGTGCTCGACCAGCCACGGCTGATAGATGCAATCCTTCTCCCATTCGCCGCAGTCATCCTGATGGATCGAGAGGATCGGCTCGTCCTTGGCGCGCCGCCAATGCAGGCCGTCGTCGCTCACGGCCACACCCTCGTATCCAGGGCGCAGCTCGTAGCCGCCTTGGTTCCGGTAGGCACCATACAGGGACCAGAATTTCCCGTCCTTCTTCTTGAGCACGCGGGGGGCCTTGATGTCATAGGACTCGTAAAGATAGGCGCCAAGCACGACCCCGCCGTGGTCGAATTCGCCTTTCGGCCCGTAGCCCATGGCGAGGCGCGGCTTGCCCCAGTTCACGAGATCCCCGCTTTCGGCAACGAACGACTGGTAACCCTTGCCGTCAAAGCCGATGAACGACAGATACCATTTCGGATCGCCGGGGATTTGGAAAACGGTGGGCACGTCGGTCATCTTGACATCTCCGTAGCCCTCGATGCCGGGTTTGTCCGCTATCACATGATCCGGGTGGTAATGCCAGCCGCGGAAGGGTTCCGTCCACTCCGCAAGCATCGCGGGATCGAGCTCCCGCGCCGCGGCGGCCGGCGGGACAGCCACCAGTGCGGCCAGAAGACAAGCGGCGGCAGACCGGCAACACAAATGGCCGTTGATCGACAACAACCGTCCAAACATGGACGGAGCCTTGCGTGACAGCGTGATCCAAAGTTGCGGAAAAACAGGGTGTGGTTCCATGGTTCTGGTTGCCGGGCCAACGAATTGTACAATGCCCATGAGGCAGGCCCGACGGAAATGATACCCGAGCGAATGGCCCCGGCTTTCAGCGAACAAACACCCGGGAATTTTCGGATTGACTGGAATGGGGTCGCGCATATGCCATTGAAACTCCAAATGGAGGCCATCACCGACCCTGCCAGCCATGACGGAAGGAAGCGGCCGCAGCAACGTTTTTCAATGACCGCCAGGGCATGGCTCATTTCGCTGGCGGGACTGCTGCAACCCTCCCATGCCGAGCGCGTGACGGTTGCCTACGAGGCCGAGGTGGGCACGGTCACGGGTCAACCGTTTGGCATCACCGTCCCCCGTCTGACGACCGTGAAGGGATATATCACCTACGAAACGAGCACGATCGATCTTAGGCCTGCGGATCCAATGCGCGGTGATTTTCTCATGCAAGGCACTTGGGACTTCCGGGCCGAATTTCTCGACCGGGTGGTCCGAGGCTCCGGCACGGCGACATCGTCCACCAATCTTTTTGGCGCTCCGACACTGCGATTCAATGATGGAGCCGCGGACAATGATGCTGGCCTGATGTCTCTGGATGGCGTCCCTGAAGCATCCATCCGGCTCGGGTTCAGCATTTCCGGACAGGCAAAAGACCTGCCGACGGATCGACTGCCAGAGCAATTCACGTTCAACCCGCCACCGGGAGGCGCCTCGCATACGTTTGTCATCGCGGACGAATCCGGCAGCATGCTTCTCCAATTCCGCTCGTTCCGTCAGGTTCGGCCTGAAATCGTCTCCATCCAGCGCACGGGCGACGCAGTGGAAATCATCTGGACGTCTGAAAAGGGCAAACCCTATGCCTTGGAATTTTCGACGGATCTCCGGCAATGGGCGATCCTGCGCAGCGACCTCATCGGCCTTCCCGGGCAAACCACCACGGTGGACTCCCTGGGGCTGCGATATCCGAACGGTCCGCCGCCCACGGGATTTTACCGCATCCTCGACCGTCCGGCTTGGTGACAGTCGACGATCACTTCTTCAATGTCCGGCGGGATTGGTGGGTTGGATCGCCACGCAGGCAATCGAGATGCCGTTCGCGCTCGATGCTATCTGAAACGCCCGCAGGACTTCACGATTTCATCCCAACGCCAATCGCGCTTGACCCACTCCGGGACGGCGGCATCGAGGTCGGCGAATGTCTTCTGGATCTGATCATTTTGGATAAACAAAGCCGCTGATTTTGCCATGATAGCGGCGACATGATCGCCTCCACGCCTCACCCTGTGGCCTTGCGGAGCAGTGGTTTGACCATCCGCACGACCTCCGAACCACTCGAAGTCAGCCAATTGCGCGCCATTCTCGACGAGCTGTATTACCTCAACGCCGGGCGCCCCGCCGGGCACGTTCTGTGGCAGGGGGCCTGGGAATACGATGCAGAAAGCGGGATCGAGCGGCTCGTCGCCGTCTTCTTGCGGCGGCGGCACAGCGCGAGCAGGCCGAGGGTGCCCAACAGGACGGCCCGGGGTTCCGGAATCGCGGTGTAGGTCAGGTAGATCTGGCTGCTGTCGCCGCCGGCGACGGTGTCGCCCAGGGCGACGCCGAAGGTGCCGGTGAAGGCGCAGGATCATTCGGTGGCCTCGAGGCGGCCGAAGAGCTTGCCGCCGCCGCCGGCCGCGGCCGAGCCGATGGTGGCCGTGACGCTGTTGAGCGCCGGAGGACCCGCAGGGCCTGCGCCGACCACGAAGGTCACGTTGTTGTCCGGAACCGGGTCATTGGCATCCGGCACCTGATCGACCGTGGCGGTCCAGGCCGCGAGGTTGGTGCTGTGCGCCACCTTGAGTGTTGCGGTGCCACGGGCGGCGATCGGCAGGCAGTTGAAGTTCAGGATCAGGGCGCCGCCGCTCTCGGTGACGGTGGGCAGACGACCGATGGCATTTTCAGAGGGATTCGCCGCACCGAGCAGGAAGGCCAGGCCGTTGGCCACCCCGTCGCCGTTGTCGTCGGCGGAGAACACCGCGCCGCCCGCCCAGGTCTGGTAGGGCGTGCTGGCGCCGAGGCCGCTGACGACCAGTTCGAGGTTTTTGCCGGTGCCGTCGATCTGGAGGGTGCCGGTGCCGCCGCTGCCGATCGAGCCGCTGCTGTCGCCGCCGTCGATCGCGCCGGTGATGCCGGTGGTGGTGGTAATCAGCGTGTAGGTGCCGTTCTCCAGCCCGCCGAGGTCGGTGAAGACGAAGTCGGTAAAGCCGAGCGTCCCGATGGTCGCCGAACCGGTGACGGCGATCCGGTCGCTGGTGCCGGCGAGGGCATTGAGCTCGTAATTGAGCGTGCCCGTGCCGCCGGCCAGCGCCGAGATGTCCAGGCTGCCCGCGATCGACAGGGTGCCGGCCGGGGCGCCGGGCGCCAGGTTGCCGGCTGCGGGGACGGTGACCGCGGTGTTGATCGTCCCGTCGCCCGCCAGCGTGCCGCCGGTGAACTGCAGCCCAAGGTACGTCTTGTTAAAGGTCCCGTTGATCGCCAGCGTTCCACTGAAGAGGCGGATGGTCCCGGCGGTCACGTCCCCGATCGTCCATGTGCTGGTTCCTTTCTTGTCCAGGAACGACCAGTTGTTGGCGCTGACGAGCTTGCTGATCGAATTGCCGCCGACCGAACCGCCAAGCTCGAGCAGTGGATTGTTCGGCACCCCGCCGAGGGTGACTTCCCCCAGGGTCATGCTGGCCGAGTCGGGATAAAGGTAGAGCGGATCGCTGTTGTTGCCGTAAATGAGGAGATTCGGGCTGCCGGTGATGCCGGCCCGGATGAAGGCTTTGACTTGGTCCACCTTGATGAAGGCCGCTCCGCCGAAATGGAGGCTCTGCGTCTCGGGGTTGCTGCCGATCACGTAGTTGTCCACTCCGTCGATCAGGATCTCGCCGAGCGTGATGTCGGACTCAAGGTCCACCGTGCCTGCCGCTGCCCTGAAGATCGCCTTGTCGGCGGTGGTGTTGGGCCAGGCCACGCGACTGCCAAGTCCCGCGTCCCAGTTGGCGTTCGAGGTGCTCCAGATGCCGCTGCCGCCGTTGCTGGCACCGTTGCCGGTGCCGCCGACCAACGAGCCGTCCCAGTAATTGGTTCCGGCCGGCGCCGCGCCGCCGAGGTTGTTGATCAGGCCGTCGCCGGTGATCTTGCTGGTGGTGTGATCCGCGGTCGGGTGCCCCGTCCGTCCCCACGTGCCCGTGGCTTGCAGGGCGTCGTCGAAGGTCAGTGCTAAGACCGTGTCCACATTCCCGGCGGTGAAGTTCAGGTCGAGCGTGCCGGTCCCGTCGATTTCCAGGATGACGTCGTCGTCGAGGTTGCTGTTGTTGGTGCCGTCGCCCAGCGACAGCGTGCCCGCCGAAACGGTGGTGGCGCCGTTGTAGGTGTTGGCGTTGGTGAGCTTCAGGGTGCCGTCGCCGGCCTTGGTCAGGCCATAGACACTGGTGCTATCGGTGACCACGCCGTCGATGGTGAGGGTGGTCGCGGCGTTTTGCACGGTCACGGTGCGGGTGCCGGTGAGCGTTACCGTTCCGGTTCCCAGGTTCAGGTCGCTGTTGGCGCCGTTGCTGCCGATGAAGGTCCAGTTGCCTTCCCAGGAAGATGCGGGGTTGTAGAGCGAGGTCGTGATGGCCGCTCCGCTGGTGTTGTCGAGGGAGCCGCCCTGGAACTTGAAGGCCCCGCCTTTCACCGCGCCTTCATTGTTGTAATGAAGGGTGCCGCTTTGGAGCTGCAGCCCCGCGTATTTCGTATCGATCTCCCCGTTGGCGATCATGTCTCCGCCCTGCACATAGACGATCCCTACCAGGACATTTCCGAACGTCCATTCGCCCGTGTCCTGCACGTAAATGGCCCCGTATTTGTCGCCTCCCTGATAGGTGACCTCGCTTACCGTGTTTCCGGTCGTCGAGCCGCCGAAGCGAATGCCTGCCTTGTCGCCGCCGACCGGGTCGTCGTAGGGGACGGTGCAGGTTCCCAAAGCCACCGTCCCGCTGGTCGGGGCAAAGGTCAGCCCTTCGTAGCCGGTGCCGTTGATGATGTTCACCGCAGGGCTTCCGGTGATCGCCGAGGTGATCGTGTGCTTTCTGTTCTTGCTCGACACGGTGATCGATCCTCCGGCCATGTTCAGTGAGTTGCCGTCGATCAGGTAGTTGCTACCGGCAACAGTGAAGTCGATGTCGTTGGCGGTGATCGCCGCGCCCAGTGTGACGGTGCCGGGCGTCCCTTCGAATATCGCATTGTCGCCGGCGACCCAGGGTTGGTCGTAGGTGCCGCCTGAGGTGAGGCTCCAGAAGTCGTCGGTGCCCCAGGTGCCGGTGCCGGTCCAGTATTTGTCGGTCTGCGCCAGCACGGTTCCGGCGCCGAGTACGAACGCGGTCAGAGCCGCGAGGGTGGATGGATGTGGTTTCATGGTTTTGCCTGTTCGACGTTTTGTTGTTGCTGTGTCGAGTTGGTTCGGTTGCTCGTTCGGTTCAGTGGTTGGTCGGCGTGATGACGGCGGCGGTGGCCGAGGTTGCGGTGAGTGCGATTCCCGCGAGCGCGACGAGGGGCAGGAGGGTGTGTTTTCTTGTTTTCATGGTTCGTGCCTCTGGTCTCCAGGGCGTTTGGCTTGAGGCTACCAATCGTTGAAAAATCGTTCTCATCGCTCCATTTCTGATAGATTAGAGGAATTGATTATCAATGAGTTGGAAGTTCCAGCCAAACGCCCTACTCTGGTCTCTTCGTTTCGGATTTCGTGCTTGAATTCAGAGGTTGCTGCAGATGTTGGGGCGGCGGGAAGGGC
>JBMTCD010000139.1:0-10250 GCA_049430545.1 Luteolibacter sp.
CCGCCTCGGGCGCGTGCTTGCGGTGCTTCCACAGAATCGCGGCGCAGCCTTCCGGGCTGATCACCGAGTAATAGGCGTTTTCCAGCATCAGGACGCGGTCCGCCACACCGATGCCGAGCGCGCCGCCGGATCCGCCCTCGCCCAGCACCACGGCGATGACGGGCACCTTGAGCAGCATCATCTCGCGCAGGTTGTAGGCGATGGCCTCGGCGATGTTGCGTTCCTCGGCACCGATGCCGGGGAAAGCGCCGGGGGTGTCGATGAGCGTGATGACGGGCAGGCCGAATTTTTCCGCCAGCCTCATCAGCCGCAGCGCCTTGCGGTATCCTTCCGGATGCGCGCTGCCGAAATTGCGCATCAGGTTCTCCTTGGTGTCGCGCCCTTTCTGGTGGCCGATCACCACCACCCGCCGGTCGCCAAGCCGGGCAAAACCGCCGGGCATCGAGGCGTCGTCACCGATGTGGCGGTCGCCATGCAACTCGCAGAAATCGGTGAAGGCATGGGAAACGTAGTCGAGCATGAACGGGCGGCTGGTATGGCGCGCGATCTGCACCTGCTGCCACGGCGTGAGGTTTTGGTAAATCCGCGCCCTGGTTTCGGCGAGTTTGCCCTCCATCATGGAAATCTCGCCGGACATGTCGATGTTTTGCGACGCGGCCTTGGCCCTCAACTTTTCGATTTCGCGCTCCAGTTCGGCGACCGGTTTTTCGAATTCGAGCAACTGCATGGAGAGAATTTCAGGTTTGAACCCAGTGGAATGCAAGTCGGGAGGCGCTGCGGATCGCGGAGTGGATCTCTCTGGGGGTGACAGCTCAATACGTGTAGTTCAGGTAGAACTGGAACTGGCCACCCTTGTCCGCCTCGTCGTCGGGCGAGGAAACCGGGATCGCGTAGTCCAATGCAAGAGGCAACGGGCTGATCGGGAGCTGGAGGCGCACGCCCACACCCACGTCGGTGTAAATGTCCTCCGGTGCCGGATCCCAGCTGTCGGGATTGACGAAACCGGCGTCGTAAAAGACCGCGGCTCGCACCGTCTCGATGATCGGAACCGTGTATTCCAAGCTCATGAAGCCGAGCGAGTTGCCTCCGTAAACGTCATTCGTGTAGCCGGTGTCGCGCGGCCCGATGTCACGGAACTCGAATCCGCGCAGGGTCCGGCCGCCACCGAGGAACATGCGTTCGAAGACCGGCACCTCGCCGCTGAGGGCATCGACAAATGCCATTTCTCCGCTGAGCGAGAGAATGGTATCCCACTTCAGGTTCCAGAATTTCTGGCCTTGGGCGGAAATAGTGAAGGTATCCACATCGCCGCCGAGTCCGGCATAGGTGAGGCCGAGGTCCACTTTGTGGCCGGTGCGCGGCACGATGTTGCTGTCGCGGGTGTCCAGCACCCAGTTCACGGCCAGCGCCGCGCGCAGGTAATCGCCGCCGATTTCCTCTTCGGACAGGAATGAATTGGCGCCGCTGGTTGGATTGAGCGGATCGTTTCCGGCGCCGCCGGTGCCGTTGGCATAGGTGTCGCCCGCGTCCACTTCCGAATCGATCTTGACGTTTTCCATCCGCAGCTCGCCACGGATGAAGCTCTTGTCGGTGAGCGGCTTGCGGAGGGAAATGGCCGCGCCGGCATTGGTCTGCTCGAAGTAGTCGTTGAAATAGGTGGATTGCTTGTAAAACAGTTCGCCGCCAAGCGCGAGCTGGCGGTCGAGGAACCACGGCTCGACGAGAGACACGCTCGCTTCCGAGCGCTCGGTGCCGAGGCGCAGGTTCATCGCGAAGCGCTGGCCTGCACCGGTGAAATTCCAAGGGTTGAAGAGGTCGAAGTTGGCCTGCTCGAGCGAAAGGAAGCCGACCACGCTGTCGATCGAGCTGAAGCCGATGCCCACGCCCACCGAGCCGGTGGCGCGTTCCTCGACGAGCACGTCGAGGTCGCGGTAGCCACCACCGGAGGGCACGCCGGTGACCTGCACGTCACTGAAATACTGGAGGTTTTCGAGGCGCGCCTTGGTGGTCTCGAGTTCCACGGAATTGAACCAATCGCCCGGCTGGAGCGGAACCTCGCGGCGAATCACCTTGTCCCGGGTCTTGGTGTTGCCGGCGATGTTCACCTTGCCCACCTTGTGGCGCGAGCCTTCGGTGATGCGGTAGATGATGGTCACGCGGTTCGGGCCGGCGTCACGGATGTCCGGCGAGACGGTGGCGTCGGCGTAGCCACGGGATCCGTAGTAGCTGCGGATCATGGTGATGTCCGCACGCATTTTCTTCGAATTGTAGGGATCGTTGCCGTTGAGCGTGAGCGCGGGGTGGAGTTCCTCGGGCCTGAAGACCGTCATCTTGCCGAAGCCGACGCCGGCGACGGTGTATTTGTCGCCTTCCACGATGGGGATGACGATGTCCACGCGGCCGTCCTTGACCGGCTCGCGGCGGATGCCCGGGCTGTTGACGCGGAGGTAGCCGCGGCTGCGGTAGAAATCGAGCACGGCGTTGAGGTCCTCGTCGAGCCGGTCGGTCTCGATGCGGCCGGATTTGGTGAGCCAGGAGAACCAACCCTTCGGCTTGGTCTTCATTTCCTTGCGCAGCTCATTGTCGCTGAAGATCGTGTTGCCCTCGAAACGGATCTTGCGGATTTCGTTTTTCTGGCCCTCGTCGATCACGAAAATGAGGTCCGCCACGCCTTCGTTTCCGGTGGACTGGATGCGGTGGCTCACACTCACGTCCGGGTAGCCGTAGCCACGGTAATAATTCTCGATGTTGCGGCGGGCCTCGAGAATCTCCGCATCGCTCATCACACCGCGCGGCTTGAGCTTGGTCTCGCGAGCGAGTTTCTGGTCGGAAAAAATCGTGTTGCCCATGAATCCGACCCCACCCCGCATCGGGCGGGTGGTCACCTCGGCGATCAGACGAACGCTGTCGCCCACCGGCTCGGCGAGGAAACGCACGTCGTCGACCAGTCCGGATTCATAAAGCGCGGCGATGTCGCGGTCGAGATTCTCGGCGCGGTATGCGGTGCCGGCCTTGGAGCTCATCTGGTTTCTCAGCGCCTCCTCGTTCACCGTCATGGGTCCGCGGTAGCGGATGTCCACCGCGCTGATGTTCTTCCCCTCGAAGTCCTGGGCGTGCAAGCCGCCCAACGCGGTGGCAAATGCGATGCAGGCTATGCTGGCAATGCGGACCCAGTGGCCGTTGCCGGGGTGGCGGGGATAAATTAATCGACGCATATCTGTGACGGGATGACCGTATGTAGCCGGCCCGATCCACCGCCAGTCAAGGTAATAGCGGGATTTCCTAAGAATTCCTTAGCATCGGAAAATCGCGATCAAGGGGTTGCCAGCCACTCATTTGCCAGCAATCCGCAGTCGAATGGCTTGCCCCACGCGCACGCCTCGCCTACACCGCCGTCCGTGCTGACGATCAAGAAACTGACCAAGACACTCGGGGGACGCACCTTGCTGCGTGAGGCGGAAATGTCGATCAACTGGGGCGAGCGCGTGGCGCTGGTGGGACCCAACGGCGCGGGCAAGTCCACCCTCTTCCGCATGATCCTGGACGAGGACCAGCCCGACGAGGGCACCATCGAGCGCGACGAATACGCCATCACCGGATACCTGCCGCAGGAGGCGGCCGAGCCGTCCGACGAGACCATCATTGAGATCGCGATGGGCATCACTCCGGAAATGATCGGCATCCTGCGCACGATGCGCGAACACGAGGCCAAGGGCGATCATGGCCACCCGGACTTCGCCAAGGCGCAGGACCAGTTCACCCACCTCAACGGTTACCAGCTCGAACCCAAGGCCAAGAAGATCCTCGCCGGTCTCGGCTTCAGGCAGGACGATTTCCACAAGCCCGCACGGACCTTTTCCGGCGGCTGGGTGATGCGCGCCCACCTCGCGCAACTCCTCGTCATGGAGCCCGATCTGCTAATGCTTGACGAGCCGACCAACCACCTCGACCTGCTCTCGCTGCTCTGGCTCCAGCGCTACCTGCTCAACTACTCCGGTGCCATCCTCATGATCTCGCACGACCGCGACTTCATGGACACCATCATCGAGACGGTGATCGAGATCGATCCCGACGCGTCGAAATTGATCTCCTACACCGGAAACTACACCTCGTATCTGGAGCAACGCGAGGCCCGCTACGAGCAGCAGGTCCATGCTTACCGGGCGCGGCAGAAGGAAATCGAGGGCCACCAGGAGTTCATCGACCGCTTCCGCCAGATCGGCTCGAAGGCCGCGCAGGTGCAGAGCCGCATCAAGATGCTCGAAAAACTCCCGCCGGTCGAAAAGCCGCGCGCGCCGCGCAAACCGTTCAAGTTCACCTTTCCCCAGCCACCGCGGTCGAATCAGAAGGTCATCGATCTCGCCAGGATTTCACAAGCCTACGGCGACAAGCGCATCTATCAGGATCTTGACCTGACCATCGAGCGCGGCGACCGCATTGTGCTGGTCGGCCCCAACGGAGCGGGCAAATCCACGCTGTTGAAAATCCTCGCCGGTGTCCTGCCCATCGACGGCGGCAAGCGCGAGCCCGGCTACGCCACCAAGCTCGGCTATTACTCGCAGCACCGCCTCGAATCGCTCAACGAGCACAACACCGTGCTCGACGAGGTCATGGGCTGCTGCCCCACCCTGCGCGAGGAGGACGCACGCTCGATCCTCGGCACCTTCCTGTTCCGCCGCACCGATGTGGAAAAACGTTGCGGCGTGCTTTCGGGTGGCGAGAAATCCCGCCTCAACCTGGTGAAGTTCCTCGTCGATCCGCCCAACCTGCTGCTGATGGACGAGCCCACCACCCACCTGGACATTCTCTCGATCGATTCGCTGGTCAACGCGCTCAAGTCCTACGAAGGCACCCTCGTGTTCATTTCCCACGACGTCCATTTCATCCGCCAGCTCGCCGAGACCACCCTGCACATCACCCGCTCCGCGGACGATACCCACAGCGTGGTCACGCGCTACACCGGCGGCTACGATTACTTCCTGGAGAAATCCGGACTCAACGACGATCGCGGCGCGGTGACCGCGTGAGCCGCCGGCTCACGGCCTGCCACATGAAACCACGACCCACCACCATAGCCCTGCCTTCCGCACCGCGCGGATGCCTCATCGTCATCGAAGGCATCGACGGCACCGGCAAGTCCACCCAGGCCAAACGCCTCGCGGAGTGGTTCGGAAACAAAGGGCGCGAGGTCGTGCTCGGCCGCGAACCCACCGATGGCCCGTGGGGCCGGAAACTGCGCGAGTCCGCCGCCAATGGCAGGCTGTCTCCGCAGGACGAACTGCAGTATTTCCTCAATGACCGCCGCGAGCACGTGGAGCAGAAAATCCTGCCCGCCCTCGCCGCCGGCAAGGTGGTCATCCTGGACCGCTATTACTTCTCCACCATGGCCTATCAGGGTGCCCGCGGATTCGACCCTGCGGAAATCCGCCGCCTCAACGAGTCCTTCGCGCCGGTGCCCGACCTGCTGCTCATTCTGGATCTCGACGTGGACCACGCCCTCGCCCGCATCGGCCACCGTGGCGACACCGCCAACGAGTTCGAGCAACGCGATGCCCTCCAGCGCTGCCGCGACATCTTCCTCTCGCTCCGCAGCGAAGCGTTCGCGCGGGTCATCGATTCCACCGGCACGCTCGACGAAGTGACCGGCCGGATCGAGCAGGCCATCGCCGACGCGCTCGCCAATTGAGATATCTTTGAATCCGTGTGGGGATGCGGCGTCGCCACGCCGCCCCGCCACCATTATCACCGCCATTCACGCCATTACCTCGGCTCGTATTGCCCGCCACCACGCCCCGTCTGCCCGCCGCCACTCCAACCGTTAAGGAGCGCGATGAAAAGGGGGTTGACATGTTGATCATCGTCACCTTGTTTTTTCGCATATCGCAATTGGGAATAGTTTGTGCTTAGCAAGCAATCAGCCAATCGATCGGATGAAAACCAATCAATTCGCCAATCTCTCCCTTGTTCTGACTTGTGCGTCCATGGTGGTCGAGGTATCCGCCCGGAGCCCGATCCCGCCGGCCGCATGGAAAATCTCCCTATTTGATCTAGGTTTTTCCCGCGGTCCCAGCGGATTGGTGTTTGGTTCCAGTGTGCTCGATATGGAGGACATCAGCGTCAATCCCGATGGAACCTTTGTTGCCACGGACGTCAGTGGACGGTGGTTTTTTTCCGACGATTTCATTTATCTTGTCATGGGCGACGTCCAGCCCGCCGCGATCACACGGGAACTGGATACCATGATTTTGGCTGGCAGCTCTGGAGGAGGAAGTGGTTTCGTCAATGTGGAATTCAACGCGGCCATCGCCCTTCCGACTGAAGATTTCACCCGTGCAGATGTCGCGGGCACTTGGCAGCTCCTCCGCCAGACCAGCATCTCGTTTTCGGATTCCCAATTCGGTTCGCAAGGATATAATGGTGTTTTCCATTCCCATGAAACGCTTGCCCTCAATGAAAACGGCACCTTCACCCTGACAGAAGTCTCCAACACGGATCCGGGCGATGAGGATTTGGGTTCCCCAATCAGTGGCACTTGGTCGGTGTTAGGCGGGCGCACCGTGCGCCTCGCGGCGGGCGGCGAGACGCTTGATATCGCCAGCCTATCTGCAGGCCTTGACACCTTCACCGATTTTCAGACCGAGACATTCAGCCAAGGCAGCAACACGAATTTCGACCGCAAGGTGGTGTTCGGGGTCAAGACTCCCACTGCACTGGCGAGTGCTGAACTGGTCGGGCGCTGGGGCTTGACTGGAATGACGATCGAAGTGGAGGATGACCTATCCCCGACGTATCTGCAGGAATTGCGCGGTGCCACATTTGAGGTCGGCGATGTCTCGCTGCTCGCGGATGGCAAGGGCGTTTACCGTCGTCTGCGAACAAATGATCCGAGTTTGTCAGCCATCGAAAACTTCGAATGGCTGGTCGTGGGTTCCAAGGTGCTTGTGACCGGCGACGACGGGTTGAGTTTCTATTTTCATGTCAGTGCCGGGAAAGATTTCGCAGTTGCACTCGATATCGAGAATGGACCGGGCGACGATACGGATTCTTACGATGTTTTGACGCTTTGCCGTTTGCCGGATGCTCCCGGTTTCGCGGCGGTGAGATCGAATTTCGATTTTTCAGGAACCCCGCAGCTCTGCATCGCCACTGCGGATGGCCTGTTCTATCAACTTCAGCGCAGCAAGAATATGAGAGATTGGGTCAACGTTGGTGATCCGGTGGAAGGCGACGGGACGGAGAAATGCATCGAAGATGCAGACGCGCCCGATGCGGGAGGCTCTGCGTTTTACCGTTGGACCATCGTCGCCGGGCCTGGCGACTGAGCGACAACCCACCTTGCGGGCCGCCGGACTTTCTCACCATGACCGCTGATTATCGCCGAGTGCCCCCGGGGTTGCCATGACGCGGGCTGTGTGTAAGCTGCGCGTCCATGTCCGACATCAAGATCACCATCCACACCACCGCCGGAGACATCGAGGCCACTCTCTACGCCTCCAAGACTCCCCTCACCTGCGTGAATTTCCTCAACCTCGCCCGCCGCGGATACTACGACAATGTCGCCTTCCACCGCGTGATCGAGGGCTTCATGCTGCAAGGCGGCGATCCCACCGAGTCCGGCCGCGGCGGTCCGGGCTACAAGTTCGCCGACGAGTTCCACCCCGATCTCCGCCACAACGCCCCCGGCATCTTCTCGATGGCCAATGCCGGTCCCGGCACCAACGGCTCGCAGTTCTTCATCACCCACGTCCCCACCCCGTTTCTCGACAACCGCCACTCGGTTTTCGGGCAAGTCACCAACGGCATGGACGTCGTGATGAAAATCACCGGCAAGAACAACACCGGCGAGCGAGGCTGCAAATTCAACGGCGTGGGCGACAAAATCACCTCCATCGCCATCCACGACGACACCACCGGCCTGTTCGAGTCGCAGAAAGACCACCTCGAACACTGGAACTCGATTCTCGACCGGTGAAAACGAGACGGATCGCCAATCGATTCACGCCGCCTGACCATCGGGAAATCCCCACCATGCCGCCCGCCGGCCGGTGGGGCTTTCTTTTTTCCACCCGCATTCTTGCGCATCCCTGCATGAATGGTTTCATCGCCACATGGAAATCCGCAACATCCGGGATCAATCACCCTTCACCACCAAGGACGGTTCCACCATCCGCAGCATCCTCGATCGGGCCAACGCGCCGGTCGCCAACCAAAGCCTCGCCGAGGCCACGCTGCCCGCCGGTGCTGTGACCGACCGCCACTATCACAAGGCAAGCGAGGAGTTTTACTTTCTGTTGGATGGCCATGGCGAAATGGAAATCGACGGCGAGACGCGCCATGTCGGCCCGGGCGACGCCATCCTGATCCCGCCGGGCGCATGGCACCAAATCCGTGCCATCGAGCCGCTGCATTTCCTTTGCTGTTGCGCGCCGCCGTATTCGCACGACGACACGTTCTTCGCGTAACGCCGCCTTGCGCCTCCCATCCGCACCTGCTTTCCTCGCCGCCCCGCCACGCCATGTTCTATCTCACCACCGCCATCGATTACACCAACGGGAAACCGCACATCGGCCACGCCTACGAAAAAGTGCTCGCCGACGTGTTGATCCGCTACCGCCGCTTGTGCGGCGACGAGGCGTATTTCCTCACCGGCGTGGACCAGCACGGCCAGAAGGTCCAGCAGACGGCGGACAAGGAGGGCATAGCCCCCGCCGATTTCGTGGCGCGCGTCACGAAATCGTTCCTCGATCTCTGGCAGAAACTCGGCATCCACTACGACGGCTGGGCCGCCACCACCGATCCGCGCCACAAGGCCTGCGTCCAGGCCATCCTCGGCGACCTCAACGAAAAGGGCCAACTCTACAAAAAAGCCCACTCCGGCCATTATTCCGTGCGGCAGGAACAATTCCTCACTGAGCGCGTCCGCGACCTGTCCGGCAATTTCGGGTCCGAGTGGGGCTAAGTGGTCGAGCTGGTGGAGGAGAACTGGTATTTCAAACTCAGCGAGCACACCGCCTGGCTGCGGAATTATCTCGAATCCACCGCCGATGCGGTGATTCCCGCGTTCCGCAAGGCCGAGTTGCTCAACGCGCTCGAGCGCAACCCGGACACCGACCTGTGCATTTCACGCCCCAAGGAGCGACTGCACTGGGGCATCGAGATTCCCTTCGACACTGACTTCGTCACCTACGTCTGGTTCGACGCGCTCATCAACTATGTCTCCTTCGCCGGCTACCGGGCTGCGGCGGATGCCGGGCTGCCCGACTTCGACGCGCTCTGGACCAGCGACGAACGCCCGGTGCACATCATCGGCAAGGACATCCTCGTTCCAGCTCACGGCATCTATTGGCTCTGCATGCTCCATGCCATAGGCATCCCGGACGAGCGCATGCCGCGCCTGCTCGTCCACGGGTGGTGGAACATCCGCGGCGAGAAAATGAGCAAGTCGCTAGGCAACATCGTCGATCCCGACGCGCTGGCCGACACCTTCGGCGTCGAGGCGCTGCGCTATTACCTCGTGCGCGACATCGTCACCGGCCGCGATTCCGATTTCGATGTCGAGCGGCTCGTCATGCTCTTCAATACCGATCTGGCCAACGAACTCGGCAACCTCTGCAACCGGGCGCTCAACATGAGCCAGCGCTACACCGGCGGCAGCATCACCCGCGGCGGTGCCTTCCTCGACGCCGACCTCGCGCTCCAGCAATCGCTTGCGGATTCCACCGCCGCCTATCGCGAGGCCATGGATGCCTTCGATGTTTCAAAGGGCCTCGAAGCCATCGGCCGCCATGTGGTGCATTGCAACCAATACGCCGAGCGCATGAAACCGTGGGAACTCGCCAAGGACCCGGAAAAATCCGCGCGCCTCGCCACCGTGCTGCAACATCTCGTCGAAAGCGTCGCACACTGCACCGTGCTGCTCTCGCCCGTTCTTCCCGCCGCCGCGCATCAACTCGCCGCCCAGCTCAACCTGCCCGAACTCACCGAAACCGGCCTCGGCGAGTTGCGCTGGGGCCTCATTCCCGAAGGCCACGTCATTGGCAAGCCCGCCCCGGTCTTTCCGCGCATCGTGGTCGAGGAGAAAAAGCCCGCCGTGGAATGCAAGGACTAGAGTCGCCTTTACGCAGGCGACCCACTTCATCGCCCGCAGGGCGACCGGCGCGAGCCGGATCACCTCAAGGGCCCCTCATTCCATGGGAAGCCCTTGGCCCGCCATCCGGCGGGAAAGTGGGCTGTCTGCGTAAAGACAGCCC
>JBMTCD010000140.1:0-10247 GCA_049430545.1 Luteolibacter sp.
CGGAGTCGGAGACCCTGAGCATGTGTCGAAGTTCCAAGCGCGAGAACCGGGAGAGTCTGATGGTACCGCAATCGGCAAGGCTAGCGCAGCGTGATGTTTGCGTCGAGGTTGAACAGGGCTTGGGCCAGAATGGCGAAAGTGGCGGATTCGACCGGATCCAGCGCCGGGTTGGCGGGGGAATCCCCGACCTTGAGAAGCGCTGCGGCGTCGGCGGGCGCGGCTTTGAAAAACTCGCGCTGCTCGCGGACCAGATCGAGGAGCAGGGGCAACTGCCCGGAGTTCGGGGCTTTTCCGGTGACTTCGCGGTAAGCCCACTTGGTGCGGGATTCGTCGGTCGCGCCTCCCTTTTCCAGTATTCGCTCGCCGAGCTTGCGGGCGGCCTCGACGAATGTCGGGTCGTTGAGCATGACGAGCGGCTGCAGCGGGGTGTTGGTTGCCTGGCGGCGCGTGGAGCAGGTCTCGCGGGTGGTGGCATCGAAGATCATCATGTTGGGAGGCGTGGTGGTGCGCCGCCAGAAGGTGTAGAGGGAGCGGCGGTAGAGCCCGTCGCCTTTGTCCTGCCTGTATTCGGGAAGGAAGTTATTGAGCGTTTTCCACATGGAGCCGGGCGCTTGGTAGGGTTTCACCGGCGGGCCGCCGGTGGTATCGACGAGGAGGCCGGAGAAAGCCAATGCGGAATCGCGGAGCTGTTCGGCGGAAAGTCTCCGCGACGGGCCGCGGGCCAAGAGGTGGTTGTGCGGATCGCGCTTGCGCAGAGAGTCGGATGCCGCGGAGTCCTGGCGGTAGGTGGCGCTCAGCACCATCTGTTTGAGCGCGCGCTTGTGATCCCAGCCGTGGTTGATGAGGTCGCGCGCCAGCCAGTCCAGCAATGCTGGGTGGGAAGGCTGTGCACCCTGAAGTCCGAAGTTCTCCGAGGTTTCGACGATTCCCGCTCCGAAGACCTGCTGCCAGACTCGGTTGATCGTGACGCGGGCGGTGAGCGGATGATCCGGGGAGGTGAGCCACCACGCGAGCCCGAGCCGGTTCTTCGGCGCCTTCCCGGGGAAGGACGGAAGCCAAGAGGGCGTCTCGCGCCCGACCGGGTCGGTTGGCCGGCTGTAGTCTCCGCGGTGCAGGATGAAGGTGGGGCGTGGCGTTTCACTTTCGCGCATGATGGACACCTCGCGGACGGCGGACTGCGCTTCGCGATGGGCGGCGCGGGCTGCGGAGAGCTTTTCCATGAGCGCGCGCGCCTCGGGGTCGACCGCCGAAAAATAATAAGCGCGGTGGTCGTCATGGGTCAGTCCGTCGTTCGCAGGGACGCCCGCCAGACCGGAGATTTCCAACTGAGTGAGTGCGCGGTGGTGGATGGTGAGGGAGTCGATCATTCCTCCGCGGAGACCCGCATCCCGGTTGCGGCCGGCCAAGGTGATCCTGCCTCCCGTGGGCATCACGTGGCTCAGGCAGTCGCTGAGAACATGGGTTTCGGCGGGCTTGCCGTTGATGTGGATGCCAAGCCCCGCCGCTTTGCATGAGCCATCGTTGGTCACCGTGATGTGTGTCCATTCGCCCGTGGGTATGGCATGGGAAGTCGAGATGGAAATCGCGCAGCCCGGGTTCTCGCGGGCAAGCGTCCAAGTGGCGAGGCCGTGCTCCAGGACGAGCGAATAGCCCGAGTGGTTTTCGCCCGAGGCGGTGGTGTTGCCGAATACGAAAGCCCGCGGCTTGTGTTCCGCAGGCTTGATCCAGAGCGAGAAGGAGAAGGGTTGCTCCGCGTGCTCGATGCCGAAAGACGGCAGGGTGGTGATGCTGTCGCCGTCCGTGTGCAGGGCGTTGCCGTCCTTGCCCGGCGCGATCCTGTTCCCGCCGAGCGACAAACCGGATTCCTTTTTTGAACTTTTCGCCGCAGGCGTGTCTTCGAAGTCGAATCGGGCGACCAGATCGGGGGAGGCGAAAGTGGAGGCGGACGCGAGCCATGCGCCGAAGGCCGCTTCCGATCCTGCGATGTGGACTGCAAGTTCCGTCTCCGCGGCGGCAACCTTTCGCGAGAGTTCCGCGAGCTGCGTTTCCTGTTCAGTTGTCGGCAGCAGCAAGGCCGGTTGGGCGACGATGTTCCCTTTCACGTCCCCGCCCTGCAGGAGTCCGAACTCGTCGATGCTGTTGAAGAAGGCTCCTAGCGAGTAGTAGTCCTTCATCGTCACCGGGTCGTATTTGTGGTCATGGCAACGGGCGCACTCGAAGGTGAGCCCTATGAACGCGGTGGCGACCGTGTGGACGCGGTCCGAGACGCCTTCCTGGCGCCATTCCTCGGGCACCGAGCCGCCTTCGTTGGTCTTGCGGTGGATGCGGTTGAAGGCGGTGGCGAGCTTCTGCTCGCGGGTGGCCTCGGGAAGAAGGTCGCCGGCGAGTTGCTCGATGATGAATTCATCGAGCGGGAGGTTGCGGTTGAACGCGCCGATCACCCAGTCGCGGTAAGGCCACGACTCGGTGTCGACGTCGGCTTGGTAACCCGATGAATCCGCGTAGCGCGCGACATCGAGCCAGGGGGTGGCCATGCATTCGCCGAAGCGCGGCGAGGCCAACAACCGGTTGACCACGGTTTCGCAGGCCTCCGGAGATATGTCGGTGAGGAACGAGTCGATCTCCGTTTGGGTCGGGGGAAGACCCGTCAGGTCGAAGGTGACGCGGCGCAGCCAGCGCTCGGGCGGGGCTTCCGGCGAGGGATTGAGCCCTTCCTTTTCGAGGCGGGCGAGGATGAAGGAATCGATGGGGTTCTTCGCCCACGACTTGTCCTTGGTTTCCGGAATGGGGATTTCCTTCGGCGGGGCGACGAAGGCCCAGTGTGTCTCGTATTCCGCCCCCTCGGCGACCCAGCGCTTGAGGAGATCCTTTTCCCGCTGAGCGAGGGTGAGGTGGGACTTGGGAGGAGGCATGACCTCCTTGGGGTCGTCGGAGAAGATGCGGATCAGAGCCTCCGATTGTTCGGGGTTTTGCGGATCCCATGCGAAGGCCTTGATCGCCTCCGAGCGGATGTCGAGGCGCAGGTTTTCTTCGCGCGTCTCCTTGTCGGGGCCGTGGCAATGGAAGCATTTGTCGGAGAGGATGGGCAGGATCTCGCGGGCGTAAGAGACCTTTGTGTCCCAACCGGGTTTCCACGGATCCTTGCTGTCGTCGGGGGAGAAGGCGGCGTGGGCATCTATGCCTGATATCAGCACGGCGGAGAGGATGAGCAGGATTCTTTTCATCAGTGGCTCCTTACGGTTGGACAGCCGGGAAGCTTGGCGCTAGATCCGACAGGTAGCCAGGCAGCCCGGGCAGTTCTGGGCGAAGTGGCCGGGCTCGATTTCGGCGAGTTCCGGTTGGCGGTCGGTAAGGCAGAGCGACGGGTCGCCGAGCGTGTTGCGCGGGCGGAACGCGCAGCCGGCGGGCAGCCGCGCGGGATCTGGCGGCAGGCCGGGGATCGAGTAGAGTTCCTCGCCCTTGTGGTGGGCGGAGGGGTTCGATCGGTAGAGCCCGCGGGTGTAGGCATGCAGCGGATGGCGGGCGAGCTCGGCGGCGCTGGCCTTTTCCACCACGCGGCCGGCGTAGAGGACGTTGACGGTGTCGCACATTTCGTGGACCACCGCGAGATCGTGGGTGATGAAGATGACTGCGGTGCCGGTTTCGCGCTGCAGCTTGCGGATCACGTCGAGCACCTGTTTCTGCACCGTGACGTCGAGCGCGGTGGTCGGTTCGTCCGCGATGATCAGGTCCGGACGGGTGATCAGGGCCATGGCGATCAAGACGCGCTGGCGCATACCGCCGGAAAACTCGTGCGGGTAGCTGAGGATGCGGGTGGCGGCTTGGTCGATGCCGACTTGCTCGAGCGCCTCGATGGCGCGGTGCAGGGCCTTTTTTCCGCGCAGGTTCTCGTGGATGGCGAGCGGCTCGACGAGTTGTGTGCTGATGCGCAGGTAGGGGTTGAGCGAGGTCATCGGGTCTTGGAAAATCATCGAGATTTTCCGGCCCCGGTAGCTGCGGAGCTGGGCCTCGCTGAGTTGCAACAGATCGGTGCCTTGGAACAGGGCGCGGCCACCCTCGATGCGGCCGGGCGGCATGGGGACCAGCCCCAGCAGCGAATAGACCGTGATCGATTTCCCCGAGCCCGACTCGCCGACGATGCCGACCACTTCGCCGGGATCGACGGTGAGCGAAACGCCGTCCACGGCGCGAACCACTCCGTCGCGGGTGTGGAAGTGGACTTTGAGGTCTTGGATATCGAGCAGGTGGGACATGGCGTGGATGGGAGGAAGATGGGCCTGAATTCGCTGATGGAAAACCCGAAAGTCGGGGCAATCGTCGATTACAGGCACTTTGTAAATTGGCAATGTTTGGATTGCGGCCATGTCTGGGTGGGTAAATGCATGCAAATCAGGACTTGAAATCCCGATTTACATAAATTAATATTCCCCTGTCATGATTGAAAGAGCGATCATTTCAGAGCTGCTGATCCTGCTTGGTGAATATCCGGTGGTCACAATTCTCGGGCCGAGGCAGGCGGGAAAGACGACCTTGGCGCGCGAGGGGCTGAAGGGTTTCGCATATTCCAACCTGGAGAGTCCGGAAGTGAGGGAATTGGCGCGAGCTGATCCGAAGGCCTACTTGGCGCAATTTCCGGGAGAGTGTATTATCGATGAAATCCAACACGTGCCAGAACTTCTGGGCTATATCCAGGTCCTGGTGGATGAAGAGCGCCGGAACGGTCGCTTCATTCTCACGGGCTCGCACCAGCTTGAGGTCAGGCAGGCGATCACGCAATCACTGGCCGGCCGCACCGCCATTCTGCACCTGTTGCCGCTGTCCATCGCCGAACTGGCCGGGGCGGGCATCCGGTTCGACTCCTTCGCGGAGTATGCCTTCCATGGATTCCTGCCACGGATTCATGATCGGGGGCAGCGTCCCGCCACCGCCTATTCGAACTACTATCAGACCTATGTGGAACGTGACGTGCGCCAGCTCATCCAATTGAAGGACGCGTCCTTGTTCGAAAAACTCATGCGCCTGCTCGCCGGTCGTGTGGGGCAATTGCTCGACTACAGCTCACTTGCCAATGACGTGGGGGTCGATGCGAAGACAATCCGCCATTGGATTTCGATCCTTGAGGCATCGTTCCTGCTGTTCAGGCTTCCGCCGTATTTCGAGAATTTCGGCAAACGGACGATCAAGTCACCGAAGATCTATTTTACGGATGTAGGGCTGTTGTGTCACCTGCTGGGAATCCGAACGCGGGAACAGGTTGCGCGCGATCCGCTCGTCGGTGGGATCTTTGAAAACCTGATCGTCATCGAATGCCTGAAATCCCTCTACAATCGCGGCCAAGGCGCCGATCTGTGGTTTTTTCGCGACAGCAACGGCAATGAAGTGGATCTGGTTTGGAGGGAGGGCGGAGCGCTGGCTGCGGCGGAGATCAAATCCGCCTCGACCTTCTCCATGAGCCTGTTGAAAGGGCTGGGGCGGTTCCGTGGAGTGGTGCCTCGCTTCGCACGGGGCGGACTCTTCTACAGCGGCGATTCCCACGATCTCAGCGATGGGATCGCCGTTCGCCATTTCAAGGAGGCCGCCGAGTGGTTTGCATCGGACGGCTGACGGGTCGGCGGGGATTCACAAAAACGGATTGCGCACCCGTTCCTGACCGAGCGTGGTGGCCGGGCCGTGGCCGGGGAGCAGGAGGGTCTCGTCGGACAATGCACTGAGCTCGCGGCGCAGGCGGGCGATGGCCGTACGATAGAGCAGCGGGGTGGCGCAGCCGCCGATCGAGCCGGCGAAGAGGGCGTCGCCGGTGGCGAACACCGGCCGTGGCAGGCCGTGGATCAGGAAACCGAGTGCCGGATCGGCATGGCCGCAAAGGTCCCGCGCCTCGATGACGAGCGGGCCCGCGCAAACGCGGTCGCCCGGCTTCATGGCCAGGGTGCCCGGAATGCCCGCGGCATGCACTGGCACGCCGACATCCAGCAGATCCCTGAGTGCGCCGATGTGATCGCGGTGGGCGTGGGTGATGAAGGCGCGATTGGGGAGCGGGTCGAGTTTAGGCAGGATGTCGGAGCGCTCGTAGCCGGCGTCGATGAGGAGGGTTTCGCCACCGGCGCTGACGAGCCATGCATTCACATGGTCGGGGCCGAAGGGCAGGTCGAGGCGGGTGATTTCCGTCAGGGCGGGAGCTTCGGGATCGTATTCCGCGTGGTTGGCGAAGGCCTCCGCATTCAGTCCGAGCACGGGGGCGAGGCGGCGGGCGGTGGCGGGGTCGAAGGTGCCGCGCAGGAACGAGATGACGGAGCTTTCGGAAATCCCGGCAGCAGTCGCGGCATCGGCGGGGGTGAGTGAGTGGCCGGCCAGCGCCTTGCGCAGCACATAGGTGAAATCGTCTTCCAGCATGGTTCGGCGTTTAAGGTTTGCGGTGTTTTTTCGCCCTCAGGCCGATGAAGATGACGGTGCCGGTGAACAGCAGGAACAGGCTGGCGGCGATGCCGAGCACGGTGAAAAACCAGCCGCTCATGCGGTCCACCTGTTCGTCGCTGATGTGGTCCGCGGGCGTCTCGCCGGCCGCGCGGGCAAACACGAGTTTGCCATCCTTCAATTCGACGCGTGTCAGTTTCGCCATCGCCGGGCCGATCGCCTCGTGCTCGCGATAGCGTTCGGCGATCCGATAAGGCGACATCTGTTCGGTGAACTCCTTCGGGACCGTCGCGCCGGGGACCTCGATCGACTCGATGCGCAGCACCGGCTCGCGGCTGAGCAGCACGGGGCGGGCGACGAGCGTGGCATTCAGGTAGCGCGGATCAGTGGTGATCCAGCCACCTTCGCCCTCGCGGGCGAGCCGCGGTTTGCCGTTGAGCGGGAAAATGACGTCCAGCCGCAAGGTTTCGTCGCCGACTTCGGCCACACGCAGGGTGCCGCGCAGGTCCTTGAATGGCTCATAGGCGGCGATGGCGAGGTTCATTTCCTCCGCGTCGAGCGCGAGGGTGGCGTCGCCGTCGCCGGCGAGTTCCTGGCGGAAGCGTTCGATGCGTTCGGCGAGCGAGTTGAGATCCTGCTCGTGGTCTTCCAGCACCGTAGCTGCCAATTCGCCCGGAAAGGGGGCGGTGAATTTTTCGATTTCGGCGTATTGCCGGAACAGGGTGACGACCGAGAACACGATCAGGAAGACCATCACCAACAACGCCGCGATCAGGATCGCACAGCCGGCGAAGGGCGAGCGCGCACTGGCCTGGGGCTTGTCGGTCGGGCGGGCCATGGAAAAAAGTCAGCGGGCTTTGTCGTCACCGGTATCGATGTCGGGCGGGTTGTCCGGGAAATCGTTGTGGAAATCCCGTTGTTCGTATTCGTCCGAATAGCCGTCGTCGCCTGTTTCGTCGGCCTGGTGGCTGTGGTCGTCGTAGTGGCTGTGGTCGTCGTAGTGGCTGTGGTCGTAGGGATCGTGGTGGTCGTCGGGCGGGTGCTCCTCTTCGCCGGCGGCGAGGCGTCGTTCCTCGCGTTCGCGGGCTTCCTGTTCCTCTGCCTTGCGGTTGCGGCGGGCGTCGAGCCAGGCGAGCCAGATGCAGATTTCATAGAGCACCAGCATCGGCAGCGCCATGAGCATGAGGGTGAAGGCGTCCGGGGTGGGGGTGAGCACCGCGGCGGTGACGAAGATGGCGAGCACCGCGTAGGAGCGGGAACGCGACATCGTCTCATAGCTCAGCAGGCCGAGTTTCACCAACACCATCACGACCACCGGCAGCTCGAAGGACAGGCCGAAGAGCAAAGTGAAGCGGGTGGCGAACGAAATGTATTCGCCGATCCGCCAGTCGTTGGACACGCCGAGGCTGCTGCTCCATGAATAGAAGAAATCGAGGGCGCGCGGCAGCACGATGTAATAGGCGAAGAAGACGCCGCAGAGGAACAGGCCGAAGCCCACCAGCAGCGCCGGCCACATCATGCTGCGTTCGTGGCTGTGCAGGCCGGGCAGCACGAATTGCAGCACATACATCAGCAGCAGCGGGAAAGCGACCACGATGCCGGCGAAGAACGACAGCTTCATCGAAAGCATGAAGGTCTCGGTGGGGCGCAGCGCGGACATCAGCTTCAAGTTGCCGCGGGAATCGATCTCGGGGCTGGGCGAGGTTTCCAGCAGTGCGCGGACTTGTTTCTTGAGTTCCGGGGAAGCCTCCGAGCCATCCAGAAACGCGGGCCGCGATGTTTCCGGCAGCGCGAGCACGGCGCGCAGCAGGGCCACCGAGCGGGCGTGGAAGGCGAGTTCGGGATCGCTGGCGGCGTAGAAGCGCTCGCGTTCCGCGATCTCGAGCCCGGCGGCGGCGCGCTCGGTGTTTTTCGCCTTTTCCCAGACCTCGACATCGAGGGGCTTGGGGGCACCTTGTTTTTTTTGCGGCAGTTGTTCCTGGAGTTGCTGGACCCACATCCGCTCGACCGGCAGGCGCAGCACTTCCATCAGCTTTTTCTGGAACAGGAAGCAGACGGTCATCGAGACCAGCAGCGTGATCACGATGCGGGTGATCATGATCCGCAGGTCCTCAAGGTGTTCAAGGAACGGCTTCTCGTGGTCCGGGTGGGCGTTTTCCCGGAACTGGATGACTTTTTTCAGCAGATACATGCGCTGGCGGGGCGGGATTCAAGCCACGGCGGGTGGCCACCGCAAGGGCGTTGTGAGGTTCTTCTCTGGACAGCCTCCGGGGAGCTGGCCAATTTGACCGAAGCCAATGCGGATTTCCGATAGCTACATCGGAAAGCAAATTCTTCTGGGCACGCTTTATGCGGTGCTGGTGCTGGGCTTGGTGCTGGTGCTGGGAAACCTGTTCAAGAAACTCCAGCCCTTGTTGGTGGAGCAGAAGGCACCGCTGGAGTTGGTGCTGCGTTTCGTGATCAACGTGCTGCCGATGTCGTTGATGTACACGGTGCCGTGGGGCTTCCTCACGGCGGTGCTGTTGGTCTTCGGCAGGCTCTCGGCGGGCCATGAGATCACCGGATTCCGTGTGGCGGGCGTGAGCCTGGTGCGCTTGTCTGCGCCGGTTTTCGCGATCGGTGCGCTGCTCTCCGCAGGCAGCTTGTGGCTGAACACGCAACTGGTGCCGCGTTCCAAGGCCACCACCCTGGAGCTGGTTTACGAGCAGGCCGCCCGCGATCCGAAATCACTGCTCAAGCCCGGCGTGGTGCAGGGGAATTTCCAGGGCGGTGCGGAGGGTGTGCAGAAGGTGCTGATCGAGGACCGCAGCGGCGAGTGGGTGGAGGGATTCCACTATCACCAGCTCAACGAGGACGGCGGCGGCCGGACTTATGTGCACGCCGCCCGCGCCGCGCTCGAGGTGGACGATGCCAACCGGCAGCTGCGCATCAAGCTGGAGGACGCGTTTTTCGAAAACCACCGTCCGGATGGCCGTATCGAGGTGGCCTTCGCCGGGATGGCCGAGCCGCTGTTGATCGACCTCAAGGACCCTCGCAGCCGCCGCCAGCGGCCGAGTTCGATGACCAGCACCGAGCTGCGGGCGCAACTCGATGAGGAACCGGACGCGGAGAAGCGCGTGCGCCTGCACGCCGAGTTGGTGAAGCGGCATTCGTTTTCGATGGCCTGCCTTGCCTTCGCTTTCATCGCGGTCCCGCTGGGCCTGAACTCGCGCCGCCGCGAGAGCTCGAACGGGTTGATCCTGAGCCTGCTCATCGGCACCGGTTACTTTCTTGTCACCGTGCTCGCCCGGCAGTTTCCCTCTGAAGCCGTGGCCAGCGCGGTGCTGTGGTCGCCCAATGTCATCTGCGCCGCGCTGGGTGTCTGGTTGTTCCGCCGCGCCAGGTTCCGTTAGAGCCACCGCCGTCCCATGAAATTGCTTCGAAAGATCAGGCGGACCGGCCGCGGGGTGGGGAATCATTTTGTCGAGCAACACGTGCGGCTGCTGCCATTCATCGGGCCGCTGCGGAGATACGGCATGGAGAAGCTCCGGCATGATTCGCGCGCCGCGGTGAACGTGACGCTGCTCGCGGTTTCGCAGGCCATCGCCTTTGCCGCCATCGCCGGGCTGCCGGTGGTTTACGGCGTGTTGTGCACCGGGGTGGCCGCCTTGGTCGCGCCGATGTTCGCGGCCTCGCGCCACACCGTGATGGGGCCCACCAACGCCACGGCATTCATGCTCTTCAGCTTCTTTTCGGTGAACCCGGCGCTGGCTTCCCGCTGGAGCGAGCTCATCCCGCTGCTGGTCCTGATGGTCGGGCTCTTCGCCGCGGCCGGCGCGTTGCTGCGCATAGCGGAC
>JBMTCD010000141.1:0-10187 GCA_049430545.1 Luteolibacter sp.
CGGTGGCCTCCTGCCCGCGTCCCGCAGCGCGCAGGGCGGCGGCGGCGTAGGCATGCAGGTCGGCACCCGGTTCCTGGTCGGCCCGCCTGAGTTCCTCGATCTGGCCAAGAACGAGATCGGCCGCCTCGCCCCATCGTTCTGCCGCAGAAAAATGGATCAATGCATGACCCCAGAAAATTTTCCCGCGGGTTTCCGCTGAAGCGAGATCCCATGCCTTGAGCCCGTTGGTCACATCGCCGGTCTCAGCAAACAGATCGGCGAGCTGGCGGATGTGGTCTTCCCGTTTTTTGGCAGGGCCTTGCTCGACGGATTTCCAGAGCGCATCGATCCACTCCGCGCGCCGGCCCGCCGGATCGGGAAGGACGTCGAAAATGACCAGCATCGCATCGAAGCGTTGCGGCCGGGTGGCATCGGGAAGCAGTGCCTGCAGCCAATCCCACCATTCGTTGGCGTGTTCGTTGTCGCCGAAAGCGGAGATCCGCACCTCCTGCCACCGATCATCATCCTCGCGCGCCCACTCCAAAGCAATCGAGCGGCCGAGCCGCGGCGCTCCGCCCAAGCCGACGAACATCTTGCCGAGGCAGTCGTAGAAGGCGTTGAGGTCCTTGGCGGCCACCCGGATGAGCGGCTCGGTGAATGCCGCACGGGCCTCCTCGTGAAGCCCGCGGCGCTCGAGAAAATTCGCCATCGCGATCAACTCGGAGTCGCTGTCGGGAATATCGGCTTCCTCTTGGGCGTCCTCATCCAGCAGGCTGGCGAGACGGGATTCCACCCAGGTGCGGATGTCGGGTTTCGCGGGATCGATGCCGAAAACCTCCAGTGCCTCCGGTATGCGTTCCAACATGTCCATGTGGGCGAACGCGCCAAGCGGCTGTATTTTGACAAATAAAGGCTCGGCGAGATCGGTTTCACCCAACAGGAACAGGGCACCGAGCGCAGTGCCGCTCGCGGTGTCACCGTCCGCTTCCGCCATCCGCGAAAGACGCCTGAGATCACCGCTGCGGATCGCCTCACCCTGCCAGTGGCGCGCGGCGATCCGGCTGTATTCTCGCACCATCTCCGCGGTATCGGTGTCGTCGCGCTGAAAGAGCAGCCATGGCAAAGGGTCGCCGGCGAGCGCGGCCAGCGCGGCGGCTGTCTTGGCTTCACCCGCCTTGCTGGCAGCCTTGGAGGCTGCGGCCGCATCGCCCTGCGAGCGCAAGAGCGCCAGGCGCCAGAGTGCGCCATTGCGCCCGGGGAGGTTTTGCGCGCGCTCAAGCTCCCGGTCCAATGTGCCATGGCTGCGGTGGAATTCCGCCAACGCGAGCAAGCCGCCGCTGTCCGCAGGCGAGAGTTCGAGAAACTCGCGTGCGCCCGCGGCATCGTCCATGAGCAGGCGCTCGCGGGCCGCCCGCTGGGCCACCGATTTCATGGTCGCCTGCAGTTTCGCCCGCAGTTCGGCGTCCTGCTCGGCGGCATACAACTTGAGCATCTGCCGCCACGCCCGCTTGCCGCGGAGTTTCACCATCAACGCCGCTTTTTCCGCCGAGGTGGCCGCGGCGTATTGTTCAATCAGTTCGATGACGGAGGGGTCCGTATCGGGGGTGATATGGAGTTGGATCTTGCGCATCAGCTCGCGGGCGCGGATCGAGCGTTCCGGCTCGGGCGAATCCGCCGCCTCCTGCAACGCGGGCAGTGCAGCCTCGCCGCCAAGCCAGAGATCGAGCGTCGCTTTTTCGCGAACGCGGTAGCTTTCATCCGCCAGGTCGCGGACGAGATCCGCGAAGTCCGGTGGCGGCACGGCAGCCACCTCGCCGGCGGTATCCCCCACCCCATGCACCGCCGCCAGCATGGCCGATGCCGCGGCGAGCGCAATGAACCTGACTTTCATGGTCCTATTCAACGCGGTGAATGATGGAAATCCTTCATGTCGACGGGGCGGGACGGCTTGCGTCAGGCCGCGAAACTCTCGCCGCAGGAGCAGGTGATCACGGCGTTCGGGTTGCTCACCTTGAATCCACCCTGCTGCAGGTCGTCGGAAAAATCCAACTCGCTGCCACTGACGAACAGCGCGCTTTTGGGATCGATCACCACATTCACCCCGTTGCTGGGAATCAGGATGTCGCGGTCGCGCGGGCCGTCCACCAGGTCCATTTTGTATTGCAACCCGGAGCAACCACCGCCCACCACCGCAATCCGCAGGGCACCCTCCGGGCGACCTTGGCGCTCAAGCAGCCCTCGCAGGTGGCTCGATGCGCCATCCAGCACACGGACGAGCCTTTCATTTCCGATCTTGTAGTTTGCCGCGGTGGTCACCGCGCGCAACTTGCAGCCGTCATCCCCTCCCGTCAATCCCGCTGCGACGGCAAAAAAAAATACGGCGAACCGCACTTCACGCGCAGTCCACCGGGGGTGATGGAAATTCGCCGGAGTGAACGCGGCGATGGATCAGGCCTCGGCAGCGGGTGCCTGATCTTCGGATGCCGACTCGACTTTCTTGGCGGGAGCCTTTTTGGCGGGAGCCTTTTTGGCGGCCTTCTTCGCCGCGGCCTTCTTCGCCGCCGCCTTCTTCGCCGGAGCTTTCTTGGCTTCGGCCGCGTCGGGAGACTCACTCTTGGCGGACGGCTTCCTCAAGAAACCTCCAAGCTTTTCCTGCTCTTTCTTGCGCTTGAGATAATCCGCGCGACGGCGGCGTTTGATGACTTTGTTGAGTTGCTGTCCCATGGTGGTGGCACTTGGCTAGGGATTCGGCTTTCCGGGATCAAGAGAAATCCCCAATCAGGCGCGCCTCGTCGGATTTGGGCTTGCATGGGCCATTCGTGGCCCATAAACCTGCCCCCCGCACGGCTTCTGACGAAAGTAAGGAGTGGGTCTCGCACCCACTCTTTTGCGTCTCCGGAACTCGGAAGCCGCGCCCCAGAATCCGTCCGCCATGACCAACGACATCGTCGCTCTCATCGAATACTACGAGAAGGAAAAGGGCATCGACCGCGACAAGGTCGTTGCCGCTCTGGAGTTTGCCTTCATTTCCGCCTACCGCAAGATGGTCCCCGGTGCCGATGCCATCGAGACACTGCGCGCGGATGTCAACACCCGCAAGGGTGAGACCCGCATCTTCGCCTCGCTCAAAGCCGTCCCGGACGAGGAATACCAGGACAAGTTCAACGAAGTGCCGCTGACCACCGCGCTCAAGAAGAAGCCGGACGCCCAACCCGGCGACCTGCTGGAATTCAATGTCACGCCCAAGGACTTCGGACGCATCGCCGTGCAGACCGCCAAGCAGACGATGATGCAGCGCCTCCGCCAGGCGGAAAAGGAAATGATCTACGAGGAGTTCAAGGACCGCGCCGGCGACATCGTCTCGGGCACCGTCCGCCGCTTCGAGCGCAACGATGTCATGATCGACCTCGGCAAGTTCGAGGGCGTCATGCCGAACAAGGAACGCGTCCAAGGCGAAGATTACAACATCGGCGACCGCATCCGCTGCTACGTGCTTGCGGTCGAAAACGAGGGCCGCGGTCCCGAGATCATCCTCTCGCGCAGCCATCCGAATTTCGTCCGCCGGCTGTTCGAGGCTGAGGTCAACGAGATTTCCGACCACACCGTGGAAATCCGCGGCATCGCCCGCGAGGCCGGCTTCCGCACCAAAGTGGCCGTCTGGAGCGCCGACCCGAAAGTGGACCCCGTCGGGGCCTGCGTCGGGATGCGCGGCGCACGCGTCAAGAACATCGTCCGCGAACTCAACAACGAGAAAGTCGACATCATCCGATGGAGCGAGAATCCGGAGGAATTCATCCGCGAGGCGCTCAAACCCGCCGAACTCCGCTCCATCATTGTGGACCAGGAAAACAAGATCGTTCACGTCACCGTGGACGAAGCGGATCTCAGCAAGGCGATCGGACGCAAAGGGCAGAATGCACGCCTTTCCTCCCGTCTCATGGGATGGGACGTCCAAGTCCGCCGCGACGAATCCAAGGAGGAAATGTTCAAGGAAAAGATCGGCGGGGCCGCCCACACGCTCGGCGAACAGCTCGGCATCTCGGACGATCTCGCCGAAAAACTCACGCTCGCAGGTGGCATCGCCCCCGAATACATCGTCGGCATGTCCGAGGAAGACATTGCCGAAGCCCTCGAAATCGGCACCGACGAAGCGGCACCCATTCTTGCCCGCGCCAAAGAACTGGTTGCCGCAGCCGAATCCAACGAATAACCCGCCCGATCATCCCCCCTCTGAGGCCCTGCCCCACCGGTGCCAGACCGAACTCATCACGCAAGCCGAATGCCCCAAAAAAGCGACAGCTCACCAGAAAACGAAGACAAGGTTCTCGACCTGCTCGATACGAACCGCAAGGTCTCCCGCCGCCAGCGCCAGCGCATGGAAGCGGAGGCCGCCGCCGCGCCCAGCAAACTGGAAAAAGCCAAAAGCGAGGCGCTCGATTTGTTTTCCGAGGAGAAAAAGTCCAAGGTGCGCAAGGCTGGCGTCCCGCCGAAGGAGGTGCTCGGGTCCATCTCGAAACTGCTGGAACGCGAGGATCCCGCAATGGTCAAAACCGCCGATGCGCCTCCTCCACCCCCGCCGCCGACCGATGCCGCACCGGCGCAACCGGACGTTGGCGGCGAAGCGCCGGAGGATCCAAAGCTGATCGTCATCAAGCCGCCGATCATGATCCCCGAATTGGCGGAGCGCCTCGGCCTCAAGCCGTTCAAGATCACCGCGGACCTCATCAAGATCGGTGTTTTCCCCGGGCCCAACCAACCGCTCGAACCGGAAATCGCCGCACGCATCTGCGAGATGCATGGCTTCCATTTCGAGCGCGAAAAACGCGACAAGGACAAGGGTTTCCACAAGGTCGAGGAAGTCATCACCGAACCCGAACTGCCGGCAGAGGAGCCCGAGGATCAACTCAAGACCCGCCCGCCCATCGTCACCATCATGGGCCACGTGGACCACGGCAAGACCTCGATTCTCGATTACTTCCGCAAGTCCAAGGTGACCGCCGGTGAGGCGGGCGGCATCACCCAGCACATCGGTGCCTATCAGGTCATCCACAACGACCAGGAGATCACCTTCCTCGATACCCCGGGCCACGCGATTTTCAGCGACATGCGCGCCCGCGGCGCGGACATCACCGACATCGTCGTCATCGTGGTGGCCGCCAATGACGGCATCATGCCGCAGACCACCGAGGCCATCCGGCACGCGAAGAAGGCCGGCAAGACGATCATCATCGCCATCAACAAGTGCGACCTCTCCACCGCCAACGCCGAGCGCGTGAAAAACCAGCTCGCCGAGCAGGGACTGCAGACCACCGACTACGGCGGTGACACCGAGTTCGCCGAGGTCTCCGCCCTCACCGGCATGGGCATGGAGAACCTGCTGGAACTGATCGCGCTGCAGGCCGAGGTGCTTGAACTGCGCGCCAACCCGAAAACGACCACCCGCGCCGCGGTCATTGAGGCCCGCGTGGTTCCCGGCCGCGGCACCACCGCCACGGTGATTGTCGAGTCCGGCACGCTCAAGACCGGCATGCCGTTCATCTGCGGCCCCTATTCCGGAAAAGTCCGCTCGCTGATCAACGACCGCGGTGAAACCGTGAAAACCGCCCACCCCGGCATGCCCGTCGAGGTGATCGGTTTCGAGGAACTCCCGAATGTGGGCGACCACCTCACCGAGATGAAGTCCGAGCGCGAGGCCAAGACCCTCGCCGGCGAACGCCAGGAGGCGCTCCGCCTCGATCGTCTCAAGCCGCAGCACCGCAACCGGCTCGAAGACCTCCACGCCATGGTCACCGAGGGCGGCGGCAAGGCCACGCTCAAGCTGATTCTGAAGTGCGATGTCCAGGGATCCGTCGAGGCCATCCGCAAGGCCGTCCTCGCCATCGAGTCGGATAAGGTCGAGTGCCAGTTCATCACCGCCGCCGCCGGACCGATCACCGAGTCGGATGTCGACTATGCCGATTCCACCGATGCGATCATCCTCGGTTTCAACGTCAAGGTCGAGGCCAAGGCCGTGAAGGCCGCCAAGGCCACCGGCGTGGAAATCAAGCTCTACTCGGTGGTTTACGAACTCATCGACCAGGTTCGCGAGGCGATGCTCGGCCTGCTCAAGCCGCTCACCCGCGAGTCGGTCATCGGCCATGCCGAGGTGCGCCAGGTCTTCAAGCTCTCGCGCGGCCGCGCCGCCGGTTCATTCGTCACCGACGGCCGCATCCACCGCAAGGCGCACGCCCGGGTCATCCGCGGCGGGGTCCCGGTCTTCGACGGCCGCATGTCCACGCTCCGCCGCTTCCAGGAGGAAGTCGAGGAGGTGCGCCAGAACTTCGAGTGCGGCATCCGCCTCGGCGAGTTCAACGAATACCAGGAAGGCGACATCATCGAGTGCTACAAACTCGAAAAAGTCCCGCAGACGCTGTAGTGGCTTCGCTCGAAGCACGGAATCCGAAACGGGAGAAAGCCGCGTGCAGGTGCCTCTTGGTTTGAAATTTCGAATTCAAGATTTAGAATTTCATCTTCATGTCCCGCCGCACCGACCGCATCAACGAGCTGCTCCGCCGCGAAATCGGCAACATCCTTCAGAAAGATTATGAGTGGCACGGGAAACTGGTGACCGTCGGCGAAGTGGAGGTCACCCAGGATCTCAAGGAGGGCAAGGTGTGGGTGGGGGTGCTCGGTGGCGACGCCGCGCCGGTGATTGAAAAGCTCAACCGCGAGCACGGGGCGATCCAGGCCAAGGTGATGAAGCGTGTGGTGCTCAAGTCCACCCCGGTGCTGCATTTCCGTCACGATTCCTCCGCCGTCCGCGGTGTGGATCTGGTCAACCTTCTCGACGAGGTGGACAAACTGCCCAAGGCCGCCGATTCCGACGACGACCCGCAGTGAGGCTTTTTCATCGCGCTTTCACCATGTGAACTGGCGCAGCGTGGATTTCAATTCCTCCGGCCAATCCAGCGCCTCGATGGTCGCCGGATCGCTCCAATCGGGATGGATCGCGGTGAGTTGCTCATAGATGGCATCGGCCTCGAACACCTCGCCGCTTCTCGCCGCGGCGATCGCCAACAGCACGGTGGCGTGCTCGATTTCCTCCGCCGCATAGCCCGCCTGTTTGCCGGTCAGCAGAAATCGATAGGCGTGCTGCGCCTGGTCGGTCAGCAAGGCGATCCAACCGGCGCGCAGCGCGTAATCGGCATCCCCCGGGAAGCGGCGGATACCGGCAAGCAGGATCTCCATGGCCTGCGCGGAATTCGAGGTTTCGAAGGCGGTGTAGGCCGCCTCGGTGTAATCGCCCGGCAAATGGCTCTCCACCGGTTGGTCGCTGATCAGTTCGATCCATCGCTTGTGGGCGGCTTCATGGTCACCCGCGGCGGCCTGTGCCCGGGCCATGAGGCGCAAGGACGCCGCCGGTTCGGCACCGAAGTTGTAGGCAATGGTGGCCAGCGCCAGCGTCCGCGCCGCCTCGTCGGCAAAGGCGGAAAAGGCATCCGCCGCCTGCAGGCAGAACTCCGCCAACCGCGGTCGCCCGAGCGCCTGCGCGGTCTGCGGGTCGGTCAGGCGCTGGAAAAGCGCATCGCGCTGTGCGGGGGTGGCATTTTCCGGCAGCCTCAATGTGGCCAGTTCGCCCTGCACCTCGTGACGAAAAGTTTCGAGGAAAGGGCCGAAATCCGGTCGCTCCCAGCCGCTCCAATCCTGTGTGAGCCGCAGCCGCCGGTAATCGGGAAACGGCTCGGGCCAGCGCGCGATGGCCGCCATTTTCCGGCCTTCCAGCCAAGCGATGCGGGACTCCGCCAGCGCGCGCAACAGTGGCGGCATGTCGTCGGCCCCGGCCAGGCAATCGGCGATTTCCCCGGGCCTGGCGGATTCGAGTGCCGCCGCCAGCGCCGTGGCCTTCGGGTCGGCACGCTGCAGCCGCCCGGCCAAGGGGCGAATCGCCTCCTCGTCCGCCCGCCGCGGTGTGATGGCTCGCAGCCGTTCCAGCGTCGCGGAAAAGTCCAAGGCCGGAAACATCCCGGCAAGCGCCACAAGATCGCAATCCCGCGCCGCCGCGAGCCGCGCCGCCGCATCCAGCGCCCGGTCAGTCCTGCGATCATCATCGTAGTGAATCCCGCATAAGGCGGCGGCCAGATTGGCAAAAGCCGCCACTGCCGCCCCCTCCGCCAAGATGGCCTGTGCTGGCTCACGCGCGTCCGGCAGCGGCAACAGCTGGAAACGGACGAAGCTGCCATCGCCGCATCCCATGAAAACCGCCTCCGGCGCGCGCGCCACCGCATGAATCGGGGCAGGGGCGTGAATCGGAGCAATCGTTTCTCCATGGAAAAACAAGGTGTCGTTCCGCACGCTCCAGGGCGCACTCCCCTCATCACGCAACAGTCCGCGCCAGATCCCGGGCTGGCGGCTCCATGGAAAACGCCAGATCCATTCGCGCATCAATTCCCCCACCCCATGCCCGGCATCGGCCGGCAGGCATTTCAAGACGGTTGAATCCAACGGACCGCGTTCCACGGAGCCGAGCCAGGATCGGCCGTCAGCGGAATACTGCGCGTGAGCCAGAGCCAGCGCGTCATCCGGCAGCTCGAACAGCGGTGAATCCACCGGTGAGACCGGAATCGTCATGATTCCGCCATTGGAGTGCAACACCCGCAGCTGCCGGCGATTCAACATCGCAGTCAAGGGCCGCGACAGCGCGCTTTCCGCCTCCGGCTCGTGTCGACGCAGGACTTGCCCGGTTTGCGCATCGCGCAGCAGCCACACCAAGCGCCCGTTTTCATCGGCGGGATGGGCGAACAGCAATCCGTCCGGCGAAAACACGATCACCGATTCCGGCGTCACGGTTTGCGGCAGCCCGCCGAGGTCCGCCACCGGTTTGAGCGTGACCGCGTCCAGCAGCAGCAGCACATCCGCACGCTCGAGCACCATCCTCTTGCCCCGTGGGCACGTGATCATCGACCTTGGCGCGGTATCGGCCACCGGAAACAACACCGCCTCCAGGGAAAGCTCCGTCAAGTTCCACCGCGCCACGGTGCATGTTTCCCCCCCCATGCCCACCCACATGGTGCCGTCGCCGCCAGCCACCAGCCGCTCGACAGGCAACGGATGGCGGATCGTCAGGTCCGGAAAATGCCACACCGTTTGGCCGAGAATCTCCTCCGCCATGGCGCGCGCCGCTTCCGCCCGTGGGTCGGCCCGCAGCGCCATCACCAAATACGCCAGCGCCTCGGCAGGACGCCCCTGCTCGCTCCGGATGCGTGCGGCTTGCCCCCATGCCCCTGCCAGTTTCTCCGCCATCGGCGACGGCTGGTGGGAAACATCCGCTCGCACCGGCGGCTGGCCCCCATCCCGCGGATCGGGGGCGCGAAAAATCCGGGCAAGCCCCAACGCCAGCAAGGCGAGCACCGCCGCCGCGAACCACCACCACGGCGCCGGAAAGCACCGCAGGCACCGCATGCGATGATTCAACACCGCCGGCTTCGGCTGCTTGGGCTGGCGGAGTTCATCCATGCCGCACGGCTCATGCTGTTAGAAACCGCTCTTCTGCAACAGCATCCGGAGCTGCGCCTGGAACTCGATGATATCCGGCTCGCTCGGCCGGTATCCGGCGGTGTCCGGATCCAAGCTGGGACGACCCATTTGATCGAGCATCCAGACCGCGGTTTCGCCATCGCTGAAGGTCACCTTGCCGCTGACCAGCGCTCCGGGCAGCGTGAGCGAATCAATCGTCACACTCACCTTGCCGGCCGGCGAGGGCTGGCCGGCATCCGCACCGGGCATGGATTCTTGTTTCGGTGCCTCCTTGGTCTCCTCGATCAATTCGATGCCCAGGTCGAGCACCAGGAAACGCGTGTCCATGTAGGTGATGGATATCCCGAACTCGTCTTTCAGGTGGCGTTGGATGTCCGACATCGTCCCCCCGCGCGCGGCGAGTTGCTTGAGCGAGTCCACTTGATCCGGTGACAATTTGCTGGCGCTGAACATGCGCTTCTTATCGTCCGGGAAACCCGCGATGCCAAGCCCCAAGGCGGCGCAGTGCGCTACGCGGGACGATTGGTTTCAGACTCGCCAGCAGGCCGCGCACCGACAAGGCTGGCACACCCGCCATGCAGCCAGCCAACGCCCCGGTTTCCGTATTCCGCCTGCGCTTCATCGACATGGCGCGCGCCAGCGCCATCCTGCTGATGCTGGAAGGGCACTTCGTGGACGTGACCCTGGCCGATGAC
>JBMTCD010000142.1:0-10184 GCA_049430545.1 Luteolibacter sp.
AAGCTGCGCAGGCGTTCGGTCACGGGTTGCATCGAGGCGAACATGCCGCGTGATGCCCGTCTCGGCAAGTCCGGGTTCAACCAGTCCGGGTTCAACCGGGCGCTGCCACCGGCCTGCAGCAGTGATGCGCGCGTGATGCGCGCGAGTGAATCCGGGCCATGAATTCACAGCTGTCTCTGCCATCGCGGTTTGGGTTGACAGCCCGGGGTCACGCGCTTGCATACACGCCATGCCTCACAGAGCCGAATCGCGCCTCCCGAAGCCGCCCCCGATGGCTGCGGATCCGGATGGATCGCGTGCGGTGTTCTGGGTGTTCTGGACGGTGCTGACCTTGGCCACTTATCTGGTGGCGGTGCCATGGGCCGGCTTTCACGGCGTGCTTTTCGCCCTGATCGGACTGTGCATGGCGTGCTTTCCCCCGCGGCACGGCCTGCCGCGTGGCTGGTGGCTGCTGGCCACGGCATTCGGAATCGCGGCGCTGGCTTGTTTCCTGCCGGCCGGGTGGTTTGGCCTGCCCGCCTGGCGGCAAAATTTGCAAGCTATTGGCGTGGACACCGGCTCCTTGGTGGCCATCCAAGCCCGCCAAGCGGCGGAAATGCTGGCCGTTTTCGGGATCATGCTGTGGGTCGGGATGTGGCTGGCGGGCCACCGGGCGGATGGCATCGCATTGCGCGGGCTCGCGCTGGCCTACACCTGCGGCGTCGCTTGCTACGCGGTGGCTTCCCGCATGCTGCAAATCACGGACGCCGCCGGGCAGGCTGTTCATTTCGGGTTTTTCCCGAACCGCAACCACTCCGGCACCTACCTCGCCATGGGCGCGATCTGCGGCCTCGGCTGTGTGCTCCAGGCCATGCGCGACAAGCGCTTCCACTCGTTGGTACTCGCTCTGGCCGCCACTGCCACCTGCCTGTGGGCCGTCGCCGCCTGGTCAATCAGCCGCGGCGGCGTGGTGCTGGTGGCAACCGGCGGCGTGCTGTGGCTCCTCCTGCTGGGCCGCCGCTACCTCGGCCGCCACGGCCTGTGGGCGGTCGGCCTGATCGCATTGACCGCTGTCGGGCTGTTTTTCATAGCGGATACCTCCGTCAAGGAGCGCCTCGCCGCCACCATGGAGCGTGTGGGAGCGGCCAGGCAGGCGGAAACAGAGACCACACCCGTAGGTTCCTCCGACCTTGCCGCAAATCCGGGGCTAGAATCGTTGCAAGACATCGATTTGCGCATCCCGATCCACCTCGACACCCTCGGCCTGATCCGCGATTTCCCGTGGACCGGCATCGGTGCCGGCCAGTTTTACTACGTTTTTCCACAATACCGGCAGCGCACGATTGTCGCCCAGGGGGCCGATGCCTTTCACCCGGAAGGCGATTGGCTGTGGCTGGCTTCGGAAACCGGCTTGCCGGCGGCGGCCGCGCTGCTCGCATTGGTCCTGTGGGCGGTGTGGCATTCGCTCAGGGGGATTCGCGGCGGCCGCGATCGCGCGCTGCGCTCGGCTTGCCTGGTCGCCGCCCTGCTGGTTCCCATCCACGGCCTGTTCGACGTGCCCGGGCACCGCATCACCCTGGCGTGGAGCGCAGCGCTGCTTTTCGCTCTCTCGCTGCATGTGCCGGGCTCCAGCGCCAAGCCCGCCCTGCGCTGGCCGGCCCGCGTCGCCGCGCTCTTGCTGCTCGCTGCCGCCTCCGTCCTGATCCGCGCCGAGTGGTTCCGCGGCAACCAGCCCGCCACCACCGTTGTCGCGTCCGCCACCCGCCAACTCAACCAACTCTACGCGGAAGACAAAAAACTCCAGCAGGCCGCGGAGGAAAAGGGCATCCCTTATCAGCCGGATCCCGCCGAGGACAAGCTGGAACAGGCCCTCCGCATCATCGATCAAACCCGCCCGGCCGTCCCACTCCATCGCGATCTCCCGCGTCATGAGGCTTTCTGCGCCTCTCACTTTGACGACAAAACCGCCCGCATCAAGCGAGCGCTCGCCATCGACCTCGCGCTAGATCCCACATCGGTTGATGGCCCGCTCCGCCAGGCCGGCAGCCTGCAAGCCGGATTCCCGCAGCTTGCCGCGGAGTCGATCCGTCAGGCCTTGGCCCGGGCGCGCGCGGTCGATGCCATCGATCCCGAAAACCGTTTCAACAGCGCCCACACCCGCGAAAGAATCCGCCAACTCTTGCGCACGCACCCGGATATCGGGAAATACCTGACCGAGGATGATTGGCGTTAAAACGCCGCTCAAAGGATGAATTTCTGGGCAAAAACCAACCTTTGGAAAAAAATAAAAAAATGGGTTGACCCGCTTCTCGGTTTCGGATTTGTTGTCCCCGTAATGAATGCGCCCATGCAATTTCCAGCTGTTCTCACCGTCATCATCGCACTGCTTGCTTTCTTGACCTTGCCGGCCGATGCCCGAGGAGGTGGTCGGACAGCGAGACCTCCTGCGACAATCGTCTCCGAGGTCAAAACTTTGAGTAATAACTGAGTTGATTTTTCGCCTCTCTACCTTTATTTACAAACATCTCACCCAATCATTTGCCATGAAAAACAAGCCTGTCCCGTTTAATTTCGCTATCCTTGCTGCTGCAATCGGCGGATTTGCCTTCCATGCTCAAGCTGCCGTTTATTCTTCGAGTTTTGATGCTGCGCCATATACCTTTGGTGCCAGCCTTGACGGTCTTGACGGATGGAGCGTGAGCGGTGTCACACAAGTGCGTACTCCCGCTGTGGCGGAGATTGGTTCGTCGTTCGTGTTGCCTGGTGGCACATCCGGAATCAGCGGAGGTCAATCCATCAATTTTGGTTTTCAAGAGATAGACGCCGCCAGTGCTTACCTATCACGTACTGTTGGTGCCAGTCTGGTGGGAAATGGTGCCGGGTATACTGAGTTTCAAGCAGCATTTGCTGTCAATGACAGCACTCCCACCTATTCGAATCGGGATATCTTTCAATTCGCATTCCGGGGCTCGGCAGGTGAAAATATCCTGACCATTCAGCTGCAGCCAACTTCGCAAGCTGCAAACCCTAGTCTCGACAACCGCGTAGATCAATTCTCATGGTCGAGTGATTTCGCTATCGGTGGCTCAAATATTGGCACGCTCAACGAGGGTACCGCCACCACTTTGAATCTTACATTCACTCCTTCCGGGGTCAGCGATGTGGCTTTTTCGGCCACGTCTGCCGGCGTCCCGCTGGTATCAGCCGTATTAGTTGGTGCAGCTACTCAGAATTTGGATAATTTTGGTTTCGTTTGGATTCCACTCGATCCAACTAACGAAGGCGCAAATTATCTCAACATTGACGATGTTTCTCTGGTGCCCGAGCCCTCATCGGCTCTTTTGGCCTGTGTCGCGGGCTTGGGATTGTTGATCCGCCGCCGCCGCTGAGATTGTTTGTCTGTTTTTTCTCATTACATTTGGAGATACAGCCGCTTGCGGGCCCGTCCCGCGGCGGCTTTGTCTCAGATACCCGCCCAGCCACCGCGCCCAACAGTAGCCTGAATGACAGGATCGAATCGTTTTGAAAATTCCATGGGTGGCAGCATGACGGGAATATCAATCCAAGTGGCGGCCTCCATCGGCCGTCTGAGTCCTGCCCTGGGCATCGCCGTCCTCACCGCCGCATCACTCGTCCGTGGGCAGGAATCCAAGCCACCGGTGACAGGATCTCCCGAATTCCGGCCCGTCGATTCCGGGGCGGCTTCGGTGATTCCCGCAGTGCAACCGCTTGCCACCCCGCTTCAGCCTGCTCTGATTCCGCTCATCTTGCCGCCGGATGGAGCCACTGTTCCGTCGAATGATCAGTCGATGCCGAAATCCACGGCCGCGCCCGCGCTGCCAGAGACATCCGCCAATGACGGTGCGGAATCCTCGGAGGGCTTTGCCGAAGATGCGTCGGCGCTTTCGGATGGTGCCTGGACGAACGAATCATTGCTGGACTCGCAGCTCTGGGCTACTGCCGTGCCCGGACCTGGATCGTCCGCCATCGCCAGCAGCGGCTTCGATGGCGGCTGGAACGCGCCGTTGATGGCCGCCTGGCCCGGCGAATCGCTGCTCAATGGCTTGTCCCTCTCCAGCTTACTGAACGCCACCTACGACAGCAATCCCTATCGTGGCTACAATTCAGGTGGAGCGGGCAACGAGCAATCCGATTTCTTCGTCACTCTCGGCGGCTCTGTGGGATATCAGAGCAAGGCCTCCATCTGGACTTATGCCGCCAATTACAACGGCAGCTACAATTGGTATTTGAACAACAGCGACCTCGGGGGATATCAGCAGAACGCTGGCGCGCAGGCGAATTACGACGGCGGGCGTCTCAACGCCACTCTTCGCGCGGGCATTGATTTCGGCAGTGGAGCAAACCGTTATTACGCCTCTGTGGTGGACCAGATCAGCTACAACTGGGGACTCAACTCCCGCTACGCCCTGAGTTCAAAAACCTCGCTTACCGGTGGAGTTTCACAGAACTTCTCCAGTGCCTCGGGTGGTTCCAATGCGGACACTTCATCCACCAATTTCGATCTGTCGGCGCTTTGGCACTATTCGCAGCTCACCAAGTTCGGCCCCGGAATCCGCTACACCATGCGCTCCGGCCAATCGGGAGGCGACCGCACCTCGCTAGGCCCCACATTCACGGTCAATTATCAACTCAGCCGCAAGGTCTCGTTCAATTCGCGCGTCGGCACCGATTTCGTCCATTACGAAGAGGGTGGCTCCGCGGACCCCTCGCTCTTCACTTCGATCGGCCTGAATTACCGCCCGTCCGTCCTGTGGAGCATGAATCTCTCACTACAGCGGGACTCCCAGGCTTCGCTCGCGGATGCCGGCCGCTTCGAGGAAATCACCGCGCTGCGCCTGGGATACCAACGCCGCATCCGCCGCCTGTCCTGGAATCTCGGTGCCTCCCTCGAATCCCGCAGCACCGAAAATATCGATGCCACGCGTTTTGCGGATATCCCCGATCGCGACTATATTTCTTTTGACACCTCGCTTGGCATGCCGGTGTTTTCGAATTCAGTCCAGGCAAGTCTCTTCCTGCGATACAGCAAACAAGACGGGCGGACGAACGAGTCATGGGATTCATTCCAGACGGGTTTTGGGTTGAGCCACCGCTTTTGAATCGGGCAAATCGAAATTCAATGGCGGTGAATTCTCCCGGGTTTCCTACACAAAAAAATATTCCTTGCCACCGATTTTGGATTGGTGGTTGCGGTCCGGTTTTCATATCGCAGCTTCCGCCACGGCATTGCGCTCTGAAGATCCGCCCTTCTGCCGGTGGATCATCCGTCAGGCCTGCCAACCTCTGCTCACCCTCATGACTGCCATCACCCGCAAGTTTTCATCCATCATCACCCTCTGCCTTGCCACCCTGATCTTGGCAAGTGCCGATGAGGTCGCTGAAAATTCCTACGTCCTGCGGCCCAACGATGTGATCCGCCTCGACGTTTACGAGGAAGCCGATCTCTCCGGTTCGGTCCGCATCCTCAAGACCGGCCACGCGTCGTTTCCGCTCATCGGCCCGGTTGAGGTCGGCGGATTGAGTGTGACCGCGGCCTCCACCCGGATCCGTGAGCTTTATGCCAAGGATTACCTGGTTGACCCCAAGGTGACACTCACCGTCCAGGAATACGCCACCGAATACATCTCGGTGATCGGCGCGGTGCGCAATCCCGGTCAGATCCCCATGCCGGTCTCCGGAAATCTGGACCTCGCCGCCGCCATGGCCACTGTCGGCGGCCTCGCCGAGACTGCGGATGGCAACAGCATTCTGCTAGTCCGCAGCTCCGGGGTCACTTCCACCTACCGCATGGACTCGATCGTCAATGGTGCCGAGGGGCGGGTGCAACTCCAGGCCGGCGACCGCATCATCGTCAATCAAAGCGCCTTTGTCGGAAAATCGCTCACCATTCTTGGCCAGGTCGGCCGCCAGGGGCCCATGCCGTTCCCGGTGAACGGCCGCCTCGATCTCGTCGCCGCCATCGCCATGGCGGGCGGGCTCACCGATCTCGCCAATCCGCGAAAAATCACCATCAACCGCAAAGGCAAGATACTCACCGTCGATTACAAGGAAATCTCCCAGCGGGGCGACACTCCGCTGTTGCTCCAACCCGATGACATCATCAATGTTCCAGAGCGCCTGTTCTGACCGATTTGAAACACGTTTGTTTCACCTCACACCGTCCACTTCCCATTGCCACCCACATCCGCCCGATGAGTTCACGACCGCCCGCTGATTTCAAGCAAGCCATCGATTTTGAAAACGACGAGGAGTTTCTCGATTCGCCCGCACAAGCCCCTGACAAAAGCCGTAAGACCAAGCGCTTGCTGCTCAACCTGCTGGGACGCTGGTATTGGATCGCTCTAGGTCTGGTCCTCGGAACTCTCGCGTCCGCTTACTACCTCTCCAAGGTTCCCAAGAAATACACCGCCACCTCCACGCTGCTCATCAAACAGCAGACAGCGACCGTGATGAGCCGGGATCAGGTCGATGAAATCGACATGCGCTCGATCGAGGGCCTCAACACCGTGGCCGAACGCGTCCGTCGCTTTGACCTGCTCGAACGTGTTGCATCGCGCATGGACGTCCGCTCGCTGCCCGGTCTCATGCCGCCTTCCGTCGATTGGCGGCCGTCGTGGCTGGCCGAATGGATCGACGACCATGCCGACAAAAAATCGGAGGATAAAGCCAAGGGCGGCCCGCCCGCCCCACCGGCACTCGCGGCAGCGATGAGCGGCTGGATGCGGATTTCCATCCGCCGCGGCACCCGCTTGCTCGACATCACCTTCACCCACGAGGTCCCGGAAGTCGCCAAGGCGCTCGCCGATGCGGTGGCCCGTGAATATCTTGCCGAAATCGCCGGTGCCCTCACCGAAGGCCGCAGCAGCAAGTCGGACACCCTGCTCAACCAGTCCGAGGAGGTCCGCGTCAAGCTCCAGCAGGCCGAAAGCGCGCTCGCCACATACAACCGCGCGCTGGAATTGCACAAAAGCCTCGAAAACCTGGAAAACAACGTCGCCCAGCTCGCCCGCCGCTACCTGCCGAAGCACCCGAGGATGATCGCCGCGGCCAGCGAACTCAGCGGCGCGAAAAACCGTTTCCTCGAGGAATTCGCCATCGCGGTGTCATCCGCCGCGGACGCCGGCTACTGGCAAACCGCCCGCGATGAAATGGAGGCCAGCAACAAGGATGCGGAAACGAAATTGCGCGTCGCCCGCCAGTTGCTGCTCGCCCGCACCGGCGTGCTGCGCGGCGAGATCGCCAGCCAGATGAGCGTCTTCAATTCGATGCTCACCCGCCTCGGCGAATCCAACGTCAACCGCGAGGGCGAGGAATCCAGCGCCGAGGTCAGCAGCTTCGCGCGTGTGCCTGGCATGCACACCGAGCCGCAGCCCACCAAGGTCTTCACCGCCGGCGCGGGGGGCGGCATCGCCTTCGGCATAGCCATCGCCCTGCTCCTCATCCGCCTCGACAACAAATTCCGCTCGGTCGCCCAGACCGAGGAGGAAACCGGCATGCCCGTGCTCGCCGCCGTCTCCGATATCGAGATCCGCCACATCGAGCAGGCCATGCGCGCTCACGCGAAAAAACACCCCGATGAAGCAGTCGATCCCCATCAGGAGGTCTGGGACCCGCGGATGGTTTTCCGCGCCGGCACCCAACACACGAGCTTCGCGGAAATGTTCCGTATCCTGCGCGCATCGGTATCGCTGCTCGGCGACGAAACCCGGCGCAAGGTCACCCTGTTCACGAGTGCCCTTCCTGGCGAAGGCAAGTCGCTGGTTTCCACCAATTTCGCACTCGCCGGTGCCGGCCAAGGCCGCAAGACCCTGCTGGTCGATCTCGACTTGCGCAAACCCAACATCCACCGGACTTTTGGCGTGAAGCGCGATGAAATGGGCTCTGGCATGGTCGAATGGCTGGCCGGCCAGGCACCCTTCGACGAGGTCGTCACGCACGATACTGGAGCCGAAGACCTCCACGTGATTTTCAGCGGCAAACGCGCTCCCAATCCCGGTGAACTTCTCAACGTCACCCGCCTCAAGCAATTCTTTGCCGAGGCCTGCGCCCGTTACGACCTGGTGGTCGTGGACACCGCGCCGCTGCTCGCCGTGCCCGATACCCGCGTCATCGCTCCGCTGGTGGACAATCTCTGCATTGTGGTGCGCGCCAACTACGTCCCGCGCGGCGCCGTGCTCCGCACCCTGGAACTGCTCGCCAGCGCTGACACCCAACCGTCCGGCCTTGTCTTCAACGGCTTCAAGGAAACCCGCCGGATGATCGGCGAAAACTACAGCTACGGCAGCTACCGCCTCAGCCGCTACGGCAGGCCCTACCAATACGGCTACGGAAACTATGGTTCCTACGGCTCCTACGGCTCCGGCGAAGAGAAGGACGAGTCGGAAATCGATAAGCGGAAACGCCGTTCCCGCAAGATCCGGCCGGCCCGCACCGGGGAGTGATCCCGCAGCCAACTGCCACCATGCGCGCGTCTCTGGGCTTGATCTCTCTCCTTTGGCTCCAGCTCTTCTTGGCGCTCGTTCCCACATGGAAAAACGGCGAATATTACGCCTATGGCTGGTTCGTCCCGCTGCTTGCAGCCTGCCTCGCCTGGCGGCGTTGGAATCTGCTCTCCCCGCCACCGAACAAGCCCCCCTCTGGATCGCGCGTCGGCCTCATGGCCGTGGCCGTGCTGGCGGCTGCGGCACTCGTCATCCCGCTCCGCCTCATCGGCCTGGCCGACCCGGGATGGCGGCCTCCGCTACTCCTCCACGTCCTGATCGTTTGCGCTCTCAGCCACTGGTTCCTGCTCCGTGAATTCGGCCGGAAGACCTCGCTCGGCATGCTCCCGGTCACGATCTTCGCCCTGTCCTGTGTCCCATATCCCTGGCAGTTCGAAAAGAAACTGGTCCTCACACTCACCGAAAGTGTGATGCATATCACCCGCGAGTGTTTCCTGCTTGCCGGTCAGCCGGTCGAACTTCAAGGCACACGCCTCACCATGGCGGGCGAGGTGGTGGATGTCACCGGCGGGTGCAGCGGCATTCGCTCGCTCCAAAGCCTCGTCATGGTCGCTCTCTTCTTCGGAGAGTTTTTCTTCCTCTCCTTGCCGCGCAGGATCGCACTGATCCTCGCCGCCGCCATTAGTGCCGTCGCGCTTAACACCATGCGCGCTTGGTGGCTCGCCTCGATCCATTTCAACCGCGGCCCCGAGGCAGCAGCAGCCGCTCATGACCCCATCGGCCATTTAGCCTTTGCTCTCTCCGCCGCACTCCTCTGGCTGGTCGCCTGTCTGCTCCTCCAAGCGCAGCCGAACCGCCGCCGCGTCCTCCGCCGCGTCCAACAGGGCGCAACCATCCCCACCGACCCACCAAGGATTTGATATTTGAAATCTCAAATTTCACGTTTGAAATCTGAAATCTGAAATCTGAAAATCAACAACCCTCTTCCCCTCCTCACCGCTCCCCGCCATGGCCAAATGGAACCCTCAAAGCATTCAGTCCGATCTCGCGGCTTTCAGCGACGATCCGCGCGTCCAGCAGGAATTGCGCCGCCGCCGCCGCCGCATCATCGCGATTTCCGCAGTGGCCCTTCTCATCGTCGGTCTCGGCGCACCCCCTGCCTACCGCGCTTTCCGCACCTATCAGATCAACCGCAACCTCGAGGCGGCCAAGGCCGCCGCCCGTGTCGAGGATTGGGGCACCGCCCGCAACAAGGCGCGCAGCGTGCTGCTTGCCCGGCCCGGCGACTTCGATGCCTACCGCATCTGGCACAAGGCGCTGTCCCACATGAACGAGCCGCGCACCTACATGGTCGCCGCCCATTTGTTCATGGACCCGCGCGCCACCCGTGAGGACCGCCTTTTCGCTCTCGGCGTGCTTGCCCGCCAGGGACCGGAGGCCGTCGCGCTCGGCGCCTTCGCCAGCATGGAGGAATCCATGCGCCAAGAGGCTCCGGTGCTTGCCGCCCTCTCTCCCTTGCTGATCCGCCGCGGACAAACGGCAGTGGTCGAGAAAACCCTCCGCGAATCGCTTGCCGCTGGGACCGATCCCGCCATCCAACTCGAACTTTTGCGCTCGCTCTGCAGCACCCCCACGGCCGATCGCGTGAAAGAGTCCCGGGGAATTTTCGCCGGCCTGATCGCCGCCAATGCCTCCGATCCCGCTCTCCAGGCGCTCCTCGTCCTCGCCGAGACCCCCGGCGGC
>JBMTCD010000143.1:0-10131 GCA_049430545.1 Luteolibacter sp.
GCAGGCAGCAACCGGTTTCTTAACCGTGGTCGCGCTAAATCCGACAGGCTGCTAGAATCGACCGTTCCGCAGCCACGCTGCTGCCGGGAGCCATGGCCCTCGCCGCCACCGCCGCAAGCTCACAAGCGGCCAGCGTCCAGATCACCTTCACCGGGAATAAGATTTCGCCCACCGGGGGCAATAAGCTCAATGTGGATCTTACAGGGGATGGATTTGGTGATGTAACTACATCCAATACTAGTATTTTTTCAGACATCAATTCAGCCCGGGTATGGGTCAAAGTAAATGGTGGCAAATGGCTGGGTGCTAGTTATGACATACCTGCTAATGGAAAAAAGGTTTATATGATTAATGCCCAGTTTGCAGGAAACTCAATTATTGGTCCGGGAGATAAGGGTTATATTTCTGCGTCAAGTTCTCCTGTTAGCGCTACTTACTTGAATCCGATCAGTTTCCAAGACGCGGGTATCAACGGCGGAGCGACGACCGAAGCTTGGTTGGAGGTCTCCGCCTACGCGGATAGCACCCAGCAATACGTGGAGTTCACCCGCTTGATCTTTAACGACGACAGCACCACGCGTCCTACATTCACCGAGATCCCCGGCGAGCAAACCCAATGGCAAGTGACTGCGATTCCCGAGCCCGGCGGCTTCGTCGCCACGAGCCTGCTGCTCGGTGCCGCCGGCCTGATCCGCCGCCGCCAGGCCCGGGCTGCCTGATTCCGAGCCGTTCCACCGCTGGGCCTCCTAGTGTCCTGATTCCGAAATATCTACACGAAATGGAGTTGTGGAGTTTGAAAAATTTGGTCGGCCGATTTTTCCAATGCCACGGTCTTCTTTTTCAACTTCTGCGTTTTTCGTCGGTTGTGAATGTTCATTCACGCCCTCCTCACGCCTTGAATTTGAAAAAATAATTCTCGTGGATTTCGCACAGCTATTTCGCAATCAGGACACTAGCTACCGCCCGCCCGAGCGCTCCCAGCGCAGAGCGCGCGGGAAATCCTCGCGAAGCCGCCCGCGGGGCATGCGCGTCAAGTTAAGGGGATTTCCCTTCAGCCACGGGCTTTTGAGGCTTTAGCCTGCGGAGCACGGAGGTGTTGCGGTCGTCCACCAGTCATTCCATTTCCGCACCCTTCTCGATACCCGCAGCCTCCGCCAAGGCTGCGGGGAAATTGATATAGAAGGATTTCGTCGCGCCACACTCGACTCGCTGAATCTTGATTTTGTGTCCCATTTTTTACGGATTTTCATGACCTCGCACTAAACAATAGAATAATATTAACCCGAGGATTGGAATATCGTCGTTGTCCGCCTTACCCAGACGGTCAAACGCAAGGCCGCTTCCCTGGCTACTTGGAACCGCATCGGTGAGAACTACGCGTGGGCGAGGTTTTCACTCAAGCTCCAAGGCTGGTCGGAGCCGCGCGAGTTCTTCGCCATTCGCGAACGCATCCGGGAAAACAAAGATGCCATCGGACGTCGGCTCATCGAGGTGGATGGTTGCACCTACCGGGTTTTCGTCACCAGCCGGCAAGGCGATGAATCGGATTTGATTCCCGATGCCGTCGATTTGTCTCCGATACCCGCTCAAAGCCCGATTTTCCGATTTATTTTCCAATAATCCTGCGGTTTGGGTGTCTTGATTCGACGTATGAAAACGATTGCATTTCCGAGATCATCCATGAGCGGGCCGGCCAGCAGCTGGCGGGCGTTTTTTATCAGTGGCATGGCCGCATTGTTTGCTGGCTGGGGGCATGCGGCGATCATTGAGGGTACGGAACCGAAGGAATATCCGCCGGATGCGGGCAAGCACCTGGTCGAGATCCGGCGCGAGGCGGCCAATGGCGTGCAGGAAAAAATGATCGCGGCGGCCGAGGCGGCGATTCCGGACGAAGAGGCATTGCGCAAGGCGATGGGCGACGGCCAGCCGTTGGCCAAGGACGAAGTGCAGTGGTGGCATGAGGAAAAACTTGGCATCCGCATTCCTTTCGCCATCACCGGGGATGCGGTGGCTTATTACAAATCCCTCGTCGAGGGATACGGGAAGCGATCGTTCAAGCGCTACATGCAGCCTTCCAGCAAGCTCGAATATCACGCCAGCGCGGCGTTCCACGCGGAGTTCGAGCATGGCGGCAGGAAGTTCAAGGACGTGCATGTGGTGACCCTGAAACTCCGGTTTGCCCAGTCCTTTGCCGCGACGACCACCGAGGCACTTGAATTCGAAAAACGGCGGACCGTGATTCTCGACACGAATGGTGACGTGATGGCGGTGGATGGCGACGGTCCGACCGAGGCACCGATGTTAGCGATTTGACAAGCGCATGGGGGATTGAATCCTGACCCCGGCCGGGCTAATCTTCCGGCAAGATCATGTCCGTGGAGTTCAAAGACTACTACGCGATTCTGGGTGTGCCGCGCGACGCGGGAGCCGAGGAGATCAAAAAGGCTTTCCGCAATCTCGCGCGCAAGCATCACCCGGACGTGGCGGAAGACAAGCAGGCGGCCGACGAGAAATTCAAAGAAATCAATGAGGCCTATGAAGTGCTGGGCGACCCGGCGAAGCGGGCGAAGTATGACCGCTTGGGCGTGGACTGGCGGCATGAGGGTGGTTTTCCGCCGCCGGAGCAGGGCGGGGGATTCCAGGAGTTCAACTTCGGCGGCACCGGGTTCAGCGACTTTTTCGAGCAATACTTCGGTGGCGCGGGGCGCTTCGGGTTTTCCAGCGGCTTCCAACGGGGTGCGCATCCGGGGCATGGACGCATGCGCGGCAGCGATATCGAGGGCGACATCCTGGTGACCTTGGATGAGGCGATGCACGGGGCACTGCGGCCGGTTTCGTTGCAGATCACCGATCCGCGGACCGGTCGTTCGCGCAGTCATGTCTTCTCCGTGCGCATTCCGCCCGGGGTGATCAGTGGCAAGCGCATCCGGGTGCCGGGCCCGGGCGTGCCCGGCGCGGGTGGTGGCGAGCCGGGCGATCTCTACCTGCGCGTGCGCCACGCCGCGCACCCGGATTTCCGCATCGAGGGGGCCGATCTTTTCCACGAGCTGGAACTCGCGCCATGGGAAGCCGTGCTTGGCGCGGACATCAGCGTGCCGACGCTTGATGGGCCGGTGAAACTGCGCATCCCGCCCGGCAGCGCCGCCGGCCAGCAGCTCCGGGTCCGTGGCCGCGGCCTGCCGATCGGGAAATCCGGCGAGCGCGGCGATTTTCATGTGGTGCTTGCGATCCGGACGCCGGAGCGGATCGGCGAAGCCGAGCGCCAGATGTGGGAGAAACTGCGCGATGTTTCCACCTTCAACCCTCGTCGCCAGCCATGACCATGGAGCCCGATGCCGGCTATTCGTTGGAGGTTTTCGCCCGCATCAGCGGCGTGGCCGAGGAAACCATCGTCCGCTACCGGGAATGCGGCTTCATCCAGCCGGTGCAGGGCGGTGGCGAGCGCTACGATGACGAGGCGCTGCGGACCGTGCGCCGGATCGAGCATCTGAGGGAAACCTGCGGAGTGAACGATGCCGGCGTGCGTCTCATCCTCGAGCTGCTGGAGGAAATCGAGCGCCTGCGCCGGTGACGGGCGAAGCGGTGAGCCGCCCAATGGATGGCCGGAATGCGCGCGATTCGGGGTGAAAAAATGCTTTGCAAGGCGGTTGGCCGCATCTTTATTCGCCGCCCGCGGGCATTTCATGCACGCCGTAGGTCCTCCGTCCCGTTGTCGTTCCGGCGCAGCGGCTGCCCGTTGGAGGGAAACCCGGCCAACCACCACATCCATGTCAGAAACCAAACTTGCTCGTTTCGAGCTGCCGAACCGCCTCGTCCGCAACGAGGATACCGCCTCCGAGACCTACGCCCAGTTCCTTGCCGAGCCCTTCGAGCGCGGATACGGCCACACCCTCGGCAATTCCCTGCGCCGCGTGCTGCTTTCCTCGCTGGAAGGCGCCGCCATCACTTCCGTGCGCATCGCAGGCGTCCAGCACGAGTTTTCCAGCCTGCCCGGCGTGGTCGAGGACGTCACCGACATCGTGCTCAACCTCAAGAAGGTCAAGTTCGCCCACAACGACAAGGAACCCCGCATCCTTTCCATCAAGGTCGAGAAGGAAGGCGTGGTCACCGCCGGCGACATCCAGGACGACAACGTCTATTCCGTCGTCAACAAGGACCAGGTCATCTGCACCCTCGACAAGAAGGTCAAATTCGACTGCGAGTTCGAAGTGCGCGTCGGCCGCGGTTTCGCCACCGGTGATGAAAACAAGCGCAAGGACCAGCCGATCGGCGTGATCGCCATCGATTCGATCTTCTCCCCGGTCACCCGCGTCAAATACGCCGTGGAAACCGCCCGCGTCGGCCAGTTCACCGATTTCGACAAGCTGGTGCTCGACATCTGGACCGACGGCCGCGTCACCCCGCAGGACGCGCTGTTGCAGGCCTCCGCCATTCTCCGTCACCACCTCGACGTGTTCGTCAACTACGACGAGAACGCCGTGGAATTCGAGGAGGCCCCGGCCGAATCGAGCGAGGAAAACGCCGCGCTCAAGAAACTGCTCAACATGTCGGTCAACGAGATCGAGCTTTCGGTGCGCGCCGCCAACTGCCTCAACAATGCCAATATCACCACCGTCGGCCAGCTGGCGATGAAGTCCGAGGCGGAAATGCTCAAGTATCGCAATTTCGGCAAGAAGTCGCTCAACGAGATCAAGGACAAGCTCGTCGAGCTGGGCCTTGGGCTAGGCATGACTTTCGAGCCGGCCTTGCTCGCCGGCGGCGTGGCGGCCGCCAGCCGCGGTCCACGCCTCGGGGTGGAGGACGAGGCCCCGGTCGGTCTCGCCGACCTCATCGCCCAGAACCTCGACGAATAACCCTCACACACAAACCAGGAAGCATCATCCGATGAGACACCGCAGCAAAACCGCCAAACTCAAACGCAACGCCTCGCACCGCAAGGCGCTGCTTTCCAACCTGGCGTGCAGCCTGATCGAGCACGGCCGCATCCGCACCACCCTCGGCAAGGCGAAAGCCCTGCGTCCGGTGGCCGAGAAGCTGGTCACCCTCGCCAAGCGCAACGACCTTCATTCCCGCCGCCTGGCGATCGCCTATCTGCACCAGAAGGACATTGTCAAAAAACTCTTCGCCGAAGTGGCCCCCGCGTCGCAGGGCCGCCAGGGCGGCTACTGCCGGATCACCAAGCTCGGCCCGCGCATGAGCGACTCCGCCCCGATGGCCTACATCGAGTGGGTGGACCGCCCGGCCAAGTCCGGGGACGAAGCCGCTGTAACCCCGGCCGCCGAGGCCGTGGTTGAAACGCCCGTCGAGGAGAAGCCGGCCAAGAAAAAGGCCGCCAAGGCTGAAGCCGCTGAGCCCGCCGCCGAATAAGCTTCGGGGCCGCCACCAACCATCCCACGGCAAGCCGCCTGCATCCCGCGTGCAGGCGGCTTTTCCGCATTCGGAAACCGGCACTGGATTATCGGATTGCGGTGCGAGGGGATTTCGGGTGTTTTCACGCATCCAGCGCATGAACACGAACGCCTCCGTCAGCTTCCGCCTCTCCGTGATGATGTTCCTCCAGTTTTTTGTCTGGGGGGCTTGGTTTGCCACGATGGCGCTGGCGATGGGCAGCAACGGACTGGGGGATTTCATCGGTGGAGCCTATGAAAGCGCGCCGATCGCGGCGATTATCGCGCCGCTGTTCCTCGGGTTGGTGGCCGACCGGCTGTTCTCCTCGGAGCGGGTTTTCGGCACCTTGATGCTGCTGGGAGGCGGCATCATGGTGGCGATCGCGATGCTCGCGCCGCAGGGCGCGGACAAGGGTGGGCTGCTCGTCTGGTTGATGATCGCGCACATGCTGTGCTTCATGCCCACGCTGGGTCTCGGCAACACCATCACCTTCACCCACCTGCCGCCGGAATTGTTTCCGAAGGTCCGGGTCTGGGGCACTGTCGGCTGGATTGTCGCCGGGCTGGCGGTCGCCAGCGCCGGATGGTCGGCCTCGCTCAACATCTTCTGGCTGGCGGCCGGATCCTGTCTGGCGCTCGGGGTTTACGCCTTCACCCTACCGCACACGCCGCCTCCCGCCAAGGGCAAGCCGCTTGACCTGGGCTCGCTGTTGATGGTGGACGCGCTCAAGCTGTTGAAACAGCCGTCGTATCTGGTCTTCGCGGTCTGCTCGATGCTGATCTGCATCCCGCTGGCATATTACTACGGCCAGACCTCGGCCTATCTCGGCGCGGCGGGATTCAAACAGGCCGCGGCGACGATGACCATCGGCCAGATGTCGGAAATCGTGTTCATGGTCTTGATTCCGTTCTTTTTCCGGCGGCTGGGTGTGAAAATGATGTTGCTGATCGGCATGATGGCATGGGTGGGGCGCTACCTGCTGTTCGCGTTCGGCGCACCCGACCAGGTGGCGTGGATGCTGCTGCTCGGGGTGGCGCTGCATGGCATCTGCTACGATTTCTTCTTTGTCACCGGTTTCATCTACACCGACAGCAAGGCACCTGCGGAGGTGCGCGGCCAGGCGCAGGGCCTGCTGGTGTTCCTGACGCAGGGACTGGGCATGTTCTTCGGATTCCGGATGGCGTTCGGAGGCAACTGGCCGTTCACCGCCACTCCGCTGCCCAACACGCTCGGGGCCTACGGCACCGCTCCCGCCAGTCACGGCGCTTTGATGGAGAACATCAAGAGTGCGGCCGGCGAGGTGCCCGCGCCCTCATTCTGGGAATCCATGGCCGGCATGTTCGGCAAGGGATTTCCTGAGGCGGTCGATTCTTCGCTGGTGGCCAAGGCCTTGGGCGAATGGAAGGACTACTGGTTGTTCCCCGCCGGCATGGCGGCGGTGATCACGGTGATTTTCGCCCTCTGCTTTCACGACCGCACGGTGGAAAAAGGCAAAACGGCCGAATGAGCCCGCTGCCGTGGATTTGTCACAAGATCCCCGCTGACAAGCGTGCGCTTCCGTGCATTTGATGCCGGCCCATGAACCTGCTGGACCAAGCTGCCGCTCTGGCGGCGCGCCAACGATTGTTGCACGACTGCGAGGAGATGAAGCGCATGCTGCACGGCCTGCTCGACTCCAAGGGCCGGGTGGCCGAGGAAATCCACGCCATCCGCAAGCTCGGGAAATCGCTGCGCGGCGGCTTCGCGCTCTTCGGTCTGGGCAAATCCGCCGCCAGCCAGGTTCAGGCCATCGGCCGCCTGCTCGCCGCATCGCGCGATGCCGTCTCGCGCTTCAATACCTGGAACAAGCTCGGCTGGGTGGGCGATCGCGCGGCCTGCACCGCCATCGCGGGCCTGCTCGAACAGCAAACTCACTCCGCCGCGCGGCGGCCGCCGCCGGAGGCGATCGATTGGTGCTCCGCGCGAATGGATGCCGCATGCGCCGAATTGCGCGCCCTGCCGGAAGACACGCTCGCCGGGCGCTGCGGGGAGGGGCTGGACAAGTTGCGCCGGAAATTGCGCAAGCGCTTCCGCGATCTCGATCACGGCCGCGAGGAGGATTTCCACGAGGCCCGCAAGGCGCTCAAGGCATGGCTTGGCGCGCTCGGTTTCCTGCCGGATCCATCGCCTGCGGCCGACTCATTGCCTCTCAAGCTCGCCGATTGGCTGGGAGACGAGAACGATTTCGCAACGCTCGGGATCTGGCTCTCCGATCACGGCTTCACCGATCTTTTCGTGCCGGATTTGTGGCAATGCCTGAGCGCCGAGCGCCGGCGGTTGCAGGACAAGGCGGCGGGTGAAAGCAAGCGGCTGCGCAACGAACTCAAGACCCCGTGCACGCCGGTTGCGGAGTGAGCGGCGGAAATTGCAGTCAAACGTCGGCTGGGGTTGCGCGCCGGGCATTTTCCAGTATGGAGGGGCAGCCGCGATTTCCACCGCGGATCAGCGCCCCACCTCCATGTCCGACTTCACCGCATTCCGCCGCCGCCATCTGGGATCCATCGGCACCGACCGCGAGTCGATGCTGCAACAAACCGGTTTCGAATCCTTGGATAAATTGATCGACGCCGCAGTGCCGGCGGGGATCCGGATGGACGGGGCGCTCGAGCTGCCCGCGCCGCTCAGCGAGCAGCAGGCGCTCGCCCGCTTGAAGTCGATCATGGGCAAGAACAAGCTGCTCAAGTCGTTCATCGGCCAGGGATATCACGGCACCCACACACCGGGCGTGATCCAGCGCAACATCCTGGAAAACCCGGGCTGGTACACCGCTTACACGCCCTATCAGGCGGAGATCGCGCAGGGCCGGCTCGAAGCGCTGCTCAACTTCCAGACGATGATCACCGAACTCACCGGGCTCGATGTGGCGAACGCGTCGCTGCTCGACGAGGGCACCGCCGCCGCCGAAGCGATGAGCCTGGCACTCGCTGGCGCGCCGAAGGGCAAGGCAATCTTCGTCTCCGACAACTGCCATCCGCAGACGATTGACGTGGTCATCACCAGGGCCGAGCCGCTTGGCATCGAAGTGATCATTGGCGACTGGCAAAGCTGTGAGTTCGACAACGACGGTAGCGTGTTTGCTGTATTGGTCCAGTATCCCGACACGCGCGGGCGCATCGATGACTTCTGCGGATTTTTTGCCAAGGCGAAATCCGCGGGTGCGACATGCATCGTGGCGGCGGACATTCTCGCGCTCACCCTCTTGAAGGCACCGGGATCCTTCGGCGCGGACATCTGCGTGGGCAGCTCGCAGCGCTTTGGCGTGCCGATGGGATTCGGTGGTCCGCATGCGGCCTTCTTGGCCTGCAAGGACGCGCTCAAACGCAAGATGCCCGGCCGTCTCATCGGCGTGTCGGTCGACTCGCGCGGCAAGCCCGGATACCGGCTCTCGCTGCAAACCCGCGAGCAACACATCCGCCGCGACAAGGCGACCTCCAACATCTGCACCGCGCAGGTGCTGCTGGCCGTGATGGCATCGATGTATGCGGTGTATCACGGACCCGAAGGACTCAAAGACATCGCGCGCGAAGTGAACCGCAGGACGCGCGTCCTTGCCGCGGCTCTCAAGGCGAACGGCGCGGAACTGATGAGCGAATCTTTCTTCGACACCCTGTTCGTCCGCGTTCCCGGGGAAGCTGCAGCTACCTGCCGTGCGGCCACCATGAACGGCGTGAACCTCCGCCTGGTGAACGATGACATCGTCGGCATCTCGCTGGATGAAACCACGGAGGACGGCGATCTTTACTCCATCGCCGGTGTCTTTGGTGTCAGCCAAATTGATTTCGATATTTCCGAAAGCATTTCGTGGGACAGCGCGCTTTCACGCGACTCGGAATTCCTCAAGCAGAAGGTTTTCAACAGCCATCATTCGGAAACCGAGATGCTGCGTTACATCAAGCGTCTCGAATCGAAGGACCTCGCGCTCAACGAATCGATGATCGCGCTCGGTTCCTGCACGATGAAACTCAACGCGACTTCCGAGATGGTGCCGTTGAGCTGGCCGGAAGTTTCCTCGCTGCATCCGTTCGTTCCCGCCGACCAAAGCGCGGGTTATCGGGAAATGCTCGGCGAGTTGGAAACATGGCTGGCCAATGTGACTGGATTCACCGCGGTCTCGCTCCAACCGAACGCGGGCTCGCAGGGCGAATATGCCGGCCTGCTCGCCATCCGCGGTTATCATCTCTCGCGCGGTGAGGCCCATCGCAACGTCTGCCTGATCCCCGTTTCCGCCCACGGCACCAACCCCGCGTCCGCCGTGATGTGCGGCATGAAGGTGGTGGGTGTGAAATGCGATGAGTCCGGAAACATCGATGTCGCCGATCTCACGGCCCGCGCCGGCGAGCATGCCGGGAACCTCGCCGCACTGATGGTGACGTATCCGTCCACCCACGGCGTCTTCGAGGAAACCATCAAGGACATCTGCCGGATCATCCACGATCACGGCGGTCAGGTTTACATGGACGGCGCGAACATGAACGCGCAGGTCGGCCTCACCTCGCCCGGCCTGATCGGCGCGGACGTGTGCCATCTCAACCTCCACAAGACCTTCTGCATCCCCCACGGCGGCGGTGGTCCGGGCGTCGGGCCCATCGGTGTGGCGGAACAGCTCGTCCCGTTTCTTCCAGGCCACCGCGAACTCGCCAATCCCTCCGGCGCGGTCTGCGCAGCTCCCTGGGGCAGCGCTTCCATCAATACCATTTCCTGGAT